>NZ_NEUE01000124.1 GCF_002910905.1 Streptomyces sp. SM11 | reverse complement strand
TGGCGCGGGTTGATGTGGTGCAGCCGGTGTTGTGGGCGGTGATGGTGTCGTTGGCGGAGGTGTGGCGTTCGTTCGGTGTGGCCGTGGATGGTGTGGTGGGTCATTCGCAGGGTGAGGTGGCGGCTGCCTGTGTGGCGGGTGGGTTGAGCCTGGACGACGGGGCGCGTGTGGTGGCGTTGCGTTCCCGTGCGGTGGGGGTGTTGGCGGGGCGCGGCGGTATGGCGTCGGTGCCGTTGCGGGTGGATGTGGTGCGGGAGCGTCTGTCCGGGTGGGGTGGTCGGTTGTCGGTCGCGGCGGTCAACGGCCCGTTGTCGACGGTGGTTTCCGGTGACGCGGACGCTGTCACGGCACTGGTGGACGAGTTGCTGGGGGAAGGCGTACGGGCGCGGTCGGTCGAGGTGGATTACGCGTCGCACTCCTCGCATGTGGAGGAGATCCGCGAGCAGTTGCTCTCCGACCTGGAAGGCATCACACCTCGTTCCGGTGCGGTGCCGTTCTTCTCGACGGTGACGGGTGGCTGGCTGGACACGAAGGGCTTGGACGCGGAGTACTGGTACCGGAATCTGCGGGAGACCGTCGAGTTCGGGAAGGCGACGGAGGCGCTGTTGGGGGAGGGCTTCCGGTTCTTCGTCGAGGCCGGCCCGCACCCCGTGCTCACCTTCGGTGTCCAGCAGACCGCCGACCGGGCCGACACCGCCGGCTCCGCGCAGGGCCCCGCCGTGGTCGTCGGCACGCTGCGGCGCGGCGAGAGCGGCCTCGACCGCTTCCTGACCTCCTTGGGAGAGGCCCACGCGGGCGGTCTCTCGCCCGACTGGGACCGGGTGTTCGCCCGGCACCGTACGGACGGCGTCTCCCTGCCCACCTACCCCTTCCAGCGCCGCCCGTACTGGCTGGAGGACACCGGCCCGGCGGCAGGCGTTCCTGCCGGGACGCCGACGGAGGGCGACGACTTCTGGGAAGCCCTGGGCGGGGGTGACCTGGACCGGTTCACCACGGCCCTCGGGGTGGCGCCCGAGGACCCGCTGAACGTGGTGCTCCCCGCGCTCGCCACCTGGCGCACCGAGCGCACCGAGCGTTCGGTGGCCGACTCCTGGCGCTACCGCGTGACCTGGCGGGCCCTGCCCGAAGGCCCCCCGCCCGTGCTGGACGGCAGCTGGCTGATCCTGTCGTCGGACGGTCAGTCCGAGGAAGGAGCGCGCCGGTCGGAGGAGATCCTCCACGTCATGGAGCAGGCCGGCGTCTCGGTGGTCCATGTACGGCTCACCGAGGCGGGGGCCGACCGCGCCGTGCTGGCCGAACGGCTCCGTGTCTCCCTCGACGCGCTGCCCGGCCCGGTGACAGGCGTGCTGTCGCTGCTGGGCCTCGACGAGCGCCCGCACTCCGCGCACCCCTCCGTCCCGTTGGGCACCGCCCTCAACCTGACCCTGGTGCAGTCCCTCGGTGACGCCGCGATCGACGCGCCCCTGTGGTGGGCGACCCGGGGCGGAGTGTCGGTCGGGGCCACGGACACGGGGAGTGCGGTCAGTGCCGCGCAGAGTCTGCTGTGGGGGCTGGGCCGGGTCGCCGCGCTGGAGTTCCCGCAGCGCTGGGGCGGTCTGATCGACCTTCCGGAGGTCCTGGACGCGGACACCGCCCCCCGGCTGTGCCGGGTGCTGGCCGGTGCGGCCGGGGACGAGGACCAGGTCGCCGTACGGGCCGGCGGCTGCCACGGCCGGCGGCTGGTCCGGTCCGCGCTGGGCGACACCGTGCCGGGGCGGAACTGGCGGCCCGGTGGCACCGTGCTGATCACCGGCGGCACCGGCGGGATCGGCACGCAGATCGCGCGCTGGCTGGCCCGGCGGGGCGCCGCACACCTGGTGCTGGTCAGCCGGGGCGGAGCGGACGCGCCGGGTGCGCTGGAGCTCTCCGAGGAACTGTCCGGCCTGGGCTCTCAGGTCACCTTGGCGTCGTGCGACGTCGGTGACCTGGACGCCCTGCGCGCGCTGAAGGACGGCCTCGAACAGGACGGCCACCGGATCAGCACGGTCTTCCACGCGGCGGGGGCCGGGCTCCTGGTGCCCCTGCCCGACACCGACGTGGACGAGTTCGCTGGCACGCTCCATGCCAAGGCGGGCGGGGCCAGGAACCTGGACCTGCTCTTCGACCGGGACACGCTCGACGCGTTCGTCCTGTTCTCCTCCATCTCCGGGGTGTGGGGCAGCGCCGTCCACGGCGCCTACGCCGCCGCCAACGCCTACCTCGACGGCCTTGCCGAGGACCGCAGGAGCCGTGGCCTCGCCGCGACCTCCGTGGTGTGGGGGATCTGAAGCCCCGAGGGCGGGGCCGGGATGGCCGCCGAACTGGTGGAGGAGAACCTGCGCGGCCACGGCGTGCTCTTCATGCCGCCGGCGGTCGCGATCACCGGACTCCAGCAGGTCCTCGACCACGACGAGACGGTGACCGTGGTCGCCGACATCGACTGGGACCGCTTCGCGACGGTGTTCACCTCGGCCCGTCCGAGCCCGCTGTTCGACGAACTCCCGGAGGTTCGCACCGCGTTGGTCGCCGAACCGGCGACCGTCGGAAGCGGGGCCGAGGAGACCTCCTCGGCGCTGCGCGACCGGCTCGAGCCCCTCCCCGCGGCCGAGCGGGCCCGGGTGCTGGTCGACCTGGTCCGGACCCACGCGGCCGCCGTGCTCGGCCACGGGTCGCCGGACGAGGTCACCCCCGGCCGCGCCTTCCGCGACCTGGGCTTCGACTCACTGACCGCCGTGGACATGCGCAACCGGCTCAACACCGCCACCGGCCTGCGGCTCCCGGTCACCGTCGTCTTCGACTACGCCTCGGCCACCGCGCTCGCCCGGCACCTGGAGACCGGACTGCTGGGCGCCGCCGAGGAGCCCGCCGCCGCCCGGCAGCTCCCGTCCGTGGCCCCCGCTGAGGACGACGACCCCATCGTGATCGTCTCCATGAGCTGCCGCTACCCCGGTGGCGTACGCACGCCCGAGGACCTGTGGCACCTGGTCGCGGACGGACGCGACGCCGTCTCCGGGCTGCCGTCCGACCGGGGCTGGGACCTCGAAGCGTTGTACGACGCGGACCCCGACCGGCCCGGCAGGAGCTACGCCGCCGCAGGCGGATTCATCCGGGACGCTGACCGGTTCGACCCGGCCTTCTTCGGGATCTCCCCGCGTGAGGCCCTGGCCATGGACCCGCAGCAGCGGCTGCTGCTCGAAACGTCCTGGGAGGCGATCGAGCGCGCCGGTATCGACCCGACGACCCTGCAAGGCACCCCGACCGGGGTCTTCGCCGGGGCCTCCTACCAGGGATACGGCGGCACCCTGAGCGAGGTCCCCGAAGAGCTGGAGGGCCTGTTCATCGCGGGCATCTCCACCAGCGTCCTGTCCGGCAGGGTCGCCTACCAACTCGGCCTCCAGGGGCCCGCCGTGACCGTGGACACGGCCTGCTCCTCGTCCCTGGTGGCGGTCCACCTCGCCGCGCGGTCGCTGCGCGCGGGCGAGTGCCAGCTGGCTCTGGCGGGCGGCGCCACGGTGATGGGCACCCCGCTGTCGTTCACCGGCTTCAGCCGGCAGCGGGGGCTCGCCGAGGACGGGCGCTGCAGGTCCTTCGCTGCATCGGCCGACGGCTTCGGCATGGCCGAGGGCGTGGGCCTGCTGGTCCTGGAACGCCTTTCGGACGCCCGCCGCAACGGCCACCCGGTGCTCGCGGTGCTGCGCGGCTCGGCCATCAACCAGGACGGCGCGAGCAACGGGCTGACCGCGCCCAGCGGCCTGGCCCAGCAACGGGTGATCCGCGACGCGCTGGCCGACGCCCGGCTGACGGCCGCCGACGTGGACGCCGTAGAGGCGCACGGCACCGGTACCCGGCTGGGTGATCCGATCGAGGCCGACGCGCTGTTGGCCACGTACGGTCAGGACCGGCCCGCCGACCTCCCGTTGCGGCTGGGGTCGCTGAAGTCGAACATCGGCCACACCCAGGCCGCCGCTGGGGTCGGCGGCATCATCAAGATGGTGCTGGCCATGGCGCACGGCGAGCTGCCCCGGACCCTGCACATCGACCGGCCGTCCCCGAACGTCGACTGGACGGCGGGCGCCGTCGAACTGCTGACCGAGGCCGCACCCTGGCCGGAGACCGGCAGGCCGCGCCGGGCCGGGGTGTCCTCGTTCGGCCTCAGCGGCACCAACGCCCATGTCGTCATCGAGCAGCCGCCCGCCGAGGCCGCACTTCCGTCGCCCGCGTCGCCGGCCGCGCCGGTGCCCGAACTCCCCGCCGAGTCCGGCGAGAAGGCCGCGGGCGCCCCGCGCCCCGCCGTCCCGTGGGTCCTGTCCGGGCGGACCGCCGAGGCGGTCAAGGCCCAAGCGGAGCGGCTGCACACGTATCTGACGGATCATCCGGAGCTGTCGTCCGCCGACATCGGCCATTCGCTGGCCACCACCAGGACCGCCTTCGAGCACCGCGCGGCCGTCGTCAGTGACGACCGTACGGCCCTGCTGGGTGGCCTGGCGGCGCTGGCCGCCGGCGACCGCGCACCCGACCTGGTCGAGGGCACCGTCGCCCGGTCGTCCAGGACCGTCCTCGTCTTCCCCGGCCAGGGGTCCCAGTGGGCCGGCATGGCCCGGGAACTGCTCGACCACGCCCCGGCCTTCGCCGACCGGATCGCGGCCTGTGAACGCGCCCTCGCCCCGCACCTGGACTGGTCGCCGCTCGCGGTCCTGCGCGAGGAGCCCGACGCGCCCCCGCTGGACCGGGTGGACGTGGTGCAGCCCGTGCTGTTCGCCGTGATGGTGTCGCTGGCCGAGCTGTGGCGGGCGCACGGGGTCGTCCCCGACGCCGTGGTCGGCCACTCCCAGGGGGAGATCGCCGCCGCCTGTGTGGCCGGTGCGCTCTCGCTGGACGACGCGGCCCGCATCGTCGCCCTGCGCAGCCGGGCCCTGTCGGCCCTGACCGGCCGAGGCGGCATGCTGTTCGTACCGCAGCCCGCCGAAGCCGTACGCGAAGCGCTCGCCGACCACGTCGGACTGCTCGACATCGCCGCCGTCAACGGGCCGACGTCGGTGACGGTCTCCGGCGACCCGGCGGCGCTGGAACGGCTGAGCGAGCGGTACGCCGAGGAGGGCGTCCTGACCTGGCCGGTCCCCGGGGTGGACTTCGCCGGCCACTCGCCCCAGGTGGAGGAGATCCGGGAGGAACTGCTCACCCTGCTCGGCCCCACCACGCCCCGGACGTCCGCCATCCCCTTCTACTCCACGGTCAGCGGCGGCCCCATGGACACCCTGGGCCTGGACGCCGCGTACTGGTACAAGAACCTGCGCCGCCCCGTGGAGTTCGGACGGGCGGTCGACGCGCTCATCGCCGACGGACACCACATCTTCGTCGAGTGCAGCACCCACCCCGCTCTCACCGTCTGGCTCCAGCAGGCCGTCGAAGCGGCCGGGATCGGTGACGGAGCCGTCGTCGGCACCCTGCGCCGCACCGAGGGCGGCCCCGGCCGCTTCCTCGCCGCGCTCACCGAACTCCACGTGAGCGGAGTGCCGGTGGACTGGGGCACGGTGTTCGCCGGAACCGGAGCCCGTACGCGGCACCTGCCCACGTACGCCTTCCAGCAGCAACGCTACTGGCTGGAGCCCACCGCCCCCGACCGGTCCGCCACCACCACGACCGGCGCCGGCCCGGCCGACTCCGGCTTCTGGAGCGCCGTCGACCGCGGGGACCTGGACGCCCTCGCCACCACCCTGCGGGTCGAGGACGGGGAACTGCGGTCCTCCCTCGCCTCCCTGGTGCCCACCCTCGCCGCGTGGGCACGCGGCCGGGCCGACGACCGGACCGCCGACAACTGGCGCTACCGGGTCGCCTGGAAGGCCCTGCCCACCCCCGAACGCCCCCGCCTCACCGGCAGCTGGCTCGTCGTCGCCCCGGCCGGAAACGCCGACGACCCGGCCGTCACGTTCGCCATGGACTCCCTGCGGGGACACGGCGCCACCCCCGTCCTGGTCGAGGCGGGCCCCGACGCGACCGACCGGACACGCTTCGCCACCCTCCTCCGCGACGCCCACGAGCGCACCGACGGGCCGCCCACCGGTCTCCTGTCACTGCTCGCCCTGGCCGAGGAACCCCACGACGGGGGATCGGCGCTTCCCCGCGGCCTCACCCTGACGGTCGCCCTCCTCCAGGCCCTGGGCGACCTCGGCACCGACGCCCCGCTCTGGTGCGCCACCCGGGGCGCGGTGTCGGTCGGCCGCTCCGACCGGATCGGCAGCACGCTCCAGGCCCTGGTCTGGGGGCTCGGCGGGGTCGCCGGTGTCGAGTACCCGCAGCGCTGGGCCGGCCTGATCGACCTGCCGCGACGGCTCGACGACCGGGCCGCGACCCGGCTCGCCGGAGCGCTGACGGGCCCGGACGGAGAGGACCAACTGGCCGTACGCGCCACCGGCCTCCACGGCCGCAGGGTCGTCCACGCCGGACTCGGTGGCACCGCCCCCGCACGCGACTGGACCCCCGAGGGCACGGTCCTGATCACCGGCGGCACCGGCGGCCTCGGCGCCCAGATCGCCCGTCGGCTCGCCCGTACCGGTACCGCGCACCTGCTGCTCACCAGCCGACGCGGTGCCCAGGCCCCGGGGGCCGACGACCTCCTGGCCGAACTGCGCGGACTCGGTGCCACCGTCACCGTCGCGGCCTGTGACGTCGCAGACCGCGACGCGCTGGCGGACCTGCTCGACGGCCTTCCGGCCGAGCGCCCGCTCCGCGCCGTGCTGCACACCGCGGGCATCCTCGACGACGGGGTGATCGACACGATCACCCCCGAACGCGCGGCCGGGGTCCTGCGCCCCAAGCTCGACGGCGCCCGCAACCTCGACGAACTCACCCGGGAACTCGACCTCACCGCCTTCGTGCTCTTCTCCTCCCTCGCCGGCACGCTCGGCGGCACCGGCCAGGGCAGTTACGCCGCCGCCAACGCCTACCTCGACGCGCTGGCCCGGCACCGCCGCGACCTCGGACTGCCCGGCACCTCGGTGGCCTGGGGCCTGTGGGGCGGTGACAGCCTCGCCTCCGGAGCGGTCGCCGAGCGGCTGATCCGCGACGGTCTGCCCGCCATGGACCCCGCCACGGCCACGGCCGCGCTGCACCGGGCCCTCGACCACGACGACACGGCCGTCCTCGTCGCGGACTTCGCCTGGGACCGCTTCACCCGGGCGTACACCGCGCTCCGGCCCAGCCCCGCCCTCGGGGACCTGCCCGAGGTACGGGAGGTGCTCGACGCCCCGGGCGGGCCCCGGAGCACGGCCGACGGCGCCGAGCCGCCCGCCCTGCGGCTGGCCGCACTGCCCCCGGCGGAACGGGACCGGGCGCTCCTGGACCTGGTCCGCCGCGAGGTCGCCGCCGTGCTCGGCCACCCCGGGCCCGAGGCGGTGGGACCCGACCAGGCGTTCAAGGACATCGGCTTCGACTCGCTGACCGCCGTCGAACTCCGCAACCGGCTCGCCGCCGCCACCGGCCTGAGGCTGTCGGTGACCCTGGCCTTCGACTACCCCACCGCCACGGACCTGGCCGGACACCTGCGCACCGAACTGCCGGGGTCGCCCGCCACCGAGGCGCCCGCCATCCCCCGGCAACTGCTGGGGGCCGTCGCGGTGCCCGAGGACGAGGCGATCGCCGTGGTCGCCATGAGCTGCCGCTACCCCGGCGGCGTCAGCACCCCCGAGGAGCTCTGGGAGCTCGTCGCGGGCGGGCAGGACGCGATCACCGGCTTCCCCACCGGACGAGGCTGGGACCTGGACGGCCTCTACGACCCCGACCCGGACCGGGTCGGCAGCACCTACGCGCGGGAGGGCGGCTTCCTCCACGACGCCGACCGCTTCGATCCGGCTTTCTTCGGGATCTCCCCGCGCGAGGCGCTGACCATCGACCCCCAGCAGCGGCTGCTGCTGGAACTCTCCTGGGAGGCCTTCGAACGGGCCGGCATCGACCCGCTGTCGCTCAAGTGCAGCCCGAGCGGCGTCTTCGTCGGATGCAGCCACCACGACTACGGGTCGCGCGTCACCGAACCCTCCGAAGAGTTCGAGGGCTACCTCGGCATCGGCAGCGCGGGCAGCGTGGCGTCCGGGCGCATCTCCTACAGTCTCGGTCTCGAAGGCCCCGCGGTGACCATCGACACGGCGTGCTCCTCCTCGCTGGTCGCGGTCCACCTCGCGGCCCGGTCGCTGCGCTCCGGCGAATGCTCGCTGGCGCTCGCTGGCGGGGTCACCGTGATGTCCACCCCGGGCGCGTTCGTGGAGTTCAGCAGGCAACGGGTGCTGGCCGAGGACGGCCGCTGCAAACCGTTCGCCGCCGCCGCCGACGGCACCTCCTGGGCCGAGGGCGCCGGACTGCTCGTCCTGGAACGCCTCTCGGACGCCCGGCGCAACGGCCACCCCGTACTCGCCCTCGTACGCGGCTCCGCCGTCAACCAGGACGGCGCCAGCAACGGCCTGACCGCCCCCAACGGCCCCTCCCAGCAGCGGGTGATCCGTGCGGCGTTGGCGGACGCCGGGCTGACGGCCTCCGAGGTCGACGCGGTGGAGGCGCACGGCACCGGCACCCGTCTCGGCGACCCGATCGAAGCCCAGGCGCTGCTGGCCACGTACGGCCGGGAACGCGGTGCGCGGGAGCCGCTGTTGCTGGGGTCGCTGAAGTCGAACATCGGGCACAGCCAGGCCGCCGCCGGAGTCGCCGGCATCATCAAGATGGTGCAGGCCATGCGGCACGGCGCGCTGCCACGCACCCTGCACGTCGACACGCCGACCCCCCACGTGGACTGGTCGTCAGGTGCGGTCCGGCTGCTCACCGACGACACCCCGTGGCCGGAGACCGGCCGCCCCCGGCGGGCCGCCGTGTCGTCGTTCGGCGTCAGCGGCACCAACGCCCACACCATCCTCGAACAGCCCACCGAAGCGGCTTCGGCCGCCGGTCCGGTGCAGGCTCCGGAGGATGCCTTCGCCCTGCCCGGTCGGGCAGGGACCGGAGCGTCCCTCGGCCCCGACGTATGCGAACCGGCCGGGACCGGACCGCCCNGCCGACCCCGATGTATCCGAACCGGAGCAGGCCGCCGCCCCCGACGCCTCCGGCGCCGCTCAGCCCCGCGCCCTCACCGTCCCGGACGCCTCCGCAACCCCCGGCGCCTCCGGCCCCTCCCTGCCCGACACCCCAGCGCCGAACCCGGCGGCCACCACCGCGCCCGCCCTGCCCTGGCTGCTCTCCGCCCGCAGCGCGTCCGCGCTGCGCGCCCAGGCCGCCCGGCTGCTGCGGCACGTGGAGAGGCACCCGGCCCTCGCCGTCGCGGACCTGGGCCGTTCCCTGGCTCTGAACCGCAGCACCTTCGAGTACCGGGCCGCCCTCACCGGCACGGACCGGCGGGCCCTGCTCCAGGGGCTCGCCGCGCTCGCCGCCGGAGAGCCGTCGGCGGACCTGGTGAGCGGTGTCACCGGTCCGGCGGCGAAGACCGCCTTCCTCTTCCCCGGCCAGGGCAGCCAGCGCACCGGCATGGGCGCCGGCCTGTACGCGCGGTTCCCGGCCTTCGCCGACGCCTTCGACGCGGTCTGCGCGGAACTCGACCCGCTGCTGGACCGCCCGCTGCGGGAGGTGATCGACGCGGGCCCCGGCGATCCGGACCACGGTCTGCTGGACCGTACCGAGTACACCCAGCCCGCCCTGTTCGCCCTCGGCGTCGCCCTGTTCCGGCTTGTCGAGCACTGGGGCGTACGTCCCGACCGGCTGCTCGGCCACTCCGTGGGCGAGCTGGCCGCCGCCCATGTCGCGGGCGTGTTCGCCCTGCCCGACGCCGCACGGCTGGTGGTCGCGCGGGGACGGCTGATGCAGGCCCTCCCGGAGGGCGGCGCGATGGCCGCCCTCGCCGCCGGGGAGGAGGAGGTGCTGCCGCTGCTCGCGGGCCGCGAGAGCGCCGTAGGTCTCGCGGCGGTCAACGGCCCGGCCTCGACCGTGATATCGGGCGACGCAGCGGCGGTCGACGAGATCGCCGCCGTACTCGCCGCGCGCGGGCGCAAGACCCGTCGGCTGCGCGTCTCCCACGCCTTCCACTCGCCCCTCATGGAGCCCATGCTCACCGAGTTCCGCGAGGTCGTTGCCCAGGTCGTCCCGGGGGCGGCCACCGTCCCCGTCATCTCCGACCTGACGGGCGAGCCTGCCACCTCCGAGCAACTCGGCTCACCGGACTACTGGGTGGAGCACGTGCGCGGCACCGTCCGCTTCGAGGACGGCGTGCGGCACCTGGAACGCGACGGCGTCACCGCGTTCCTGGAACTCGGACCCGATGGCGCGCTCACCGCCCTGGGCCAGGACTGCCTGACCGGAGCCACCGGAGCCACCGCAGCCGTCGGAGGCTCCGAAGGCACCGGTACCGCCGCCCTCACCGGCACCCCCCTGCTGCTGCTGCCGCTGCTGCGCAAGGACCGGCCCGAGGCACCCGCGGCGGCCACCGCCCTGGCCCGACTGCACGTCGCGGGCGTCCCGGTGGACTGGAGCGCCGTCCACTCCGGTGGTCCGTCCCGCCCCGCCGTCGACCTGCCGACCTACGCCTTCCAGCGCGGCAGCTACTGGCTGGCGGCCGGTCCGGCCACCGCGGACCTGCCCGCGGCCGGACTCCGGACCGTCGACCACCCGCTGCTCGGCGCCGGAACGGAACTCGCGGACTCCGACGGCTTCCTCTTCACCGGCAGGTTCTCGGCCCGCAGCCACCCCTGGCTGGCCGACCACGGCGTCTACGAAGGGGTGCTGTTCCCCGCCACCGCGTTCCTGGAACTCGCGGTCCGCGCGGGTGACCAGGTCGGCTGCGACCAGGTCGAGGAACTGACCCTGGAGGCACCGCTGGTGCTCCCGCCGGGCGGAGCGGTCGCCCTCCAGCTCACCGTCGGCAGCCCGGACGCCTCCGGCACCCGCCCGCTGAGTGTCCACGCCCGGGCGGCCGACGACGGCCCTGACGCCCCCTGGACCCGGCACGCGAGCGGTCTGCTCACCCCCGCCGAGGACCCCGGCCCGGCAGACCGCTCCGACCAGGCGGGCCCGGGCGACCCCGTGGCCTGGCCGCCGCCCGGAGCCGTCCCCCTCGACACGGACGGCCTGTACGACCGATTCGCTGACGGCGGCTTCGCCTACGGCCCCGCGTTCCAGGGCCTGCGCGCGGCCTGGCGGCTGGGCGACGAGGTGTACGCCGTCGCGAGCCTGCCGGAGGAACAGCGGCCGGAAGCCGCCGCGTTCGGCCTGCACCCGGCGCTGCTGGACGCCGCCCTGCACGCACTGGTCTTCGACGTACTGGAAGGACCCGCGCAGGGCTGGCTGCCGTTCTCCTGGAACGGGGTGCGCCTGCACGCCTCCGGCGCCACCGAACTCCGGCTGCGGCTGACCCCCACCGGCCGCGACGCCGTCACCGTACGGGCGACCGACGCCACCGGGCGGCCCGTGGTCTCGGCCCGCTCCCTCGTCCTGCGGCCCGTCTCGCCCGACCGCTTCCGGGCCACGCGCACCGGACACCACGAGGAACTCTTCCGCCCCGAGTGGCACACCCTGCCCGAGCGCACCGGCGCAGCGGCGGACACCGTCCCCGACCCGGAGACCTGGACCGTGCTCGGCACCGGGACCCCCCTGCCCGGCGCCGCGCCGCTCCCCGGCCGTACGGTCACCGACCTCGCCGCGCTCTCCGCCCTGCTCGATGCGGGCGAGCACCCGCCCCGGCTGGTCCTGGCCGCCCCGCACGCGCCGCCCGGCACCCTCCGCGACGCGGTCCACGACGGCCTCGGCACGGTCCTCGCCCTACTGCGCGGCTGGCTGGCCGACGAGCGCCTGACCGGCTCCAAGCTGGTCCTGGTCACCGCGGGCGCGGTGCCGGTGACCGGCGACGACGCCCCGGACCCGGCCCTGGCCGCGCTCTGGGGCCTGGTCCGCTCGGCCCAGACCGAGAACCCCGACCGTTTCGTCCTGCTGGACCTGGACGCCCACGACAATCCGCCCGCCGTCCTCGCCGAAGCCCTCGCATCAGGGGAGCCCCAGCTCGCGATCCGGGCCGGGGCCGTCCACACCGCCCGGCTCGCCCACGTACCGCTGGCCGCCCCCGGCCGCACCCCCGGCTGGTCCGGCGACGGGACCGTCCTGATCACCGGCGGCACCGGCGCGATCGGCGCCCACATCGCCCGCCACCTGGCCGCCGAACACGGCGTCCGGCACCTGCTGCTGACCAGCCGCAGCGGCCCCGCCGCCGACGGCGCGGCGGAACTCGTCGCCGAACTCGCCGCCCTGGGCGCGCACGCCGAGATCACCGCCTGCGACGCCGCCGACCGCGACGCCCTGGCCGCCCTGCTGGCCGACCTGCCTCACGCACATCCCCTGACCGGGGTGATCCACGCGGCGGGCGTCCTGGCCGACGGCGTCGTCGCCACCATGACGCCCGAGCAACTGAACCTGGTCCTGCGCCCCAAGGTGGACGCCGCCGTCAACCTGCACGAACTCACCGCCGGGCTGGACCTCTCCGAGTTCGTCCTCTTCTCCTCCATCGCCGGAGTCTTCGGCGGCATGGGCCAGGGCAACTACGCCGCCGCCAACGCCTTCCTGGACGCCCTGGCCCACCGGCGCCGCGCCGACGGGCTGCCCGGCCGCTCCCTCGCCTGGGGCCTGTGGGCCAACAGCACCGGGATGACCGGCGGGCTCACGGAGGCGGACCTGCGACGGATCGCCAGGGGCGGGATCGTCGCCTTCGAACCGGACCAGGGACTGGCCCTGTTCGACACGGCCGCCACCCTCGACGAGCCAGTGCTCCTCCCGCTGCGGCTCGACACCGTCGCCGTCCGCGCGCAGGCCGTCACCGGAGGCGTCCCCGCCCTGCTGCGCGGCCTGGTGCGCCCCGCCGCACGGCGCGCCGTCGCGGGCCCCGCCACCGGCACCGGCCCCGACGGGCCCGAAGCGCTGAAGCAGCGCCTCGGCTCCCTCGACGAGACCCGGCGCGGCCGGGTCCTCCTCGACCTGGTCCGCACCCACGCCGCCTTGGTCCTCGGCCACAGCGGCCCGGCCGAGGTCGAGCCCGGACGCGGCCTGCTGGAGGTCGGCTTCGACTCGCTGACGGCGGTGGAACTGCGCAACCGGCTGCGCGCCGCCACCGGCCACCCCCTGCCGGCCACCCTGCTCTTCGACCACCCCACCCCGGCCGCCGTCGCCGCACACCTTGCCGCCGAACTGGTCGCCGACGCCGCACCCGGCCCGGTCTCCGGCCTCACCGAACTGGACCGCCTGGAAGGCGCACTCGACGGCGGCGTCGACGACCCGGCGGACCGCGAACGGCTCGCCGCCCGGCTCCGGGAACTCCTCGGGCGCCTCGACCCGGCGGCCACCGCAGGCGACGGCACGGCGGCCGACTCCCTCGAGGACCGCATGGACGGCGCCAGCGACGACGAACTCTTCGACCTCATCGACAGCGAGCTCGGCCTGTCATGACACCGAACCGACACGCGAACCAGGACGGCGGCTCCCGATGGTGAATGACGACAAGCTGAGGGACTACCTCAAGCGCGTGACCGCGGACCTGCACCGCACCCGCCGACGCCTGACCGAAGCGGAGGAAGCGGGCCGCGAACCCATCGCGGTCGTCGCGATGAGCTGCCGCTACCCCGGCGGCGTACGGTCCCCCGAGGACCTCTGGCGCCTGGTCACGGACGGGACCGACGCCATCACCGGATTCCCCCGCGACCGGGGCTGGGACCTCGACCACCTGGACGACCCGGAACAACTGCGCGAGGGCACCAGCCACACCGCCCTGGGCGGCTTCCTCGACGACGTCGGCCACTTCGACCCCGGGTTCTTCGGCATCTCCCCGCGCGAAGCACTCGCGATGGACCCGCAGCAGCGGCTCCTCCTGGAGACCACCTGGGAGGCGTTCGAACGGGCCAGCATCGACCCCGCGACCCTGCGCGGCAGCAGGACCGGCGTCTTCGCCGGAGTGATGTACCAGGACTACGCGGTACGGCTGCGCCAGGTCCCCGACGACGTGGCCGGGTACGTCGGCAGCGGCAGCTCCGACAGCGTCGCCTCGGGCCGCGTCGCCTACACCTTCGGCCTGGAGGGCCCGGCGGTCAGCGTCGACACCGCCTGCTCCTCCTCGCTGGTCGCCATCCACCTCGCCGCCCAGGCCCTGCGGTCCGGCGACTGCACCCTGGCCCTGGCCGGGGGCGCGATGGTCATGTCGACACCCGTCCCGTTCGTGGAGATGAGCCGCCAGGGCGGCCTGGCCCGGGACGGCCGCTGCAAGTCCTTCGCCGCCTCCGCCGACGGCACCGGCTGGGGCGAGGGCGTCGGCATGCTCCTGCTGGAGCGCCTCTCCGACGCCCGGCGCAACGGCCACCCGGTCCTCGCCCTGATCCGTGGCACCGCCGTCAACCAGGACGGCGCCAGCAGCAGGCTCACCGCCCCCAACGGCCCCGCCCAGCAGCGCGTCATCCGCCACTCCCTGGCCAACGCGGGACTCACCCCCGCCGACGTGGACGTGGTCGAGGCGCACGGCACCGGCACCCCGCTGGGCGACCCGATCGAGGCCCAGGCCCTGCTGGCCACCTACGGGCAGGACCGCGCGGACGGCCAGCCGCTGCTCCTCGGCTCGCTCAAGTCCAACATCGGGCACACCCAGGCGGCGGCCGGAGTCGGCGGCGTCATCAAGACCGTCCTCGCCCTGCGGCACGGCACCGTCCCGCCCACCCTGCACGCGCAGGACCCCTCCCCGCAGATCGACTGGACGGCGGGCGCGGTACGCCTGGTCACCGCGAACACCCCCTGGCCCGAGACCGGACGGCCGCGCCGGGCGGCGGTCTCCTCGTTCGGCGTCAGCGGTACCAACGGACATGTCGTCCTGGAGCAGGCGGAGGAAGAACGGGCGGACGGAGAACGGGCGGACGCCCCCGGAGCCCCCGCCGAGCACGGAGAACCGGACGCCCAGGGCAGCTCCGACGCCCCCGTCGGCCAGGACACGGCCCGGCACACCCCGGCCCCGTACGGCACACCGCCACCCGTCCTCCCATGGGTGCTCTCCGGACGCACCGTCGAAGCGCTGCGCGCCCAGGCCGCACGGCTCCGCGACCACCTCGACACGCACCCCGGACCCGGCCCGGCCGAGGTCGGCCACGCCCTCGCCACGACCCGCGCCGCGCACGAGCACCGGGCGGTCCTGATCGGGGCACACCCCGACGAGTTCCGGGACGGCCTCGACGCCCTGGCGGCCGGACGCACCGTCCCCGGCCTGGTCGGCGGCATTGCCGGAACCGGCGGGCAGGTCGCCCTCGTCTTCCCCGGGCAGGGGTCCCAATGGGCCGGCATGGCCGTCGAACTCCTCGACTCCGCCCCCGCCTTCGCCGCCCGCTTCGCGGAGTGCGAGGCTGCCCTGGCCCCCTACGTCGACTGGTCCCTGGAAGCCGTCCTGCGCGGCGCCCCCGGCACCCCGCCGGGCGAACGCGTCGACGTGGTGCAGCCGGTGCTCTGGGCCGTCATGGTCTCCCTCGCCGAACTGTGGCGCTCCCACGGCATCACCCCCGGCGCCGTCATCGGCCACTCCCAGGGCGAGATCGCCGCCGCGTGCGTCGCCGAAGCCCTCTCCCTGGACGACGCCGCACGGATCGTCGCCCTGCGCAGCCGGGCCATCCGCGCCCTGGCCGGACGCGGCGGCATGGCCTCGGTGGCCCTGCCCGCCGAACAGGTCACCGAACACCTCGCCTCCTGGGAGGGCCGGCTCTCCGTCGCCGCCGTCAACGGACCCGCCTCCACCGTCGTCTCCGGCGACACCGACGCGCTCGACGCCTTCCTCGACCGGACGACGGCCCTGGACATCCGCAGCCGGCGCGTCCCCGTCGACTACGCCTCGCACAGCGCCCACGTCGAGGACATCCGTACGGAACTGCTCACCCAGCTGGACGGGGTGACCCCGCGTCCGTCCGTCGTCCCCTTCTACTCCACGGTCAGCGGCGCCCTGTTGGAGGACACCTCCGTCCTCGACGCCGACTACTGGTACCGGAACCTGCGCGGGACCGTCCGCTTCGAACAGGCCACCCGCGCCCTGCTCGCGGACGGCTACCAGGTCCTCCTGGAGAGCAGCCCGCACCCGGTCCTCACCGTCGGGATGCTGGAGACCGTCGAGGACGCGGGTGTCGACGCCACCGCCCTGGGCACCCTGCGCCGCGACGACGGCGGCCCGCGCCGGTTCACCGAGTCGCTGGCCGAACTCCATCTGCGCGGAGTCTCCCCGGACTGGGACACCGTCTTCGCCGGCCGCCGCCCCGGACGGGTGGAACTGCCCACCTACGCTTTCCAGCGCGCCCCGTACTGGCTGGAGGACGGCGCCGCACCCACCGCCGACGTCACCTCCGCCGGACTGACCCCCGCCGGCCATCCTCTGCTGGGCGCCGTCGTGCTCCTCGCCGACAGCGACGGCCTGCTCCTCACCGGCCGACTGTCGGCCCGCACCCATCCGTGGCTCACCGACCACGCCGTCGGCGGCCGGGCACTCCTCCCGGGCACCGCCTTCCTGGAACTCGCACTCCAGGCCGGAGCCCGCGTCGGCTGCCCCCGGGTCGAGGAGTTCACCCTTGAGGCCCCCCTGGTGCTGCCCGAGCACGGCGGCACCGTACTGCGCCTCACCGTGGGCGCTCCCGACTCCCTGGGCCACCGCCCGCTCAGCCTGCACTCCCGGCCGGACACCACCGCCGACGGAGACTTCGACGACGAGTGGACCCGGCACGCCGAAGGCGTCCTGGCCCAGGACGGCGCCGAAGCCACCGGGGCCGGCGGGCCGATGCCATGGCCGCCGCCCGACGCCGAACCCCTCGACCTCGACGGGCTGTACGACCGCTTCGCGGCGGGCGGATTCGCCTACGGTCCCGCCTTCCAGGGCCTGCGCGCGGCCTGGCGGCGCGGCGACGAACTGTTCGCGGAGGCCACCGTGACCGCCCCCGACGCCGACCGCTTCGGCCTCCACCCGGCCCTGCTGGACGCGGCCCTGCACGCCACCGGCGTGCCCGGCGCCCCCGGCGCGGACGCCCACCCCGGGGGACGGCTGCCGTTCTCCTGGAACGGTGTCACCCTGCACGCCACCGGCGCCGGGGTGATCCGCGTCCGGCTCGCCCCGGCCGGACCCGACGCGGTGACGCTCGCCGTCGCCGACGCGACCGGTGCCCCCGTGGCAACCGTCGACGCGCTGGTCCTGCGGCCCGCCGGAACGCTCGCCCTCGGCGCCGACCGGGCGCCTCAAGGCCGCCGCCACCAGGACCTCTACGCCACGGAATGGGTCACCGCACCCCCGCGCGCCGGCGGCGCACCCGTCCACCGCACCGCAGACCTGGCCACACTGCAGGCCGCCGTCGACGCCGGAGCCCCGGTGCCCGGAACGGTCCTGCTCGTCTGTGGGGAGCCGGACGCGGCCGGACCGGCCGCCGCGGTCCGCGCGGCCGTCCACCAGGCCCTCACCGACGTACAGACCTGGCTCGCCGACGACCGCTTCGCGGGCGCGCGCCTGGTGTTCGCCACCCGGGGCGCGGTCAGCGCCGGGGAAGCCGGGGAAGGGGAGGACGTACGCAACCCCGCGCACAGCGCGCTCTGGGGGCTGGTCCGTTCGGCCCGTTCCGAACACCCCGGGCGCTTCGCCCTGCTCGACCTCGACCTCGACGACGAACACGGCACCTTCCCGGGCGTCGCCGCCGCCCTAGCCTCGGGGGAACCGGAGTCCGCGGTGCGCGGCGACGTCCGCGTACCCCGGCTGGTCCGGGTCCTCAAGAACGCCCCGGACCCCTCGGACGACGCGGCCGGGCCCCTCCCGTCCTTCGACCCGGACGGTACGGTCCTGATCACCGGCGGTACCGGCCTACTCGGCTCCCACATCGCCCGCCGCCTGGTCACCGCGCACGGCGTCCGGCACCTGCTGCTACTCTCCCGCAGCGGCCCGGCCGCCGCCGGAGCGGAGGAACTCCGTTCCGAACTAGCCGAGTTGGGCGCCGAGACCGCCGTCGTCGCCTGCGACGCCGCCGACCGGGACGCCTTGGCCGCCGTACTCGCGGACCTCCCGCCCGCCCACCCGCTGACCGCCGTGATCCACACGGCGGGCGCCCTCGACGACGGCGTCGTCACCGCGCTCACGCCTGAACGCGTGGACGCCGTCCTGCGCCCCAAGGCCGAGGCCGCCCTCCACCTGCACGAACTGACCCGCGACCTCGACCTCACCCACTTCGTACTCTTCTCCTCGGCCGCGGGCACCTTCGGCGGCCCCGGACAGGCCAACTACGCCGCCGCCAACGCCTTCCTCGACGCCCTCGCCGTCCGGCGCCGGGCGGCGGGACTGGCGGGCCAGTCGCTGGCCTGGACCCTGTGGGAGCAGCCCAGCGTCCTCACCGGACACCTGGACGAGGACGACGTACGCCGCCTTGCCCGGTCCGGGATGCCGCCGCTCTCCACCGAGCGGGGACTCGCGCTATTCGACACCGCGCTCACCGTGGACCGGGCCGCCCTGGTCCCGATGCGCCTCGACAGCGCCGCCCTGCGGTCTGCGGCCACGGCCGAAACCCTGCCACCGCTGCTGCGCGGCCTGGCGCGCACCCCGCCGCGCCGGGCCGCCGCGGGCGCGGAGGCGGCGGCCGATGACAACGCCCTGCGTCACCGCCTCGCGGCCCTCGACGCGGGCGGACGGACCCGGCTGCTCGTCGAACTCGTCCGCACCCACGCGGCAGCCGTCCTCGGCCACCCCGCCCCGGACACCCTCGACCCCGGACGTGCCTTCCGCGAACTGGGATTCGACTCGCTGGCCTCGGTGGAACTGCGCAACCGCCTCAACACCGCCACCGGCCTGCGCCTCCCCGCAGGCCTGGTGTTCGACCACCCGACCCCGGCGGCGCTCGCTGCCTTCCTGGGCGCCGGACTCAGGGCCCCGAATGCCGCCACGACAACGGCCTACACACCCTCCGTACCCGCGCGGCCGGCCGACCGGAACCGGGACGCGGACGACGACCGGATCGCGATCGTCTCCGTGGCCTGCCGTCTCCCCGGCGGTGTCCGTTCCCCCGAGGACCTGTGGCGGATGCTGGACGAGGGCCGCGACGGCATCTCCGGGTTCCCCACCGACCGGGGCTGGAGCCTGGACACTCTCTACGACCCCGATCCCGACCGCACCGGCACCTCCTACACCCGCCACGGCGGCTTCCTCCACGACGCGGCCGACTTCGACGCGGAGTTCTTCGGCATCTCCCCGCGCGAGGCCCTGGCCATGGACCCGCAGCAGCGGCTGCTCCTGGAGACCACCTGGGAACTCTTCGAGCGCGCGGCCATCGACCCGTCCACCCTGCGCGGCGCCCCGGTCGGCACGTACGTCGGTCTGATGCAGCAGGATTACGCAGCCCGGCTGCTGCCCTACATCCCCGAGGACGTCGAAGGGTTCCTCGGCACCGGAAACTCGGGAAGCATCGTCTCCGGACGCCTGGCCTACTTCTTCGGCCTGGAAGGCCCCGCCGTCACGGTGGACACGGCGTGCTCGTCGTCGCTGGTGGCCCTGCATCTCGCGGTACGGGCGCTGCGCTCGGGCGAGTGCTCCCTCGCCCTGGCCGGCGGTGTCAACGTGATGTGCAGCCCCGAACTCTTCGTCGAGTTCAGCCGACAGGGCGGACTCGCCCCGGACGGCCGCTGCAAGTCCTTCGCGGCGGCAGCCGACGGGACCGCCTTCGGGGAGGGCGTGGGGATGCTGCTGGTGGAGCGGTTGTCGGACGCGCGGCGTCATGGGCATCCGGTGCTGGCGGTGGTGCGGGGTTCGGCCACGAACCAGGACGGTGCGAGCAATGGTCTGACGGCGCCGAACGGTCCGTCGCAGCAGCGGGTGATCCGGGCGGCACTGGCGGACGCGGGGCTGACGGCGTCGGATGTGGATGTGGTGGAGGCGCACGGGACGGGGACCCGGTTGGGTGATCCGATCGAGGCGCAGGCGCTGCTGGCGACGTACGGGCAGGACCGGCCGGTGGACCGTCCCGTCTGGATCGGTTCGCTGAAGTCCAACATCGGACACGCCTCGGCAGCCGCAGGTGTGGCAGGGGTCATCAAGTCGGTACTCGCCCTGCGGCACGGGGTGATGCCCAAGACGCTGTACGTGGACGGTCCGACGCCTGAGGTGGACTGGTCGGCGGGGGCCGGACAGTTGCTGACCGAGGCCCGTACGTGGGACGAAACGGGCAGTCCGCGCCGGGCCGGGGTCTCCTCCTTCGGCGTCAGTGGCACCAACGCCCACGTCATCCTCGAACAGGCCCCGGCCGACCCGAAACCTGCCGCGGACCAGCTCATCGACGGGTCCGGGACACCGGAGACCGTACCCGCCGCCGTCCCCCTGCTCCTCTCGGCACGCACTCCGGAAGCACTGCGCGCCCAGGCCGCGGCGCTGTCGGCCCGGATCACGGACGGGTCGGGCGTCCGCGCGGCGGACGTGGCCTTCTCCCTGGCCACGGGCCGCAGCGCGCTGGGACACCGCGCGGCCCTGGTGGGCACGGAGAACCTCGCCGAGCACCTCACCGCGCTGTCACAGGGGGCTGCGGTGTCCGGCGGAGGGCTGGTTTCCGGCCGTTCGGTGCTGGTTCTCCCCGGTCAGGGGTCGCAGTGGGTGGGGATGGCTGCGGAGTTGTTGGCGGAGTCGGAGGTCTTCGCGGGGCGGATGGCGGAGTGTGAGCGGGCTCTGGGGCCTTACGTGGATTGGTCGTTGACGGAGGCGTTGGGGTCGGAGCGGTTGTTGGCGCGGGTTGATGTGGTGCAGTCGGTGTTGTGGGCGGTGATGGTGTCGCTGGCCGAGGTGTGGCGGTCGTTCGGTGTGGCCGTGGACGGCGTGGTCGGTCATTCGCAGGGTGAGGTGGCCGCCGCTTGCGTGGCGGGTGGGCTGAGCCTCGACGACGGGGCACGGGTGGTGGCGTTGCGTTCCCGTGCGGTGGGGGTGTTGGCGGGCCGGGGTGGCATGGCATCAGTCCCGTTGCCGGTGGGCGAGGTGCGGGAGCGTCTGTCCGGGTGGGGTGGCCGGTTGTCGGTCGCGGCGGTCAATGGCCCGTTGTCGACGGTGGTTTGCGGTGATGCGGACGCCGTCGCAGAGCTGGTGGAGGGGCTTGTCGCTGAAGGGGTGCGGGCGCGGTTGATCGAGGTGGACTACGCGTCGCACTCCTCCCATGTGGAGGAGATCCGCGAGCAGTTGCTCTCCGACCTGGCAGGGATCACCCCGCGCTCGGGTGCGGTGCCCTTTTTCTCGACGGTGACGGGTGGCTGGCTGGACACGAAGGGCTTGGACGCGGAGTACTGGTACCGGAATCTGCGCGAGACCGTTGAGTTCGAGCAGGCGACGAGAACGCTGTTGGCCGATGGTTTCCGGTTCTTCATCGAGGCGAGCCCTCACCCCGTGCTGGGTGTGGCGGTGGGGGAGGCGGCGGAGGCAGCGGGCGTGGATGCCGCGGTGCTCGGGACCCTGCGGCGTGGGGAGGGCGGCCAGGAGCAGGTGTTGCGTGCGGTGGGCCGTGCCTGGGAGTGCGGACTGGACGTGGACTGGTCCGGGGTGTTCCCGGGGGCGCGGCGGGTCGAGTTGCCGACGTACGCCTTCCAGCGCAGCCGCTACTGGCTCGACGTTCCGACCACTAGTTGGGATGTCGCCTCGGCGGGGCTCGCCACGACCGGTCACCCACTGCTCGGTGCGGCGACGCAGGTCGCGGACTCCGACGAGCTGCTGCTCAGCGGCCGGATCTCGCTGGACACCCACCCCTGGCTCGCTGACCACGCGGTGTCGGGCGTCGTCGTCTTCCCCGGCACGGCCTTTCTCGAACTCGCGCTGCGCGCCGGGGCCGAGGCGGAGTGCCCGGTGGTCGAGGAGCTGACCCTCGGATCGGCACTCGCGCTCCCGGCCGAAGGCGCCGTCCACCTCCAGCTTCGGGTCGCCGCGCCCGACGGCGACGGCCGCCGGCGGCTCAGCGTGTTCGCCCGTACCGCACGGGACGCCGAGGCGCCCTGGACCGAGCACGCCACCGGGACGTTGGCGCCCCGGCCCGCTGGGGACCCGGCCGGTCTGCTGAGCTGGCCGCCGCCCGGCGCCGAACGCGTGGCCACCGGCGACCTCTACGAGCGCTTCGCGGAGGCCGGCCACCGCTACGGCCCCGCCTTCCGCGGCATCCGTGCCGCATGGCTCCGGGGCGGCGAGGTGTTCGCGGAAGTGGTGCTGCCGGAGCCGCAGCACGCCGACGCCGCCGGATGCGTGCTGCACCCCGCGCTGCTGGACGCGGCCCTCCAGACCGCCGCACTGCTGCCCGACGGGGACGGCCGGGCCCGGCTGCCCTTCAGCTGGAACGGGGTGACCGGCGGGATCACCGGGGCCACCACACTGCGCGTACGGCTCGCCGCCGACGCGCCGGACTCCGTGACCCTGCACGCCCACGACCTGTCGGGCCGTCAGGTGCTCGGGGTGGAGTCTCTGCTGCTGCGGCCTCCGGCCGAGGGCGGGCCGCTCTCCGCGTCCGCCCACGCCGACCTGCTGTACCGCCTCGACTGGATCCCGGCCACCGGCCCGGCCGACAGTGCCCCGCCCTCCTGGGGAGCCCTCGGCGGTGCCGTCCCCGGCGTGGTGTCGTGGCAGGACCTCGACGCCCTGGGGGCCGCACTCGGAGCGGGCGCCGCCCTCCCCGAGGTGATCGTGGCGGCCGTCGACACCACCGACCTGCCCGACGCCGCCGACCGGGTCCGCGTCACCGCGCACCGGGGCCTCGCCCTCGTACAGGAATGGCTGGCCGACGAGCGGTTCGCCGGGGCCAAGCTGGTCCTGCTCACCAGGGACGCGGTCCGCACCGGACCGGTCGACCGGCCCGTCGATCCCGCCCAGGCCGCCCTGTGGGGCCTGGTGCGCAGCGCGCGGGCCGAGCACCCCGGGCGCTTCGTCCTCGTCGACGCGGCCGGGACCACCGAGCCGGCGGACCTGCTGCCGGTGGCGCTCGCCGCCGGGGAACCCGAGCTGGCGCTGCGGACCGGCCCGCCCCTGCTGCCCCGGCTGGTGCGCGGCGGACGGGCCGACGGCACGCTGTCCCTGCCGGACTGCGCCGCCTGGCGGCTCACCACCGACGGCCGTGGCTCCCCGGAGGACATCACGGCGGAGCCCGCCCCCGAGGCCCTCGCCCCGCTGGGCAAGGGCGAGGTACGGATCGCGGTGCGCGCCGCCGGGCTGAACTTCCACGACGTCATCGCCGCGCTCGGCCTGGACCCCGGCCCCGAACAACAGGGCCTGGGCAGCGAGGGCGCCGGGACCGTCGTCGAGGTCGGCCCGGGGGTGGACGACCTGGTGCCCGGGGACCGGGTGATGGGGATCTTCACGGGCGCGTTCGGCCCGACCGCCGTCGCCGACCGCCGTACCGTCGCCCGGATACCGGCGGGCTGGTCCTTCGCCCGCGCGGCGTCCGTGCCGGTGGTGTTCCTCACCGCCTACTACGGCCTGTTCGACCTCGGAGGGCTGCGGCGTGGGGAATCGGTACTCGTCCACGCCGGGGCGGGCGGTGTCGGCATGGCGGCGGTGCAGCTCGCCCGGCACGCCGGGGCGCGGGTGTTCGCGACGGCCTCGCCCGCCAAGTGGGACGTCCTGCGGGCCGGTGGGCTGGACGACGCGAACATCGCCTCGACCCGGACCACCGACTTCGCGGAGAAGTTCCTGACGGCCACCGAAGGGCGCGGCGTCGACCTCGTACTCGACAGTCTGGCGCGGGACTTCGTCGACGCCGGTCTGCGGCTGCTGCCGAACGGCGGCCGGTTCGTGGAGATGGGCAAGACCGACGTCCGCGACCCCGAGGCGGTCGCCCGGCAGTACCCCGGGGTGCGCTACCGGGCGTTCGACCTGGTGGAGGCCGGTCCGGAGCGGATCGGTGAGATGCTCACCGACGTCCTGCGCCTGTTCGAGCAGGGAGCGCTGCGTCCCCTGCCCGTCACCGGCTGGGACGTCCGGCAGGCCCCGGCCGCCCTGCGCTCGCTCAGCAGGGCCCGGGGCGTCGGCAAGAACGTCCTGCTGCTGCCCACTCCGCCGGACCCCGAAGGGACCGTCCTGATCACCGGGGCCACCGGCACGCTGGGGCGGCTCCTGGCCCGGCACCTGGTCGTCGCGCACGGCATCCGGCACCTGCTGCTGGCGGGCCGCCGGGGCGGCACCGCCGACGGAGTGCCGGAGCTGGTAGGGGAGTTGACCGGGCTCGGGGCGTCGGTGACCGTCGCCGCCTGCGACGCCGCCGACCGCGCCGCGCTCGCCGCCCTGCTCGGGTCGGTGGACGCCGCGCACCCGCTGACCGCCGTCGTCCACGCGGCCGGTGTCCTGGACGACGCCATGGTCACCGGGCTGACCCCGGACCGGCTCGACCGCGTCCTGCGGCCCAAGGCGGACGCGGCGCTGGCCCTGGACGAACTCACCCGGGACCTCGACCTCGCGGCGCTGGTCCTGTTCTCCTCGGGCGCCGCCCAGTTCGGTGCGGCCGGGCAGGCGAACTACGCCGCCGCCAACGCGGTCCTCGACGCCCTCGCCGCCGAACGCCGGGCCGGGGGACTGCCCGGACTGTCCATCGGCTGGGGCCTGTGGGAGGAGCGCAGCGGGATGACCGCAGGGGTGACCGCGGGCCGGGGCACCGGGGCGGGCGCGCTGACCTCGACGGAGGGCCTCGCCCTGTTCGACGCGGCGCTGGACTCCCCGTACGCCTACCGGCTCGCGGCCAGGATCGCCCCGTCCGCGCTGCGGGCGGACGACCGGCTGCCCGCCGTGCTCCGCGGCCTGGTCCGCCCCGCCCGCACCGGTGCCGCCTCCGCCGCCGAACCGGCCCGCTCGATGGCACGGCAGCTCGCGGAGCTGCCCGAGGCCGAGCTGCACCGGACCCTGCTCGACCTGGTGCGGGGCACCGCCGCGGCGGTGCTCGGCCACAGCTCGCCCGACCTGGTCCGTCCGGCCCGCCCGTTCAAGGACGTCGGCTTCGACTCCCTCACCGGCGTCGAACTGCGCAACCGGCTGGCCTCCTCGACCGGTCTGCGGCTGCCGCCCGCGCTCGTCTTCGACCACCCCACCCCGGAGGCACTGGCCCACCACCTCGCCGGGCGGGCCACCGCCGCCCGCCCGACCGGCGACGCGGCGGTCCGGGCCGGGCTCGACACCCTGGAGACCCTGCTCGACGCCCTGCCGCCGGACGGTGTCAGCGACGAACTCGCCGCCCGGATACGGGAGGTGCTGGCCCGCCCGCTGCCCGGCGGGCCGCCGGCCGCCACCGCCCGCCCCACGGACGACGCGGACGAGCTGGCCCCCGAGCTGATCGAGACGGCCACCGACGACGAGATGTTCGACTACATCGACCGGCAGTTGGGGTCGGCATGACGGGGGCACCGGTCCGCGCGCCTCACCCCGTCCGCGTACTCCACGCCGTGTGCGTACGCGCCGTTCGCGCACCCCGCGCACCGGGAAACGAGACCCGAGCAGCCCGAGACGAAAGCAGCGGTGTCCAGTGAGCGACCAGAGGATGCGCGACTACCTCAACCGGGTGACCATCGACCTGCGGAACACCCGGCAGCGGCTCCGGGAAGCCGAGGCCCGTACGAGCGAGCCCATCGCGATCGTGTCCATGGCCTGCCGCTTCCCCGGCGGTGTCCGCACCCCGGAAGACCTGTGGGACCTGCTCGCCGAAGGCCGCGACACGGTCGCGGCCGTCCCCGGCGACCGGGGCTGGGAGACCGTCTGGCCGTCCGGCGGCACGGTCCCCGGGCAGGGGGCGTTCCTGGACGGTGCGGCCGACTTCGACCCGGAGTTCTTCGGCATCTCGCCCCGTGAGGCGGTCGCCATGGACCCGCAGCAGCGGCTGCTGCTGATGGCGTCCTGGGAGGCCGTCGAGCAGGCCGGCATCGACCCGCTCACCCTGCGGGGCAGCCGTACCGGGGTGTACGCCGCGGCCATCGACCAGGGGTACGCGACGCTCGGCCCCGGTGCTGCCGAGGCCGTCCAGGGGTTCCTGATGACGGGGAACTCGATGAGCGTGATGTCCGGGCGGGTGTCCTACGCGCTCGGCCTTGAGGGCCCCGCCGTCACCGTGGACACCGCCTGTTCGGCCTCGCTGGTGGCGCTGCACCTCGCGGCGCGGGCCCTGCGGGCCGGTGAGTGCTCGCTCGCGCTCGCCGGTGGTGTCAGCGTGATGGCGCTCCCGGCGGTGTTCGTCGAGTTCAGCAGGCAGGGCGCGATGTCCCCCGACGGCCGCTGCAAGCCGTTCGCGGCGGCGGCGGACGGCACCGGCTGGGGCGAGGGCGTGGGGATGCTGTTGCTGGAGCGGCTGTCGGACGCGCGCCGCAACGGCCGTACGGTGCTGGCCGTGCTGCGCGGCTCGGCCATCAACCAGGACGGCGCGAGCAATGGTCTGACCGCCCCCAACGGTCCGTCGCAGCAGCGGGTGATCCGGGCGGCGCTGGCGGACGCGGGCGTGACCGCGTCCGACGTGGACGCGGTGGAGGCACACGGCACCGGTACCACGCTGGGCGACCCGATCGAGGCCGATGCGCTGTTGGCCACGTACGGTCAGGACCGGCCCGCCGACCGGCCGTTGTGGCTGGGTTCGCTGAAGTCCAACATCGGGCACACCCAGGCCGCCGCCGGGGTCGCCGGGGTCATCAAGACGGTCCTCGCCCTGCGGCACGGTGTCCTGCCGCGCACCCTGCACGTGGACGCGCCCACTCCGCACGCCGACTGGTCCTCGGGCGCTGTCGAACTCCTCACCGAGGCCCGCGACTGGCCCGCCGTCGACCGGCCGCGCCGGGCCGGGGTGTCCTCGTTCGGCATGAGCGGCACCAACGCGCACGTCGTCCTCGAACAGGTACCGGAACCGGAACCGGCCGAACAGGCGCCGGAACCGGCCGACGGAGCGGAAGAGGTGACCGACGGGCCGGAAGCGCAGACCGACGGACCGTTGGCCGAGCAGGCGGACGTGCCCGGGGCCGCGTTGCCCTGGGTGCTGTCCGGCCGCACCGCCTCCGCGCTCGGGGACCAGGCGGCGCGGTTGCGCGCCCGGCTCACCACGGGCGCGCCCGCACAGCCGGCCGATATCGGGTTCTCGCTGGCGACCACCCGGTCCGCCTTCGAACACCGGGCCGTGCTGATCGGCGGCGGGCACCACGCCCTGCTGAACGGGCTCGCCGCCCTGTCCGCACCTGCCCCGGACCTCCCCACTGCCCCGGGCACGGACCGACCCGACGCCCCCGCCCCGCCTGCGGACGCCGTCACCGCCCCCGCCGACGTCGTCATGGGCACCGGCCGGGTCGTCGAGGGCCGGACGGCGCTGGTGTTCCCCGGCCAGGGCTCCCAGTGGACCGGTATGGCCCGGGACCTGCTCGCCACCAGCCCCGCCTTTCGGGACCGTCTCGCCGCTTGCGACGCCGCCCTCTCCGCCCATGTCGACTGGCGGCTCCCCGCCGTCCTGGAGGGTGTGCCCGGGGTGCCCGACCTGGAACGTGTGGACGTGGTGCAGCCGGTGCTGTGGGCGGTGATGGTGTCCCTGGCCGCGCACTGGGAGTCCTGGGGCGTCCGGCCCGACGCCGTGGTCGGGCACAGCCAGGGAGAGATCGCCGCCGCCGTGGTGGCGGGAGCGCTGAGCCTGGAGGACGGGGCGAAGGTCGTCGCCCTGCGCAGCCGGGCCATCCGGGCGCTGGCCGGGCTCGGCGGCATGGTCGCGGTGTCCCTGCCCGAGGAGGAGGTCCGGGCCGCAATCGCCCCCTGGGCCGAGAAGCTGTCGGTGGCCGCCGTCAACGGGCCCGCCGCCGTGGTGGTCTCGGGGGAGCCGGGGGCCCTCGCCGAACTGCTCGCCCACTGCGCCGCGCAGGGCGTACGGGCCCGGTCCATACCCGTGGACTACGCCTCGCACTCGGCCCAGGTCGAACGGATCAGGTCCGAGGTGCTGAACGCGCTGGCCGGAGTACGCCCGCTCCCGGCCCGTACACCACTGTTCTCCACCGTCACCGGCGACCGGCTCGACACCACGGTCATGGACGCCGACTACTGGTACCGCAACCTCCGCGGGACCGTCCGCTTCGACGCGGCCGTACGCTCCCTGGTCGAGCAGGGCCACGAGGTCTTCGTCGAGGTGTCGCCGCACCCGGTGCTGACCATGGCCCTCCAGGACACCGCCGAGGCCACCGGCGCCGCGGAGCCGCCCGTGGTCGTCGGCACCCTGCGCCGCGACGACGGCGGACTGCGCCGGGCCCTGACCTCGGCCGCCGAGCTGTGGGTGGCGGGCGCGTCCGTCGACTGGTCCGCGGCGTACGCCGGTACCGGCGTACGCCCGACCGCCCTGCCCGGATACCCCTTCCAACTGCGGCGCTACTGGCTGGAGCCGGAGACGGCGCCCGGCACCGGACCGGCCGCCGACCCGCACGACACGGCCTTCTGGCACATGGTCGACCACGAGGCCCCGGCCGAGATCGCCGCCCGCCTCGCCGTCGACGAGGACGCCCTCGCCCCCGTACTGCCCGCCCTGCGCGGCTGGCACGCACAACGGCGCGACGAGAGCGTCATCGACTCCTGGCGCTACCGCATCGGCTGGCAGCCCCTGCCCGACCCGCCGGCCGCCACTCCCGCCGGGACCTGGCTCGTCGTCCTGCCCGCCGGACACGACGACGCACGGGTACGCGGCCCGCTGCTCGCCCTCACCGAAGCGGGCGCCACCGTCGTCACGGCGGAACTCACGGCCGACGCCGTCCACCGCACGGACCTCGCGGACACGCTCGCCACCGCCCTCGGCGGCCTCGTCCCGACGGGCGTGCTGTCGCTGCTGGCCGCCGCCGACCGCCCCCACCCCGACCACCCGGCCCTGCCCACCGGGACGGCACTCACCGTCGCCCTGGTGCAGGCCCTGGGCGACTTGGGCCTCACTGCGCCTCTCTGGTGCGCCACGACCGGGGCTGTGTCCACAGGCCCGGACGACCCGGTCACCCGCCCCCGCCAGGCACTGGTCTGGGGCACCGGACTGGTGGCCGCACTGGAACTGTCCGCCCGCTGGGGCGGACTCATCGACCTGCCACCGGAGCTGGACGCCCGCGCCAGGACCCGGTTCGCCGCCGTACTTACGGCCTCCGTCCCCGGCACGGGCAGCGCCGGCACGAGCGGCGGCCCCGGCCGCGAGGACCAGCTCGCTCTGCGCCCCACCGGGGTCCTCGCCCGCCGCCTCCGGCGCGCCCCCCGGAGCGGCACCCCCACCAGCCGCTGGACGCCCCGTGGCACCGTACTGCTGACCGGCGGCACCGGAGCCATCGGCCCGCACCTCGCCCGCTGGCTGGCCCGCAGCGGCGCCACCCACCTCGTCCTACCCGGCCGCCGCGGCCCCCAGGCACCCGGCGCGGCCGAACTCGCCGCCGAACTGGCCGCCCTCGGCGTGCGACTGACCCTGCCCGTCTGCGATCTGTCGGACCGTCAGGCGGTGGCGGAGCTGCTCACCGGGCTGGAGACGGCGGGCGACCCGGTCACCGCGGTCGTCCACGCGGCCGCCTTCGTGGCGCTCGCCCCGCTGGACGGCACACCGATGTCCGCGTTCGAACAGATCGTCGCAGCCAAGGCCGCCGGAGCCGAACACCTCGACGCCCTGCTCGACCGCGAACTCGACGCCTTCGTCCTGTTCTCCTCGATCGCCGGAGTCTGGGGCAGCGGCAACCACGGCGCCTACGCCGCCGCCAACGCCTACCTCGACGCCCTGGCCCAGCACCGCCGGGCCCGCGGCCTCACCGCCACCACCGTCGACTGGGGCATCTGGCAGGCCGAGAACCCCTGGCAGGACCGCGTCGCCGGAGCGGACGCCGACCTGTTCAACCTGGAGCAGCACGGCCTGCCCCGGATCGCCCCCGACCTCGCCTTCCACGCCCTGCGCCAGGCGCTCGACGACGACGAGACCGTCCTCACCGTCGCGGACGTGGACTGGGAGCGGTTCGCCGCCGTCTTCACCTCCACCCGCCCCAGCCCGCTGCTCACCGGCATCCCCGAGGCTCGCCGCGCCCTGGAGGCCGTGGCCGCAGACGCGGAGGCACCCGCCGCCGCGCTGCTGCGCCAACGGCTCGCCACCCTCGCCGAATCCGAACAGCACCGGCTGCTGCTCGACCTGGTCCGCACCCATGCCGCAGCCGTCCTCGGCCATGCCACGGTGGACGCGATCCGGCCCGGCAGAGCCTTCCAGGACCTGGGCTTCGCCTCCCTCACCGCCGTCGAACTCCGCAACCGGCTCAACGCGGCCACCGGACTGCGGCTGCCGTCCACCCTGATCTTCGACCACCCGTCGTCCACCGCGCTCGCCCAGGAGATCCGCACCGAATTGCTCGGCCGCCAGGCCACCGACCCGGCCCCCTCCGACCCGCGCCTCTCCGACCCGGCCCGCTCGGTCACGGACGCCGCCGCGCATCCGCCCGCGCCCGACGACGAACCGATCGCGATCGTCTCCATGGCCTGCCGCTTCCCCGGGGGCATCGGCACCCCCGAAGAGCTCTGGCGCCTGCTCGTCGACGGCGGCGACGCCGTCTCCGACCTCCCCACCGACCGGGGCTGGGACATCGAGGCCCTCTACGACCCCGATCCCGACCACCCCGGCACCTCGACGACCCGGCGGGGCGGCTTCCTCCACGACGCGGCCGACTTCGACGCGGAGTTCTTCGGTATATCGCCGCGCGAGGCCCTGGCCATGGACCCGCAGCAGCGGCTGCTCCTGGAGACCACCTGGGAGGCCATCGAGCGCGCGGCCATCGACCCGGCCGCCCTGCGCGGCAGTCGCACCGGAGTGTTCACCGGCGTCAACTACGCCGACTACGCGGCCGTCGTCGCCCAGTCGGAGGAAGGGGACGGCCACCTCCTCACCGGCAGCGCACCCAGCGTCGTATCCGGCCGGGTCGCCTACACCCTGGGCCTCGAAGGCCCCGCGGTGACCATCGACACGGCCTGCTCCTCCTCCCTCGTCGCCCTGCACCTCGCGGGCCGGGCGCTGCGCGGCGGGGACTGCTCGCTCGCGCTGGTCGGCGGCGTCGCCGTGATGGCCACCCCCGGCGCCCTCATCAGCTTCTCCCGTCAGCGAGGACTGGCCGAGGACGGCCGCTGCAAGGCGTTCTCGGACGACGCGGATGGCATGGGCATGGGCGAGGGCGTCGGCGTCCTGCTGCTGGAACGGCTGTCGGACGCCCGCCGCAACGGACACCCGGTCCTGGCGGTGGTACGCGGCTCCGCCGTCAACCAGGACGGCGCGAGCAACGGCCTCTCCGCCCCCAACGGCCCGTCCCAACAGCGGGTGATCCGGGCGGCGTTGGCGGACGCGGGTCTGACGGCGTCCGAGGTGGACGTGGTGGAGGCCCACGGTACCGGCACCACCCTGGGCGACCCCATCGAGGCGCAGGCGCTGCTGGCCACGTACGGCCAGGACCGGCCCGCCAACCGGCCCCTGCTGGTCGGCTCCCTCAAGTCCAACCTCGGCCACGCCCAGGCGGCGTCGGGGGTGGCAGGGATAATCAAGACGGTGCTGTCCATGCGGCACGGACAGGTGCCCCGCACCCTGCACGTCGGCAGGCCCTCCGGCCACGTCGACTGGACACGCGGAGCCCTGGCCCTCGCGACCGAGCAGCAGCCCTGGCCGCTCCACCAAGGCCGTCCCTTACGGGCCGGGGTGTCCTCCTTCGGCCTGAGCGGCACCAACGTCCACACCATCCTCGAACACGCTCCCCTGGACGACGACGGCCCGCCTGCCGAGCGCGCCCCCCTGCCGGCGGTTCCCTGGCTCCTGTCGGCGAAGGGCCCGCAGGCACTGCGCTCCCAGGCCGACCGTCTACGCCGCCACTTGGACGGCAGCCCCGTACCCGACCCGCGCGACATCGGGTCCGCCCTGAACACACGCACCGCCTTCGAGTACCGGAGGGCGCTGATCGGAGACCGGGACCAACTTCCCGCCCTGCTCGCCCAGATGGCTGACGACGAATCGGGAGCGTGGGACGGCGGCCGTACGGTCGAAGGTCGTTCGGTGCTGGTCTTCCCGGGTCAGGGGTCGCAGTGGGTGGGGATGGCTGCGGAGTTGTTGGCGGAGTCGGAGGTCTTCGCGGGGCGGATGGCGGAGTGTGAGCGGGCTCTGGGGCCTTACGTGGATTGGTCGTTGACGGAGGCGTTGGGGTCGGAGCGGTTGTTGGCGCGGGTTGATGTGGTGCAGCCGGTGTTGTGGGCGGTGATGGTGTCGCTGGCGGAGGTGTGGCGGTCGTTCGGTGTGGTGCCGGATGCGGTGGTGGGGCATTCGCAGGGTGAGGTGGCGGCTGCCTGCGTGGCGGGTGGGTTGAGTTTGGAGGATGGGGCCCGTGTGGTGGCGTTGCGTTCCCGTGCGGTGGGGGTGTTGGCGGGGCGGGGCGGTATGGCGTCGGTGCCGTTGTCGGTGGATGTGGTGCGTGAGCGCATAGCCCCGTGGGCGGGGTGGTTGTCGGTGGCTGCGGTCAACGGCCCCTTATCGACGGTGGTTTCGGGTGACGCGGACGCGATTGCCGGTCTCCTCGAAGAACTGGCCGGTGAGGGTGTCCGGGCCCGTAGTGTCGAGGTGGATTACGCGTCGCACTCCTCGCATGTGGAGGAGATCCGCGAGCAGTTGCTCGCCGGTCTGAAGGGCATCAGCCCGCGCTCGGGCGCGGTGCCGTTTCTCTCGACGGTGACGGGTGGCTGGCTGGACACGAAGAACCTGGACGCCGAGTACTGGTACCAAAACCTCCGGCGGACCGTCGAGTTCGGGAACGCGACGGAGACGCTGCTGACCGACGGTTTCCGGTTCTTCGTCGAGGTCGGCCCGCACCCTGTGCTGGGCGTTGCGGTGGGGGAGTCGGTCGAGACGGCCGGTGTGGATGCCGCGGTGCTCGGGACGCTCCGGCGTGGAGAAGGCGGCCAGGAGCAGGTGTTGCGTGCGGTGGGCCGCGCCTGGGAGCGGGGGTTGGGGGTCGACTGGTCGGGGGCGTTCCCGGGGGCGCGGCGGGTCGAGTTGCCGACGTATGCCTTCCAGTGCAGCCGCTACTGGCCCGCGCCGGTGCTCACTACGGCGGCCGATGTGGGATCGGCCGGGCTCGACCCCGCCGGCCACCCCCTCCTCGGAGCGGCCACCGAACTGGCCGACACGGGTGAACTGCTGCTCAGCGGCCGGTTGTCGCTGCGGACTCACCCCTGGCTCGCCGACCACGCCGTGGCCGGTACGATCCTGCTGCCCGGCGCGGCCTTCGCGGAACTCGCCGTACGCGCGGCGGACGAGGCCGGATGCCACACGGTGGAGGAACTGACGCTCCAGTCACCGCTGTTGATACCTGCCGACACCGCCGTGCGCCTGCAAGTACGGGTCGGCGCGGCGGACGCGCACGGCAGCCGCTCCCTGGACCTGTTCTCCTGCCCTGAGGACGCGACGACCTCGCACTGGACCGCGCACGCGACCGGCGTACTCACCGCCGACGCCACGACCCGCAAGCCACCGCCCGCACCGGACGACCCCGGATCCTGGCCCCCGCCCGGTGCCGTCCCGATCCCCGTCGACGACCTGTACGAGCGGTTCCACACCTCCGGCTACGGCTACGGACCGGCCTTCCGCGGGCTCACCAGCGCCTGGCGCCGGGGAGACGAGATCCTCACCGAGGTGCGCCTGCCCGAGGACCAGCACCGGTCCGCCGCCGCCTTCGGTGTGCACCCCGCCCTCCTGGACGCCGCCCTGCAGGGACTGTTCCTGCGTGGCCGGCCGGAGAGCGGGCCGGGCCCGGACCGGCCGTCCGCCGGGCTGCCGTTCTCCTGGAGCGGAGTCAGGCTGTACGCCTCCGAGGCCACCGCGCTCAGGGTACGGCTCGGCTCCCGGCCGGACGGGTCGGTGGCGATCGACGCCACCGACCCGAACGGCCTCCCGGTCGCCTCGGTCGAGGCGCTCGCCGTCCGCCCGGTAGATCTCGACGCCCTCCGCCCGGTCGGCGGGCCGGAATCCCTCTACCGGGTGCAGTGGTCGGCGGCGCCCGACACCGCGCCCGTCGGCCCCCTCGGATACTGGGCCGTCCTCGGTGATCGGGCACTCCTCCCGGACACGGACAGCCATCCGGACCTGGCCGCGCTCGGTGCCGCGCTGGACGGGGGAGCGCCGTTGCCCGCCGCCGTACTGGCCTGGTGCGACCCCACGCCGCATCCTCTGTCCCCGCCCGACGCCGCGTCCGTACACACCGCACTCGACGACGCCCTGCGGCTCGTCCAGGAGTGGCTGGCCGACCCGCGCTGGGACGACGGCGCCCGGCTCGTCCTCGTCACCCGGGGTGCGGTCTCCACGGCGCCCGGTGAGGAGGTCACCGACCTCACCGGCGCGGCCGTCCGCGGCCTCGTCCGCTCCGCCCAGTCCGAGCATCCGGACCGCTTCCTGCTGATCGACACCGACGACCCGGCCGCCGTGACCCGCCTGCTGCCCCGGGCCCTGGCCGGAGCCGATCCCCAACTGGCGATCCGCGCCGGGCAACTCCTCGCGCCTCGACTCGCCAGGGCCACCATCACGACAGAGCTGAACCCGGGCACGGATGTGCACCCAGGCCCTGACCCGGACCTGAACACGAACCCGGCCCCGGACGCGCTCGCGGGCCCTGCTCCGGCCCCTGCCCCCGGCACCCCGTCCGGTATCGGCGCGCCGGGTGGAACGGTCCTCGTCACCGGAGCAGGTGGCGCGCTCGGCGGTCTGGTGGCCCAGCACCTCGTGACCGCGCACGGCGTACGGAACCTGCTGCTCGTCGGCAGGCGCGGCGCCGACGCCCCGGGCCTGGCCGGCCTCGCCGCCGAACTGCGCGGCCTCGGCGCCCGGGTGGATGTGGAGGCGTGCGACGTCGCCGACCGGGACGCGCTCACAGCCCTGCTCGCCGGCATCCCCGCCGACCGTCCGCTGAGCGCGGTCGTCCACGCGGCCGGTGTCCTGGACGACGGTACGGTCGAGTCGCTGACCCCCGCGCGGATGCGCCACGTACTGCGGCCCAAGGTCGATGCGGCTCTCCATCTGCACGCCCTCACCCGTGATCTGCCGCTGTCGGCCTTTGTCCTGTTCTCCTCCGCGTCCGCCACGGTCGGCAACGCCGGTCAGGGCAACTACGCGGCCGCCAACGCCTTCCTCGACGCGCTCGCCCAGCACCGCCGGGCCCTGAAACTGCCCGCCCAGTCACTCGCCTGGGGCCTGTGGGAACGCCGTAGCGCCATGACCGGGACGCTGACCGCCGCCGACCTGCGGCGTATGTCCCGGGGAGGCACAGCGGCCATCGGCAGCGAAGAGGGAATGGCGCTGTTCGACGCGGCCCTCACCCTGGACGAACCGCTGCTCGTGCCGGTCAGGATCGACCTCGGCCGGCTCCGGGCGGCGGCCCGGACCGCGCCCGTCCCGGCCCTGCTCTCGGCCCTGGTCCCCGGCACCGTACGCCGCCCGGCCTCCGGGGCGGACGCCGCCGAGGCCGACTTGCTGCGCCGCCGGCTGACCGGCCTCCCCCCTGCGGAACGCCTCGCCATCCTGCTCGACCTGGTACGGAGCCGGGGCGCCGACATCCTCGGCCGCGGCGGAGCCGGGTCCATCGACCCGGACCAGCCGTTCAAGGACCTCGGCTTCGACTCGCTCACCTCGGTCGAACTCCGCAACCGGCTCAGCGCCGCCACCGGCCGCCGGCTGCCTGCGACCCTGGTCTTCGACCACCCCACCCCCGCCACCGTCGCCGCCTACCTCAGCACACGCCTGGTACCCGACGGGCCGGGCGGACCCGCCGTCACCGGGAAGGCGGCCGGGACGTCGGACCACGAGATCGGCTCCCTGCTCGCCACGATCCCGCCCGCCGCCCTGCGCCGGGCCGGTCTCCTCGACACGCTCCTGGCCCTCGCCGGCCGGCCGGAGGCAGCGGCGGGCGACACCGGCACTCCCGCCGCCGAGGCCATCGAGGACATGGCCGTCGACGAACTCGTCCGGATGGCCCTGGGTGGCGAACGTGACTGACCGACAGCCGCAGAAGGAGAAGCCGAACCCCATGCCCGCCGACACGGATCAGGTGGTCGCCGCCCTGCGCGCCTCGCTGCTGGACAACCAGCGCCTGCGGGAGGAGAACCGACGGCTCCGCGACGACTGTGCCGAGCCCGTCGCCATCGTGGCGATGAGCTGCCGCTACCCCGGGGGTGTGCGTACCCCGGAAGACCTGTGGGAGCTGCTGCTCAAGGAACGCGACGCGGTCTCGCCGTTCCCCACCGACCGGGGCTGGGACGTCGAGGGCGGCTTCGACGCGGACCCCGACGCCCCCGGCACGTTCTACGTCAGGGAAGGAGGCTTCCTCCACGACGCCACCGGCTTCGACCCCGGCTTCTTCGGCATCTCCCCGCGCGAGGCCCTGGCCATGGACCCGCAGCAGCGGCTGCTGCTGGAAGCGTCATGGGATGCGGTGGAACGCGCGGGCATCGACCCGACGACCCTGCGCGGCAGTCGCACCGGCGTCTACACCGGAGTGATCTACGGCGAGTACGCGTCCCGCCTCGACCGCGTACCCGACGAGGTGGAGGGCTTCCTCGGCACCGGCAGCATCCCGAGCGTCGCCTCGGGCCGTATCGCCTACACCCTGGGCCTGGAAGGCCCGGCCGTCACCCTGGACACCGCCTGCTCGTCCTCCCTGGTCGCCGTCCACCTCGCCTGCCAGGGGCTGCGCTCCGGCGACACCACCCTGGCCCTGGCCGGCGGGGTGACCGTGATGTCTACCCCCGGGCTGTACGTCGGATTCAGCCGCCAGCGCGGGCTGGCACCCGACGGGCGCAGCAAGTCCTTCTCCTCCGCGGCGGACGGAGCCGGGTTCGGGGAGGGCTTGGGTCTGCTCCTGCTGGAACGCCTCTCGGACGCCCGGCGCGCGGGCCACCCCGTCCTGGCCGTCATCCGGGGCTCGGCCGTCAACCAGGACGGCGCCAGCAACGGGCTGACCGCACCGAACGGGCCCGCGCAGCAGCGCGTGATCGGCCAGGCCCTCACTCGTGCCGGACTCGCCCCGTCGGAGGTGGACATGGTGGAGGCGCACGGCACCGGCACCGTGCTCGGCGACCCCATCGAGGCCCAGGCGCTGCTGGCCACGTACGGCCAGGACCGGCCCGCCGACCGCCCGCTGCGGCTGGGCTCGCTGAAGTCCAACCTCTCCCACACCCAGGCCGCCGCGGGCGTCGGCGGGGTGATCAAGTCGGTGTTGGCGATACGGCACGGAGTGATGCCGCGCACCCTGCACATCGACCGCCCCTCGCCCGGCGTCGACTGGACCGAGGGAGCCGTCTCCCTGCTCACCGAGGCCGCCCCCTGGCCGAAGACGGGACGGCCGCGCCGGGCCGGGGTGTCTTCCTTCGGCGCCAGCGGGACCAACGCCCACGTCATCCTGGAACAGGCCCCCGCAGTCCCGACGGCCTCCCCCGACAGGCCGGTTGACCCGCCCGAAGCGCCGGGACCGGTGCCCGTCGCCGTCCCCTGGATACTGTCGGCGCGCACTCCGGACGCACTGCACGCCCAGGCGGCTGCGCTGCACGAGCGGGTGGTGGCGGAGCCGGGGCTGAGCGTCGTGGACGTGGGCCATTCGCTGGCGGTGGGGCGTTCGCGGTTCGCGGAGCGTGCCGTGGTGGTGGGGGCGGACCGGGACGAAATGCTGGCCGGTGTCGCCGCCCTGTCGCGGGGCGCGGGCGCGGCGGGCCTGGTCTCCGGCCGCGGTCGGCTCCCGGGCCGGTCGGTGCTCGTGTTCCCGGGGCACGGCTCGCAGTGGGTGGGGATGTCCGCGGAGTTGCTGAGGGAGTCGGAGGTCTTCGCGAAACGGATGGCGGAGTGCGGGCGGGCGCTGGGTCCTTACGCCGACTGGTCGTTGACGGAGGCGCTGGGCTCGGAGCGGCTGTTGGGCCGGGTCGATGTGGTCCAGCCGGCGCTATGGGCCGTGATGGTGTCGCTGGCGGAGGTGTGGCGGTCGTTCGGGGTCGTTCCGGACGCCGTCGTCGGCCACTCCCAGGGCGAGATCGCGGCCGCCTGCGTGGCGGGCGGTCTGAGCCTCGACGACGGGGCGCGCGTGGTGGCGCTGCGTTCCCGTGCGGTGGGGGAGCTGGCGAGCCGTGGCGGTATGGCGTCGATCCCGTTGCCGGTGGACGTGGTGCGGGAGCGCATCGCCCCATGGGCGGGCCGGTTGTCGGTGGCCGCCGTCAACGGCCCCTCGTCGACGGTGGTTTCGGGCGACGCGGACCCGGTCACGGCGCTGGTCGAGGAACTTCTCGAGGAAGGGGTGTGGGCGAGCCGAATCGAGGTCGACTACGCGTCGCACTCCTCGCACGTGGCGGAGATCCGTGAGCGCCTCCTGTCCGACCTGGACGGCGTCACCCCCCTCCGGGGCGCCGTGCCGTACTATTCCAGCGTCACCGGTGGCCTGCTGGAGACGGAGGCCCTGGACGCCGAGTACTGGTACCGCAACCTCCGGCAGACTGTCGAGTTCGAGCAGGCGACCCGATCGCTCCTCGCGGCAGGGCACCGCGTCCTCATCGAAGTCGGCCCCCAGCCCGCCCTGATGTACGGGATCGAGGACACGGCCGCCGACGCGGGCGCCCCGGAGACACTGGTGCTCGACACCCTGCGGCGCGGGGCCGGAGGGCTCCGCCGGTTCCAGACCGCCCTCGCCGAGGCACACGTCCGGGGCCTGAGCGTCGACTGGGAGCGGCTGTTCGCGGGAACCGGCGCCCAGCGGGTGGATCTGCCCACCTACGCCTTCCAGCGACGCCGCTACTGGCTCGACGCCCTCCCGTCCGGGCGGGACCCGGTGGCCGTCGGCCAGTCGGCTGTGGACCACCCGCTGCTCGGCGCCGAGGTCGAACTGCCCGACGACGCGGGTACCCTCTTCACCGGCCGGATCTCCCCGGCCACCCACCCCTGGCTCGCCGACCACGCCGTGGCCGGAGCCGTGATCGTGCCCGGCGCGGCCCTCGTGGAGCTGGCCGCGCACGTGGGCCGCCGCCTCGGCTGTGCTCTCGTGGAGGAACTGACCCTCGCCGCCCCGTTGCTGTTGCCCGGCGACGCCGCGGACGACCACGCCGTGCACCTGCGCGTACGGGTGGGGGCCGAGGACCCCATGGGGCGGCGCCCGGTGGAGTTCCACTCCCGGTCCGAGCCCGCTCCCGGCACCGAGGCCCCGCCCTGGACCCGGCACGCGACCGGCACGGTCGGCCCCCAGGAGCTCACGGCCGACGGGAACGACACGGTCGCCGAACCGGCCGGCGCATGGCCACCGCCCGACGCCGTCCCGTTGGACGTGGACGAGCTGTACGGGCTCCTCGAAGCCCGGGGCGTCGGCTACGGTCCGGCGTTCCGGGGCCTGCGCGCCGCCTGGCGCACCCCGGACGCGATCCACGCCGAAGTGGCCCTGTCCGACGGCCTCTCCGGCACCGGGGCGGACGGGTTCGCCGTGCACCCGGCCCTCCTGGACGCGGCCCTCCAGACGGCCGGTCTGCGCGGAGACGCCGCAGCTGAGGAGCGCGCCGACGGCGTCCCCCTGCCGTTCTCCTGGCAGCGCGTACTGATCGAGCCATCCGACGCACCGGTCCTGCGCGTCCGGCTGCGCCTCGACGGCCCCGACACCGTCGCCGCGCGGATCACCGACCCCTCGGGGCGTACGGTGGCGACGGTCGGCGCGCTCACCCTGCGTACGGCCTCCACCGCCGCACTGCGGGCGTCCTCCGGCTCCGTCTTCCACGTCGGCTGGACGCCGGTCACCGCCGGGCCCGGCCCGCGCCCGGTCACCCGCTGGGGCCTCCTCGGCCGTCGGGACGAGCGGCTGCTGCCGACCGGATTCCCCGCCGAACTCCTGTCCGCGACACCCGACGCGATGCTGTTGGTCTGCCCGCCGTCCGCCGTTGCAGGCACCGGGAGTTCGGCCGGTGAGCCGGGGGACGCCTCCGCCCGGGACGCGGACCCCGAGGCGGTGCACACGGTCGTGTCCGGGGTCCTGAAACGGCTCCAGGCCCATCTGGCCGACGACAGCACCGTCCGAACGCCCCTGGTGGTCCTCACCCGGGGGGCGACCGGCCCGCTCGGCGCGCGGCCGGCGGACCTCGGCGCGGCGGCCGTCCGGGGCATGCTCGGCGCCGCTCAGCTCGAACACCCCGACCGGTTCGTGCTGCTGGACATCGACGGTCCGGACCCGGACGGCCTCGGCGAGGCGCTCGCCGACCTCCTCGCCACGGGCGAACCCCAGGCGGCCCTGCGCGACGGTGTCCTGTACGCGCCCCGGCTGGTCCGGCCACCGGCCCCCACCCCCACCCCCACCGCCTCCGCCTCCGCGGAGGCGACCCGGCCCGACGGCCCGTTCGGGCCGTCCGAGGGGACCGTACTGCTGAGCGGCGGCGGTGCTCTCGCCGCCGTCCTGGCACGCCATCTCGTCGCCGCGCACGGAGTACGCCACCTCCTCGTGCTGAGCCGTCGCGGCGCCGACGCCCCGGGGATGCCGGAGCTGGCGGCGGAGCTGGCCGAGGCTGGAGCCGAACTGTCCGCAGTAGGCTGTGATGTGACGAATGATCAGGCCCTGGGCGTCGCGCTGGCGGCCATCCCCGAGAGCCATCCGCTGTGCGCCGTGGTCCACACCGCCGGAGTGCTCGACGACGGTCTGCTGGACGGGCTGACGGGGGAGCGGGTGACCGCCGTCCTGCGGCCCAAGCTCGACGCCGCGCACCACCTCGACCGGCTGACGCGCGGGGCGGACCTCTCGGCGTTCGTCGTCTTCTCCTCCGCCGCGGGTGTGCTGGGCAGCCCCGGCCAGGCGTCCTACTCGGCCGGCAACGCCGCGCTCGACGCCCTCGTCGCGGAACGCCGGAGGCTCGGTCTCCCCGGCCTGTCCCTGGCCTGGGGGCCCTGGGAGCGGGTCAGCGGGATGACGGCGGAGCTCGGCGGCGCCGACCGGCGGCGCATCGACCGGCGCGGCGCCCGCGGCCTCTCCGACGAGGCGGCCATGGCCTTGCTGGACACGGTGTGTGCCGCCGACGCCGCCCCGCCGGAGGCCGGGAGCCCTGTCGTCCTGGCCCACCTCGACCTCACCGCGCGCGGCGACGGCCCGGTGCACCCGATGCTGCGCTCCCTGGTGCGGCGCGGCCCGGCCGCGACGACCGGGGCGAAGCGGACGCCGAGTGCCGCAGCGGCGCTGCGCCACCGGCTCGACACCGCCGCCGACGCACCGGAACGCGAACTGATCCTGCGTGAACTCGTCCTCGCCCAGGCCGCCGAAGTCCTCGGCCACACCGACTCCGGGGCACTGTCCGCGACGGCGCCCTTCCTCTCCGTCGGATTCGACTCGCTGACTGCGGTCGAGCTGCGCAACCGGCTGGCCGCCCTCACCGGACTGCGGTTACGGCCCTCCGCCGTCTTCGACAGCGCCACCCCCGCCGCGCTCGCGGCACGCCTCGCCACCGAGGCCCGTACCGAAGACACCCCCCGTCCCGCAACCGCAACCGGCGCCGCCGCGCCCAGCCCCGCCCCAGCCGACACCGACGACCCGGTGAGCGTGCTGTTCCGCCGTGCCTGCGCGCTCGGCCGGATCGACGAGGGCATCGCCCTGCTCAAGAACGCCTCCGCCCTCCGCCCCGCCTTCCACAGCGGCGGCGACCTCGCGGCCGCCGGTACCGGCCCCCGGCTGCTGCGCCTGAACGAGCGCGCCGACGCCCCCGTGCTCGTCTGCTTCGGCTCCGTCGTCGCCCTCGGCGGCGCCCACCAGTACGCCCGCTTCGCCGCCCGCTTCCGGGACCATTACGCCGTCGCCGCCCTGGACGCCCCCGGGTTCACCCCCGAGGAGGAACTGCCCGCCGACATGGCTGCCCTGCTGGACTTCCACGCGACGACCCTGCTCCGGGAACTGCCCGGACGGACCCTCGTCCTGGCCGGCTCCTCCTCCGGCGGCACGCTCGCCCACGGAGTGGCGGCCGCGCTGGAACAGCGAGGCGCGGGCCCGGCGGCCGTGGTGCTGCTGGACACCTACCTCTCCGACAACCAGGGCATCACCCAGTTCAACGACGTCCTGCTGGGCGGCATGTTTGCCCGCGAGGACCGGGCGGCCCCGATGGACGGAACCCGGCTGACCGCGATGGGCGGCTACTTCCGTCTGCTCGACGACTGGACCCCACCGGCGGTCCGCGCCCCGCTGCTGCTGGTCCGCGCCTCCACCCCGCTCGGCCGCCCGTCCGCCGAAGCCGGTGACTGGCGCTCGTCCTGGGCCGGTGCCGACACCGTCCTCGATGTTCCCGGAGACCACTTCTCGATCATGGAAGAGCATGTCGCGACCACCGGCGACGCCGTCGCCGACTGGCTCGGCACCACCCTCCGCACCCCCGACGACCTGTGAAGACGAAGGAGAACTCGTTGACCGCGGCCCCGTACGACGACCCGCCCCCGCGCCCCGCCCTCACCGTCCTGGGAGCCGGGGTGATGGGCGTCGGCATCACCGTCCTCGCCCTCGGACACGGCCTGCCGGTCCACCTGGTCGACATCGACCGGGACCGGCTCGACCGGGCCGGGGAACTGATCGACGGTGAACTCCGGCTGGCCGAGCTGATGGGCGCCCTGCCCGCCGGGACGGCCCCCGGCAACCTGGTCACCGGCACCTCGCTCAAGGCCGTCGGCGGCTCCACCGCCGTCATCGAGGCGGTCACCGAGAACGCGGCCGTCAAGGCCGCCGTCCTGTCCGAGGTCTCCGGACTGGTCCGGCCCGGAACCCTGCTGATCACCAACACCTCCTCCATCCCCGTCGACGAACTGGCCGGGGCCCTGGAACGGCCGGAGGAACTGGTCGGCACCCACTTCATGAACCCGCCTTACCTGATCACCACCGCCGAGGTGGTGCGCGGTCCCCGGACCGGTGACTCCGCGATGGCCGCCGTGGCGGCCCTACTCACGGCGGTACGGCGGCGCGCCGTCGTCGTCCGGGACGCACCCGGCTTCGTCACCAGCCGCGTCCTGCACCCGATGATCAACGACGCGGCCCGGGTCGTGGAGGAGGGCACGGCGACCGCCGAGGACGTCGACGCCTTGATGCAGGGCTGCCTGGGACACCCCACCGGCCCGCTGCGCACCGCGGACCTGATCGGCCTCGACAACCTCGTCGACTCCCTCACCGTGCTCCACGAACGCACCGGCGACGACGGCTGCCGTCCCACCGGACTGCTGCTCCGGCTGGTCCGCGAGGGGCGGCTGGGCCGTAAGTCCGGGCGCGGCTTCTACGACTACACCTGATCACCCCCACGAGGAGACGGCCATGACCACAGCGAACACGCCCGACATCCACGACCTGGAGAAGGAACTGCTGGAATTCCTGGAGGAACGCACCGGAACCGCCTGGGACGCCGAGACCGACCTGTTCGACGTCGGCGGCCTGTCGTCCCTGTTCGCCATGCAGGTGGTGGTGCACCTGGAGAAGACCTACGCCATCGCCATCCGCGGGGCGGACCTGCGGCTGGACAACTTCCGTACCGTACGGCGGATGGCGGAGCTGGTGGACCGGCTCCGGGTACCCGCCGCCGGAGGCCGGCATGGGTGAGGACCTGAGCGGTGCCATGACCTCGCTCACCCTGCGGGTCGGAGACCTGGCGGGGGAGTGGGACCGCACCGGCCTCATCCCGCCGGAGCTGCTCCGCGACCTGGGAGCCGAGGGACGGCTGTGCGCCGAAGTCCCGGAGCAGTACGGCGGCTGGGGGCTCAGCAGCCTGCACAGCGGCGCGTACACCGCCCACGCGGGCGGCCTGTGCAGCTCGCTGCGGAGCGTGATGACCTCCCAGGGCATGGCGGCGTGGACCATCCAGCGCCTGGGCACCGCCGAGCAATCGGCGGGCCTCCTGCCCCGGCTGACCGGTGGCGCGCTGGCGGCGGTCGGCTTCAGCGAGCCGGGTGCGGGCAGCGACCTCGCGGCGATGACGACGACCGTCCGCCGCGACGGTGACACGGTCGTCGTCGACGGACACAAGAAGTGGGTGACCGCCGCCCACTACGCCGACCTGCTGGTCGTCGTCGGCCGCCACGAGGACGGTGCGGTGGCCGTCGTGGTGCCCACCGGCACGCCCGGCGTCAGGGTCGAGCGGATCACCGACCCGCTCGGCTGCCGCGCGGCCGGACACGCGGACGTCCACCTCGACGGGGTGCGGCTGCCGGCCGACAGCGTCCTGGGCGGCCACGGGCTGCCGACCGCCCTCCTGGTGACGACCGCGCTGGCCTACGGGCGGATGTCCGTCGCCTGGGGGTGCGTGGGCATCCTGCGGGCCTGCCTGTCGGCGGCCACCGCGCACGCGACCGTACGGGAGCAGTTCGGCAGACCGCTCGCCGAACACCAGCTCGTCGCCGGGCACATCGCCGACCTCTACACGGCCGAGCAGGTGGCCACGCGGGTCTGCGAGTACGCCGGCCGCTGCTGGGACGAAGGCTCACCGGACCAGGTGGTGGCGACCGTACTGGCCAAACAGGTCAGCGCGACCCAGGCCGCGCGGGGCGCGGCGACGGCCGTCCAGGTACTGGCCTCGGCCGGGTCCCGGGACGGGCACACGGTGGCCCGGGCGTACCGGGACGCCAAGCTGATGGAGATCATCGAGGGCAGCAGCGAACTGTGCCGGCTGATGCTGGCCCAGCACGCCCTCTCCGCTCCGGGGGCACCGTGAACGGCCCCGCGTCCGACGAGACGAGGAAGGACGACATGGCCGAGACCGTCAAGTGCCTGGTCTGGGACCTGGACGACACCCTCTGGCAGGGCACCCTGCTGGAGGGCGGTGAGGTGCACCTGCCGGACGAGGTGCGCAAGGTGGTGATCGAGCTCGACTCCCGCGGCATCCTCCAGTCCGTCGCCAGCCGCAACGACCACGAACACGCCTGGGCCCGGCTGGAGGCGTTCGGCGTGGCCGAGTACTTCGTCCTGCCGGAGATCGGGTGGGGCGCCAAGTCCGATGCGGTGCGCCGGATCGCGGACCGGCTGAACTTCGCGCTCACGACCATCGCCTTCGTCGACGACCGGCCCGCCGAACGGGCCGAAGTGGCCTTCCACCTGCCCGATGTACGGTGCTACCCGGCCGACCGGGTCCTGGCCATCCCCGACCTCGTCGAATTCACCCCCGCGACCAGCACCGTCGACTCCCGGCGCCGCCGCGAGATGTATCAGGCGGGCTTCCGCCGCGAGGCCGATCGGGCGGCCGCGCCCGGCCCCGACGAGGAGTTCCTGCGCTCCCTGGACCTGCGGATGCGCATCGGCCGGGCCACCGGTGAGGAGCTGTCCCGGGTCGAGGAACTCACCCTGCGCACCAGCCAGATGAACGCGACCGGGGTCCACTACCCGGACGCGGTGCTGCGCGGCCTGATCACCGACCCCCGGCACGAGGTTCTGGTGGTCACCCTCACCGACCGGTTCGGTCCGTACGGCGCGGTCGGGGTCCTGCTGCTGGAGCGGCACCCGGGCCTGTGGCACCTCAAGCTGCTCGCCACCTCCTGCCGGGTCGTCGCCTACGGTGCCGGCGCGACCCTGCTGAACTGGCTGGCCGACGCCGCCGCCCGGTCCGGGGTCCACCTGGCGGCGGACTTCCGGGCGACCGAACGCAACCGGATGATGGAGATCGCCTACCGGTTCGCCGGCTTCGAGGGCCTGGCCGAAGCCCCGTGCCCGTGCGCCGCAGTCCTCGTACCAGCCGCGGAGGACACCGGACTGGAAAGCCTGCACCTGGTCCCCGGCCCGCGCGTGGTGTCCACCGTCATGGACGTGGAGGCACCCGACCTGAGAACGCCGGAAGGGGGCCCGGGAACACCGTGACCGCCGCGGTGGGCCGGTGCTCCGGGCTCCGGCCCGCCGCTCTCAGAGCTTGCGGACGAGGGTGATCCCGTCGGCCATCACCAGCAAGGACAGCTCCACCCGGGGGTCCTCGTGCAGCACCCGGTTCAGGGCCCGGACGCCGGCGGTCTCCGGGTCCACGGCGGCCGGGTCCGCGACCCGGCCGAAGAAGAGGGTGTTGTCGACCACGATCAGGCCCCCGGCGCGCAGCAGCGCGAGCGACGACTCGTAGTAGCGGGGGTAGTTGGCCTTGTCCGCGTCGATGAACACCAGGTCGAAGCTCTCCGGCCCGCGTTCGGTCAACAGCGCGTCCAGGGTCGCGGCGGCATCTCCGATCCGCAGGTCGATCCGTGAGTCGACCCCGTCCCGCTTCCAGAATTCGGCGCCGATGGCCGGCCACCGGTCGTCGATGTCGCAGGACACCAGCAGACCGTCGGCCGGGAGCGCGCGGGCCATGCACAGGGTGCTGTAGCCGGTGTAGGTGCCGATCTCCAGCACTGTTCGTGCCACCGTCAACCCCACCAGCAGGGACAGCAGTTGGCCCTCCTCCGCCATCACCTGCAGGGCGCTCCCGCCCGGTAGCTCCGCGGTGGCCTCCCGCAGCTCCCTGAGGAGATCGTCGTCCCGGAGGGAGACCTCGCGGACGTAGGCGAGGAGGTCGTGGGTGGCTGCTGTCTGGTCGGCCATGGTGCGGCGGTCCTCTCGAAGGAGATCGGGGTGCAGGAGAGCAGGGCGAAGGACACCGGGTCGCGAAGGACCCGGTCGGAAAGGATCGGAGCGATGGGCGGGGCAGGGGTGTCGGGGCGGTCACCCGGCGCGCATGTACGAGCGGCCGTACCGCCGCACGTCGCCCGCCTGCGCCCGCTCGCGGGCGTACGCCCGAAGCAGCGCGTCCAGCCGGTAGAGGCCCCCCGCGGGCGGACCCAGCAGATTCGCCACGACCAGGGAGTCCAGGGCCTCCTCGGCCTGCGCCTCCGAGCAGCCGAACATCATCGCGACCTCGCCGCCGGAGACCGAGGAAGCCCCGGCGGTCCCCAGCGCGGCCAGCACCTCGGCGGCGTCGATTCCGCCCGGTGCCGTCCGTCGGAGCCCGGCCACCTCGGCGTCCAGGCAGGGCCGGACACCGACATCGCCAGCGCACAGTTCGTTCAGCGGCCGGGAGGTCTCCGTGAGCCGCCGGGCCAGGCGCCCGATGCTCCAGTGCGGGCGCTCCAGCAGCCGGATCCCCGCAATCCGGATCGCCAGCGGCAGGCCCGCGCAGACCGTCACCACCGTACGGGCCGCCCGCGGTTCGCCGCCGACCCTGGCCGTGCCGACGATGCTGCCCAGCAGCTCCAGCGACCCGGCCTCGTCCAACGGGCCGAGCAGAAGGGTGCGCGCCCCCTCCAGATCGGCCAGCTGCCGCCGGCTGGTCACCAGCAGTCTGCTGCCCCCGCTGCCCGGGATCAGCGGCCGCACCTGCGCGGAGCCGGAGGCGTTGTCGAGCACCACCAGCAGACGGCGGCCCGCGGTGAGCGAGCGGTAGAGGCTCTCCCGCTCCGACTCCTCCCCGGGGATCTCGTGCCGGGGCACACCGAGGTCTGCCAGGAACCGGGGCAGCACCTCCCGGGCGGTCAGGGGCCGCTCCGCCCCGCCGAGATCGGCGTAGAGCTGGCCGTGTGCGGAGGTGTCGCGCATGGTGTGCGCCGCGTGCAGGGCCAGGGCGCTCTTGCCGACACCGCCCCGGCCGGTCACCACCGCCGTCGCCACCATGCCCGCGGACATCGTGCCGGTCGTCAGGATGTGCCGTACCCGCGCCAGTGCGTCGGAGCGGGCCGACAGCGGCGGCGGCACCGAGGGAAGCTGCGCCGGATCGGGCCGGCGGGACCTCTCCCGGACCGTGGCAGCGGCCGGTGCGGCGGCTGTCTCCGGGGCCGCGGCGGGCCGCTCCTGAGGGCCGGGCGTACGGGGTCGGTCGTGGGCCGAGAGGATGTGCCGGTGGACCTCGCGCAGATCCGTGCTCGGCTCGGCCCCGAGCTGTTCGACGAGCAGTACCCGGGTGTGCCGGTAGAGGTCCAGGGCTTCCGACTGCCGTCCCGAGCGGAAGAGCGCGAGCATCAACTTGCCCACCAGGGCCTCCCGTAAGGGATGCTCCCGCACCAGCCGTACCAGCTCCGGCACGATGTCGGCGTGCCGCAGCAGCGCCAGCTCCGCGTCGAACCGCAGCTCCATGGTCTGCAGCCGAAGCTCCTGGAGGTAGCGGCCCTCCACATCGCGCAGCGTCCGTGACGGGATGTCCGCCAGCGGCTCCTCGCGCCACAGGGCGAGTGCCTCGGCCAGCTCGGCGGAGGAGCCCTCCAGGTCTCCGCGCTCGGCCAGCTCCGCCGCGCATCTGCGGTGAGCGGTGAACTGGCCGAGATCGCTCTCTTGCTCACTGAGTTCGAGGAGGTAGCCGGGCGCCCGGGTGAGGATGCGGGCGGAGGCGTGCTCGCCCAGCGACTGCCGCAGGCGCATCACGTAGGTGCGCACGGTCGCGGCGGCACTCGGAGGCGGGGCGCCGTCCCAGACGTACTCGGTGATGCGGTCGACCGAGATCACCCGGTTGGCGTTGAGGAGGAGCGCTGCCATGACCACGCGCTGCCTCGGCGCCGACACGTGCACCTCACGCGCGTTCAGCCGGACGGAAAGCGGGCCCAGCAACAGGAAGTTCAAGGGGGAGTCCTCTGCGTCGCGCGACCGGTGGGCAAGACTGCATTCCAGCGTCTTAGGCGACCATGTGGGGGTCAACGCGCTCCTGTCGTGTCTAGATGTATTCCTAGAGCGAGGATCTTGCGCTCGTGCCGGGTTTACGCTGCGCGGCACCTTCATGGCGGCTCCGCGGCCCCGCTCCGGGGCGGCCGGAGGCTGTGGGCCGTACGGGAGAGCGGCGGGTCCGCCGCCACGGGTCAACCCCACCCGTCGCCGCGGAGCCGGAGCCGAGTGAATCCCCCTGGATTGATCCGGACCGCAGCTTTCTCGCCATTTACCGGAGAATCAGCGGGAATTGAACGCGGACCTGCGTGGCCGGATACGCTCAGATGCGTACTTGCTGACATTCCGAGGGGCATGGCAGGCTGTCATATGCGGTGCCCTGACTCGCCGACCACCGTCGCTCGGCGCTCCCCGCGATAGCGCGTACTGACCGACCCACCGGTGCGGAGGATGTGCCATGCGATCACCGAGCACCGCTCGCCGGCCCCGTGCGGACAATTCGAGGAAAGATTGAAAGGCCGACATGACCTCGCTCTCCCTGGACAGCGACCTGTGGTGCCGTCGCTTCCATCCCTCGCCGACGGCCACGCGCCGACTGGTCTGCTTTCCGCACGCCGGTGGCTCGGCCAGTTCCTACTTCCGGGTGTCCGCGGCGCTGCGCGGACCGGTCGACCTCCTGGCCGTGCAGTACCCCGGCAGGCAGGACCGCTGGGAGGAGCCCGCCGTCCAGGACCTGCACCGCATGGCCGACGACGTGGCCGAAGCGCTGCGCCGCTGGGACGACCTCCCCCTGACGCTCTTCGGACACAGCATGGGCGCGCTCGTCGCCTTCGAGGTGGTCCGGAGGATCGAGCGCGCGGGCGGCCGGATCGACCACCTCTTCGTCTCCGGCCGCAAGGGGCCGTCCGTGGACGGGCCCGAGCTCTTCCGCCCGCTCGACGACGAGGGCATCGTGGCGGAGGTCAGGGCCATGAGCGGAACCGACGCCCGGCTTCTGGAGGACGAGGAGCTGCTGCGGATGGTACTGCCCGCGCTGCGCGGCGACTACCGCGCCCTGGGCGCCTACCGGGCCGACCGCGACGCCGCGGTCACCTGCCCGGTCACCGCCATGGTGGGGGACCAGGACCCCTGGACACCGGTCCCCGAGGCCGCGCACTGGCGCGACCGCACGACGGCCGCGTTCGACCTCAGGGTCTTCCCCGGCGGGCATTTCTACCTCAGCAGCGGGGCGGACGAGGTGACCGCCATGCTCCGTGACCACCTCACCGGCACGCTGCGCACCTGAGACAACGGACGACAGAGAAGGGGGACCGGGGAGTGACACTGTCAGCGACCTCTGAAGAGATCAAGCCCGCACCGCGGCCGCCGAGGTCCGAGCCCGTCGGCGACACCCGTCCGGCGGGCGGAGGCCCGTCCGTCGGCACGGGTGTCCGGCGGCTGACCGACGTGGACGTCCGCATCCTGGAAGGTGTCGCGGTCGGCACCCCGACCGTCCGGCTGGCGGCATCGCTCTATCTGAGCCGACAGGGCGTCGAGTACCGTATCGGGCTGATGATGCGCCATTTCCAGGCCACGAACCGGGCCGCTCTGATTTCCCGGGCGCACTCGCTCGGTGTGCTGAGCGTCGGGGCATGGCCGCCCCGTGTCCTCCCGGAATTTCTTGAACCCTAGAAGAAAGATTCGAAGACCTTCGGAGAAAAGGTCGAAGAGATCTTTTCCGAAGGTGGGAAAGGCACTCCGCCGGTATGGCGCCGGAGATTTCGCCAGAGCTGGATATCGTCTCGATATCGCGCCGCGCGACAGATCGCCGACGGGGCGAGCGCCGGATTCTGCACCATGGGACTGTCAGGTACACGTCCGCTCTACTGCACTTGGGTCGCACCACTGCCCGCTCCATTCACACCAATCCACGGGAGCTGTCATGAGTCTGGGGTACCTGTTCGGCGGTGGCGTCGGAACCGAGCCGCGGGGCCTGGAGCTCTACCGGACCTACGAGACGGTGCAGAGCTGGTACGAACAAGTCTCCGCATGGACCGGGCTGACGGTCGGACAGATCTTGGAGGAGGACCTCCCGACCGCCCAGGAGGAGCGCCAGAGCGTCGGCACCGTCCGCGAAGCCGCACTCGCGATCGGCGTACACGACGTACTCGCATCGTTCGGCCTGCGCCCCGCGGCCATCGGCGGACTCAGCCTCGGCGCGATGACCGCCAGCTGTCTCGCCGGGGCGCTGGGGCGGCGGGAACTGTTCGACATGCTGGCCGGTTCCCGCGAGGCCCCGGAACCGCCCGCCGGAGACCCGCGGCAGGGGATAGCCATCGCCTTCGGCCCCCTCGCCGAGGGTGCCCCCTCCCACCCGGGCGAGAGCGTCCCCGGCATCCACCTGGCGGGCGACTTCGGACCCACGGCCGACGGCACCCGGCGCATCATGATGCTCGCCGGCCACGCCGAAGCACTCGGCGCACTCGCCGCCGAGGCCCCACCGGGAACGGTCGTGCACCTCCCCGGACGCACCATCGCCGTCCACACCCCGCTGCGTCGGCCCTACCGCGACTTCATGGCCCCGCGCATCGACGCGATCCCCTTCGCCGACCCCGAACTCCCCTTGCTGTCCTGCCTGGAGCCCAAGGTCCTTCGCACTGCGGCCGACGTCCGGGAGCTCTTCCAGCGTAACTCCACGGACCCGATCAGTCTGGTCGACGTCTACAGCGGGATGAAGCAGCAGGGCGTACGGCTCGGGCTGGTGATGGGCCCCTCGATCCCCGAGGGCATCCTCGCGTTCCCCTTCCCCGTGGTCCACATCGAGCGGCCCGAGCACGTCGAGCAGGCCCTGACCACCGCCTACGACCTCGGTGTCGACCTCTCCGGCGCCCCGGGCCTGTCGTGACCGCCGCCACCCGCGTCGACCCCGACGCCCGGATCGCACGATGGCTGGACACCGACCTCGACGAATGGACCCGTATCGTGGTCCGACGGCACTTCGCCCCGGTGTCCGGCAGCCCCTACTGGCTCGGTCAGGCCCCCCGGCTGGACTTCGACCCCCGCGACATCACCCGCTACGACCAGCTCGGAGCCTTCGGCCTGTTCCCGCTCGACCAGCTGCGTCACGAGGACCCCGCCGACCTCGTCCCGCTGTCCGTGCCCAGGCCGCTGGCCGGACGGGTCTGGGACAGCGGAGGCACCACCGGCACCCCCTGCCGGGCGTTCTACACCCCGGACATGCTGCTGCACCGGGCGATCTGGCGCCGCTGGTCCTTCGTACGGGAAGGGTTCGCCCCCGGCCGCACCTGGCTGCAGGCCACCCCCACCGGGCCGCACCTGATCGGGAACGGCGTCCGGGAGGTGTCGGAACTCCACGCCGGCCAGGTGTACGCCGTGGACATGGACCCCCGCTGGGTCAAGCGCCTCATCCGGGCGGGACGCCTGGCCGAGGTCGACGACTACACCACCCACCTGCTGGAGCAGATCACCGACGTCCTCGTTCAGGGCCGGGTCCACTACCTCAACACCACCCCGGCCCTCCTCCAGGCACTCTGCCGACACCGTCCTGAACTGGTGGCGGCCCTGGACGGCGTACGCCTGAGCGGTACCCAGATCAGCGCCGACATGTACCGGACCTTCACCACCGCCCTGCGGGGCGGGATCTGCGGACTGACCTACGGCAACACCTTCGGCAACGCGGCCTGCCTGGACATCGAGCAGGACGGCGAACTGATCAGCTACGTCCCGAACTATCCGCAGGTCACCATGGCGGTGGTCGACAGGAACGACCTCTCGACCCCGGTCGCCCCGGGCACAGTCGGCCGGGTCCGCCTTACCGTCCTCCACGAGGACCTCTTCCTCCCCAACATCCTGGAACGCGACCAGGCCCTCCGCCACCCGACCGACCACTGGCCCACCGACGGCGTCGCCAATGTCCGCCCCCTCCAGATCACCGACTCCTCGCCCGAGGGCCTCTACTGACGGATCTGGCAGAAGAGCGGCTCTGGCCTGTACTCGGTGTCACCACCGAGTACAGGCCAGAGCCGATCGTGGCCCTGTCTCACATTCGGTGTGACGGAGGGTGGTGTTATCCGAGGAGAATACGGTGGCGGAGGAGGGTAAAGCCTGCTCGGCCGTGCATCTGGCGCGCGATTCGCTTGGTCTTGGTGTTGACACCTTCGGTGGGGCCGTTGCTGTACGGAAGTGTGAGCGCGGCGTTCACGGCGTCGCGGTCTCGGTCCAGACCCCGGGTGAAGGCGTGCAGATGGGGCAGATCGGCTGAGCGAACCTCGACGATCCAGCGCGAGAGCCCGTCGGTGTCTCCTTCGTGAGGCGTCAGGAGTTTGGCGAAGCCCCCGACAACGATGGCCAGTTGGGTCATTTCGGGGCAGGCGGCGGTGAACCGCCCCGTGTCGAATAGAGACTCGATTTCATGAAAGGATCGAGTCATGGCACGACCTTCCCGTTATCCGCTTGAGCTCCGCCGTCGTGCGGTGCGCATGGCCGCCGAGGTGCGCGGCGACTACCCGACCGAGACGGCCGCCCTGCAGGCGGTCGCGGAGAAGCTCGGTATCGGCTCCCGCGAGACGCTGCGGAACTGGATCAAGCAGCACGAGATCGACGCGGGGACACGGCCGGGGACGACGACGGAGGAATCGGCCCAGCTCAAGGCGCTGAAGAAGGAGGTCGCCGAGCTGAAGCGGGCGAACGAGATCCTGAAGGCGGCGGCGAGTTTCTTCGCGGCCGAGCTCGACCGGCCACACACACGCTCGTAGCGTTCATCGACGAG
>NZ_NEUE01000123.1 GCF_002910905.1 Streptomyces sp. SM11 | reverse complement strand
GATGCTGAACGGAAAATCGACCTTCGGGAGGGCAGGCGGCAGCATCCGGGCCGCCTGCGGACCGGATGACGGTGACCGGACGGTCAGGCTGCTGTCGGAGTGAGGGCGACTTGGTGGCCGAGGGCTTGGAGCTGGCGGACGAGGTCGCGGGTCTTGCGGGCGGAGTCGAGATGGCGCCGGTGCCAGTCGGCACCAAGCTCCTGACAGGAGGCGTCCGGGTCGTTGATCAGGTGCCAGGCGATGATGAGTATCGAGCGGGCGACGGCGACGAGGGCTTTGGCGTGTCCGCGGCGTTTGACGATCCTGCGGTAGCGGGCGCCGAGGAAGGTGTCGGTGCGGGCGGCGGCGTTGGCGGCCTCGCCGAGCGCGCCCTTGAGCCAGGGATTACCCTGTCCGGCCGGGCCTGTGGTGTGTTTCGCGCCGGATTGGATGGTTCTGGGGCACAGCTTCGCCCATGAGGCCAGGTGCTCGGGGGTGGGGAAGCGGCTCATGTCCGCGCCGATCTCGGCGACAATGGTCTGCGCGGTGGTCGGCCCGATACCGGGAACGGCATCGAGACGTTCGACCAGGACTCGCGCACTCACCGGGGCGGCAGGCTCGTCATCGGCGCCCGTGCCGTCGTGCGGTGTGGTGATCTCCTCCAGCGTCCGGGCTATGAGCCGGTCGAGTTCGTGGACCTGTGTGGTCAGATGATCGACCGTGGCCAGCAGCACCCCGAGCAGCCGAGCGTGGTGGTCCTCGAACTGGCCGGTCAGGGCTTCCACCAGCAGCGCCTTCTTCTTGACCAGGCTGCCCTGGGCAAGCTCGGCGAGGGCACGCGGGTTGCGTTCACCGGCGACCATGGCGTCCATCATGGCCCGCCCCGACAGGCCGAACAGATCCGAGACGGCCCCGGACAGCTTGATCTGCGCGTCCTGCAGGGCCTTGTCCACTCGGTGCTTGTGCCGGGTGCGTTCCTGGACGAACACGGTGCGGGTGCGGGTGAAGTCCCGCAGCTGCCGGACGGGTTCGGGCGGGACGAACGAGGCCCGGACCATGCCGCGTTCAGCGAGCTTCGCCAGCCAGACCGCGTCCAGCCTGTCGGTCTTGGGCCGGCCGGGGACGTTCTTCACGTCACGGGCGTTGACCAGCCAGCACTGAAGGCCGCGGGCTTCCAGCAGGTAGAAGAAGGAGCGCCAGTAGTTGCCTGTCGCCTCCATCACCACGCGCTCGACGCCCTGGCAGACGAGCCGGTCTCCGAGTTCCAGGATCGCATTGGTGGTCGAGGCGACGTTCCAGACCTGCTGGACGCGCCGGCCCTCGATGGTGTCGTGCGGGACGCGCAGGCAGACCATCCCCGATGCTTTGGCGATGTCGATCGCCGCGACCCTGCCCACCGTTCCGTCGTCGTGATCCTCTCTCAACTCCTCCATCACACACTCCCTGTCGTACTCGCGCGGGCGGGGGCTGCCCGGAGAGCCTGAGGGGAACGGAGAAGCTGATCGGCGTGCTCAAGGCGACAGTGTGCGGCCCCTCGGACGACTCCCTCACCAGACTCCTATGCGGGCTCACAGCCCAAACATCGATCGGCGTCGGCGGACAGCCCCCGTACCGATTTTCACGCCCGCGAGGCGTCATCCGCAGGTGAACGGCTGACTCCTATGAAGTCACAAGCGCCCGTCCGGCCGCGTGCGTGGTGACGCCGGGCGGGCCGACAAATCCCAGACAGGACAGTCGAGACGTCAGTCAGTCGGAGGGTCAGACCCACCGGCGGCGTCACCACGAACATCATCACTGTCAGTCGAGCAGCAGGCGGTAGGCGGCCTCGGCCGTGAACGCGGACTGTCCGCCCTCGAACAGCAGGTCGGCGGCTGTGAACGCCGGGTCGGACGCGGTCTCCGGCACATAGGGGACGGCGATGCACCGCATGCCCGCCGCCCGCGCGGCCGCAGCTCCGGCCGGGGCATCCTCCAGCACCACACAGTCCGCCGGCTCCGCCCCCAGCCGCCGGGCCGTCTCCAGGAACACGTCCGGCTCCGGCTTGCCGCGCGGGACCTCCTCGGCGGAGACGTACAGCGGTATGTACGCGTCGAGCCCGGTGACCGCGAGCACCGCCTCGATCGCGGCCCGGGACGAACCGGAGGCCACCGCCATCGGCGCCCCGGTCGCGTGCAGGCGCTCCACGAGCACCCGCATCTGCGGGAAGACCTCCGTCGACGCCGCGGCGAGCTCCAGGTACAGGGCGTTCTTCCCGGCGAGCAGTTCATCGATGGGGGCGTCGATCCCGTACTCCGCGCGCAGGACGGTCAGCGTCTCCAGGGTGCTGATGCCGATGAACCGGGTATGGACCTCCCAGTCGAAGTCCCGCGCCCCGTACCGGGCGAGCAGCCGGCGCCCCGCCTCGTAGTAGTTCGGCTCGCTGTCCACCAGCGTTCCGTCGAGATCGAAGATCACGTGAGGGCCGGGCGGGGTTACGGGGCGGGATGTCATGGCCCCAGCATGCCGCAGTCTGGACCGACGGGACCGGTCACCCCCGGCCCGCCCCGGAACCCGGCCGGTCCCGGTCGCCCGCCGCGCGCCCCACGGATTCCACCAGTGGCAGCACCCGGTGCGCCACCCGCTCGCGCAGCGCCACCTCCGTCCGCGTCCTGACGACCCCCGGCAGCTGGATCAGCCGCTGGATCACATCCTCCAGGTGCCCGTTGTCCCGGGCGACCACCCGGGTCAGCAGATCGCCTCCGCCCGTCGTCGAGAACGCCTCGATGATCTCGGGCACGGCCGCCAGGGCGTCGCCCACCTCGACCAGATGCCCCTGGGTGACCTCCAGGTGGACGAAGGCGAGCACGGGATGGCCGAGCGCGGCGGGGGAGAGGGCCGGTCCGGTGCCGGTGATAACGCCGTCGCGCTCCAGCCGGTCGAGCCGGGCCTGCAGAGTGCCGCGGGCCACGCCGAGGATGCGCGCGTACTCCCGGACGCTGGTGCGCGGCTGCTCGATCAGCAGGCGCAGGATGCGGGTGTCGAGAGCATCCACCGCCATGATCCGCGGATCTCCTTCCGAGCCGTTGGTCCGTTGGCATGCTGACGGCCGACCGTTCGGCCATTCTGCTGGTCCGTTGGCACAGAGTATCCCTCCTGGTTTGATCCACGGGCCCGATAGGTGCTGCAATGGTGATGTCGATGGCGCTGCGGAATTCCGCGGCGCCTTTTTCATGCGAGTCCCGCGGTGACGCGGAAGGGGTGGAAGTGTGCTGAAGAGGGTGTTCGTGGCGCCGGACCCGGGACGGGCACGGCTGCGCTTCGCCGTCCGGGCCGTTCTCGGCATCGGTCTCGCGGTCGCGCTGTGCGGCCTCGCCGGGCTCTCGCTCGTGGCGGCCATCACGGGCGGCCTCGCGGCACTGCTCGCCCTCTTCACCGTGACCGACCCGACGGTGCGCGGGCAGGCGGTCACCACCGTGCTGCTCCCCGTCGTCGGTCTGCCCGTCCTCGCCGTCGCCGCGGTGCTGCACGATCAGCCGGTCGCCCGCGACCTGATCTTCCTCGCCGTGATGGGGGCGGGCGTGTACGCCCGGCGCTGGGGGCCGCGCGGGCACGCGCTGGGCGTCTTCGCGTTCATGACGTTCTTCGCCGCACAGTTCCTGCACACCGTGCCCGGGCAGCTGCCCGAGCTGTACGTCGCCGTGGTGCTGTCCCTGTGCGCCTCGTCCGTCGTGCGCTTCGGCCTGTGGTGCTACGAGCGGCGGCTGCCGGTCGTGGCCGCGCCCGCTCCCCCGGAGGGGCGGGGCCCGCTGCGCATCACCACCCGGCAGGCCGTCCAGGCCACCTTGGGCGGGGCCTTCGCGCTCGGTCTGGGGCAGGTCCTGTCCGACCAGCGGTGGTACTGGGCCGTGGGCGCCACCTGGTGGGTCTTCGTCAACACCACCTCGCGCGGCGAGACTCTTGTACGGGGTTTCCGGCGGGTCCTGGGCACCGTGATCGGCATCGTCGCGGGCTTCGCCGTGGCCATCCCGCTCGACGGCGCGGGCGCCCCGACCGCCGCCATCGTCGCGGTCAGCGTCTTCGGCATCTTCTACACGGCGGCGGTCTCGTACAGCTGGATGATGTTCTTCGTGACGGTGATGGTCGGCATGCTCTACGGCGTGCTGGGCGTCCTGGACGCCGCCCTGCTCTGGCTGCGCGTCGCGGAGACCGCCGTCGGCGCGCTCGGCGCGGTGCTCGCCGTGCTGCTGGTCCTCCCCGTCACCACCCACGCCATCACCGACGCGTGGATCCAGAAGGCGCTGCGCTGCGTGCACGCCTGTACGGCCGAGGCCGCCGACCGCCTCGCCGGCTCGACGCTCGCCGACCCGGGCCCCCGCGTCGCCGAACTGGAGGTGCTGCTCGGCCGGGTCCGGCTCTCCCTCGCACCGCTGGTGCACCCCCTGAGCCCGCTGCCGGCCCGCAAGGCACGCGCCCGGCAGGTGCTCGCGCTGCTGGACGACTGCGTACGGGAGGTCCGGGGGCTGGCTTCCATCGCCGCCGACCCGGACGCCTCGCACGACGCACGGCTGTCGGCCGCGTGCTCCCGCGTCGAGACGGCCGTAGAGGCGCTCACCGCGCCCGACGGCGCCCGGGGATTTCACCTGCTCGAGCTGCCCGGGGCCGCCGCCGACCCCGCCCTGGCCCACCTCCACGGCCTGGAACGCGCGCTCGCCGCACTGGCGGCACCACTCCAGGGCCGGAGTGGCCGGACACCTGCCGTGGCCCCCGAACCGGCCTGATCGCCCCTCGGGCCGCCGGCAGGCCCGCGGTACCGCGCCCGCCGATCCCATCCGGCCGCATTGGTCTGGACCGCGGCGGGGTGCCTGCTACCGTCGGCCGTGAAGATCGCGGCGACGGTGAAGAGGGGTAGCGCGATGATCGGCAACAGCGCCGGGCGGGCATTCATGGGGTCGTTCACCTCGGCGGGCGGGCGCGGCATCACCGCCGCCGCCGTGGACCGGGACACCGGTGCGCTGACCGTGCTCGGCTCCACGGACGCCGTGCCCGATCCCTCGTTCCTCGTCGTGGGCCCCCGACCGGGCGGCACGGCCCTGTACGCGGTCGGCGAGAGCGCCCCGGGCGTCGCCGCCGCCTTCGCTCTCGACGGCGACGTACCGGCCCTTCTGGGCGCCGTCCGGGCCGTCGCCGGCGATGCGCCCACGCACCTCGCGCTCGCCGCGAACCACCTGGTCACGGCAAACTACACCTCCGGCAGCGTCACCGCTCTGCCGGTCCTCGCCGACGGATCGCTGGGGGCAGCGGCCGCGGTGCTCCGGCACGAGGGCAGCGGCCCGGACACCGGCCGCCAGGAAGCCCCGCACGCCCACCAGGTGCTCGCCGATCCCTCCGGGAACTGGGTGGTCAGCGTGGACCTGGGCACCGACTCCGTACGCGTCTGCGCCCTGGACCCGGCCACCGGCACCCTGCGCCTGCACGGCGAGACGGCCCTGCGGCCGGGCATCGGACCACGCCATCTGGCCTTCCACCCCTCGGGCTCCCTCGCCTACGTCCTGGGCGAGCTGGAGCCGACCCTCACCGTGTGCCGCTGGGACGCGGCGGCGGGCCGCCTCGACGTGCTCGGGGAGACGCCGGTGCTGCCCGAGCACGAGGCGGCCGGGGGCGCTGCGCGCACCTACCCGTCCGAGGTGGTCGTCGCGCACGACGGACGCTTCCTGTGGACCGCCAACCGGGGCCACGACAGCATCTCCGTGCTCACCCTCGACGAGAGCGGCGAGGAGGCGGCCCTGGTGGCCACCGTCGGCTGTGGCGGCCGCTGGCCGCGCGACCTCACGCTCGACCCGGGCGGCCAGTGGCTGTACGCGGCCAATGAGCACTCCGGGAACGTCAGCTGGTTCGCCGTGGACGCCGAGACGGGCGTCCCGCGGCACGCGGGCTCCGTCGAGGTCCCCGCGGCCTCCTGTGTCGTTCTCGCCTGACAGCGGCAGCCCCGGACGGCACAGCAGCCCCGGACGGCGCGGACAGCACGACGGGCCCGGACCGGGGATCTCCTCCGGTCCGGGCCCGTCCTGACTGTCCGGCTTCCCGAGCCGCCGCCCGACGGCGACGGCGTCCGGTCAGTGTGCCTGTGCGCCCTGTGCGCCCTGCGCGCCCTGCGGCGTCGCCGGCGTGATGCCCAGCGTCGTGGCGTACAGGGACAGCACGAGCTTGCCGATCGCCGGGTAGGCGCCCAGCGGCTCGGCCGTCGCGCAGCCCGCCTCCTTCGCGGCGGCGTCCAGCAGGCCGGGGTCGACCTCCGGGCCCACCAGGTACGGCGCCAGCGCCAGCTGCGCGGAACCGGAGCCCTGCAGCTGCTCCGCGATCGAGGCGACCGAGCCCTCCACGTCCAGCGCGGCGGCCATCACCGGCACGGCGAGCCGGGCGGCCAGCAGCATGCCGGTGATCCCGGCGGCCTGCACGGCCTCCTCGCCGCCCACGGTGGCCAGCACGATGCCGTCGGCAGCGGTGGCGACGGTGAACAGCCTGGCGCGGTCGGCGCGCGCGAGACCGGCCTCCGACAGCCGTACGTGCAGGGCCTCGGCGAGCAGCGGGTGCGGGCCGAGCACATCGGTCAGCTCGGCCTGCGTACCGCTGTCCATCACGGCCTGCCGTATCCGCCGGATCAACGCGCTGTCGGGACCCGCGAGCAGCGGGACCACGACGGCGGGCGGACCCGTGGGCTCGGCGACCTCACGCTCGGCGGCGACGGCCTGCTCGAAGCGCGCGACGCGCTCGGCGGCGGAATGGGCGAGAACGGTGGCAAGGGTCGGGTACTCGGCGTCGTCGCCGTCGAGGTAGCCGATCCGGGCGTTGAGGCCGGGCAGCTCGGAACGGGCGATGCTGATCACCTCTTCGGCCAGGCTGCGCGTGGCCGAAGAGGGGGTACCGGGAACGGCGAGAACGAGCGCGGCAGCGCCCTCGGGTGCGACCACGGGCTCCGGGCGGCGGTGCCGTCCGGACTGGCGAGGTCGCGGCATTCGTACAGGCAGGCCGGAAGCGGGCCCAGTGGGGGTGCTCATGGCGCCGCATGCTACTGGTTTTGCCTGTCCCTCTGTTCGGGGAGGGTCCGGTCGAGCGTTGACTATCCGCTTATGTCCGATGAGTGATGTACCACCGGAGTGTCCCTGTCTGTCGGCTCGTTGTTCCGCCCGGTCTCCGTCCGCTTCCCCCTCCGGCCCGCTGCACGTCACCCCGCCCGGGGTTCGTCGCGTACCGCTGTTCCGACCGGCTGCCCGGTCCCGTGCTCCCGGGGCACGAACAGCATCGTCGGATGGCGCGGCAAGCGCAGATCCCCGGCCGCCAGGGCATGCGCGATCCGGAGTGCGCCGGTCAGTGGATCGCCCGTCGCCGACGTCACGCGAGCCCCTGGCAAGAGATGTGCCAGCTCCTCGCGCAGGGGCGCGATCAGCGGCTCGCCCATCCGGAACAGGCCGCCCGTCAGGGCCACTTCGCCGACCGCGCGGATCTCGCTGTCCTCCCCGGCGGTCGTCGGGCACCCAGTCGTCGGGCACACGGCCGCCGCCGCCTCGGCGATATGGCCGGCGGCCGCCCGCAGGATGCCGGCGGCGACCGGATCCGCTCCGGCGCACGCCGCCACCTCCGGGGCGAACGAGCCCAGCACGGCCGGCCGGTCGGAGCGTGGATAGAGCAGCCCCGGCAGCGACTCGACCGGTCCGAACACGGCCCGCAGCCGGTCCAGCAGCGCGGGGGAACCGCCACGCCGCCCGTCATGGGCGCGCATCGCCGCGTCCAGCCCGGCCCGGCCGATCCACGCACCGCCGCCACTGTCACCCAGAAGATGACCCCAGCCGTCGGCCCTGTGCCAATCCGTCAGGTCCGTACCGAGGGCGATCATGCCCGTGCCGCCCGCGACGACAGCCCCGGGGCGCTGTCCCACCGCGCCCGCGTAGGCCGTCACCGCGTCGGCGGCGAGCGCCAGCCGGCGTACCCCCAGCGCGTCCGCGAGTGCGCCGGGCAGCTCCGCCCGCAACCGCTCGCCCAGGGTGGCCATGCCTGCCGCCCCGATCGCCAGCGCCGCGACCTCACCAGCCGGGGCGTCGTCGGGCGCGGAGGCGGCTGCCCGCTCCAGCAACTCCCGGGCGGCGGGCAGCAGCTGATCCAGCAGATGACCGGCGTCGATGCCGCCGGGGCCCGTCCGCACCGGCTCGGCGCAGACCGTCGTCGCGAGGGGCCCGGGCAGCCCCACCCGGCCGAGCGCCACCCGCAGTCCGGAGCCCCCGGAGTCCACCCCGAGGATTTGCGCGCCGGTTCCGGCCAGGGCGGGCGACGCAGGGGGGTGGGTCACGGAAGCCGCCAGTCCACCGGCTGGGCCCCTTGGCGCTCCAGTAGTTCGTTGACGCGGCTGAACGGCCGTGAGCCGAAGAAGCCCTGGTCCGCGGACATGGGAGAGGGGTGCGATGACTCGATCGCGGGGAAGTTCCCCAGCAGCGGACGCAGATTGCGGGCGTCGCGCCCCCACAGCACCGACACCAGCGGAGTGCCCCGGGCCGCCAGCGCCTTGATGGCCTGCTCGGTCACCTCTTCCCAGCCCTTGCCCCGATGGGCGGCGGGCCGCCGGGGCGCGGTGGTCAGCGCCCTGTTGAGCAGCAGCACCCCCTGGCGCGTCCACGGTGTGAGATCGCCGTTGGACGGTCTGGGCAGCCCCAGATCCGTGTGCAGCTCCCGGAAGATGTTCTCCAGGCTGCCCGGCAGCGGCCGGACGTCGGGGGCCACCGCGAAGCTCAGCCCGATCGCGTGTCCCGGGGTGGGGTACGGATCCTGGCCGACGACCAGCACTCTCACCTCCTCGAATGGTTGTTGGAACGCCCGCAGTACATGAGCCCCGGAGGGCAGGTACGTGCGTCCCGCGGCGATCTCCGCGCGGAGGAAGTCGCCCATAGCGGCGATGCGTTCGGCGACGGGTTCGAGGGCGTCGGCCCACCCCGGCTCGATGATCTCTTTCAACGGTCGTGCTGCCACGGCCCGCACTCTACTGCTGATACGACCACTCCGATCAACTGCCGTCAGCCGAGCGCCACCGCCCGCACGCACAGGACGTCCGGCAGATGCGAGGCGAGCTGCTGCCAGCTGTCCCCGTCGTCCGCGCTGGCGTACAACTCGCCGTTGCGGTTGCCGAAGTAGACCCCGGCGGGATCGGCGTCGTCGGTGCACAGTGCGTCCCGCAGCACCGTGCCGTAGTGAGCCCCGTCCGGCAGGCCCTCCGTGAGCGGCTCCCAGGTCCGTCCCGCGTCGGTCGTACGGAACACCCGGCAGCGGTGTTCCGCCGGTACCCGGTCGGCGTCGGCGTTGATCGGGAAGATGTACGCCGTGTCGCCGCGGTGCGGGTGCGCGGCGGCGGCGAACCCGAAGTCGGAGGGCAGGCCCGAACCGATGTCGATCCAGTGGTCGCCGGAGTCGTCGCTGCGGAACACGCCCCAGTGGTTCTGCAGATAGAGCCGGTCCGGGTCGGCCGCGTCCCGGGTGACCTTGTGGACGCACTGGCCGAACTCCGGGTCGGGGTCCGGGAGGAAGACCGCGGAGACTCCCTTGTTCGACGGGGCCCAGCTCGCACCGCCGTCCTTGGTCCGGAACACGCCCGCCGTCGACACGGCGACGGTCACGGCCTTCGCGTCCCGGGGGTCGGTCAGAACGGTGTGCAGCCCCTCGCCGCCGCCGCCCGGCACCCACCGCGGGCGGGTCGGGTGCTCCCAGAGCGGCCGGACCAGCTCGAACGACTCGCCCCGGTCCTCGGAACGGAACAGTGCGGCCGGCTCCGTGCCCGCGTAGACCACGTCCGGCGCTTCGGGGCCTGCCGGGTGCAACTGCCAGACGCGCTCCAGCGAGGCTCCGGTGAACTTCGGGAACTTCACCGCGGGCTGTCGCGGCTCGACCCAGGTCTCGCCCAGATCGTCGGAGTGGAAGACGGACGGCCCCCAGTGCGCGCTGTCCCCGCCGACCAGGATTCTCGGAGTGTCCCCCCGGGTGTCCACGGCGACCGAGTAGATCGCCTGCGCGTTGAAGTGCGGGCCCGTGATCTCCCAGGCCCCGCCGCGTCTGCGGCCGATGAAGAGACCCTTGCGGGTGCCTGCGGTGAGCAGTACGTCGGTCATGTTTCTGGACCTCCCGAAACGTCGTTGTGCCGGAACAGTGCCAGTCTGCACCCGACCACTGACAGTGGCTCGCGCACACGCCCACCGCCCCGGTGGCGTCGGCGTGCCCCCGCGTGGGCGGCCGTCCGGCGTGCCGTGCACGCCCCCGCCCCGCTCGTGCGCCCCGCCGCCGGGTGCTGACATCCTGGCGGAGGCCGTGCGACGGCCGGACGACGGCTTGGACACGGCCGAAGACAAGGACCCCGAGGAGAAGACGATGAGCAGCGGGATCACGGACGCCGACGGCCACCCGATGCCGGTCGCGGTCACCGCGGGCGAGGCCGTGCCGCTCACGGTCACCGCGGGGGAGGCGGTCCCGGCACCTCGCGTCGGCATCCGGTTCTCGCCCCCGGCCGGGGAGTTCGTCTGGTCCTGCACCCCCGCGGCGGCCCGCGAGCTGGCCGCCCTGCTCCTCCGGGCGGCCGAGGAGACCGAGAACGCGCCCGGGGAGAGCCCTGTCACGGTCACGGCGGGCGAACTGCGCCGCGGCGACGTGCGCGACGGCGACCGGGCCATGACCGTGGAGAGCGCCCGGACCGACGGCTCCACGGTCCAGGTCACCTGGAAGTCCGGGGCCGGCCGCAGCTGGACCCAGGCGTACGCCGCCGAAACGGCCATCACCCTCAAGCGGCGGCTTCCCGGAGGCCGTTGACGCCCCGACGCCCAGGTGCCCGCACTGCTGCCACGACCGGCCGCGGAGGGTGCGCCGTGTCGGTAGAGTGGTCCGTGATGTTCACCTTTCAGGGCCCCGAACAGGGCCCCACCGTGCGCGAACTGGCCGTCCAGGCGCTCTCCTCGACCGAGCGTGGATACGACCTCCTCGCCCCGAAGTTCGACCGGACGCCCTACCGCACCCCCGACCATGTGCTCGAAGCCGTCACCCGTGCGGTGCGCGAGCTCGGCCCCTTCGACACCGGACTCGACGTCTGCTGCGGCACCGGCGCGGGAGTGGGCGTACTCCGGCAGCTGTGCCGGGAACGGGCGGTCGGGGTCGACTTCAGCGCGGGCATGCTCGCCGAGGCCAGGGCCGCTTTCCCGCCCGGGAGCGAGAGGCCGGCAGTGGACTGGGTACGGGCCGACGCCCGCTCGCTGCCCTTCGAGCCCGCCTTCGATCTCGCTCTGAGCTTCGGCGCGTTCGGCCACTTCCTGCCCGCCGAACGCTTCGGCCTCTTCGTCGAGGTGTACGGATCCCTCCGGCCGGGCGGACAGTTCGTCTTCCCGCTCGGCGCACCACCCCCGGTCGGGTCGCGCGCCTACTGGTCGCTGTTCGGCTTCGACGCTGCGATGCGGGTGCGCAACGCCCTCTGGCGGCCGCGGTTCATCATGTACTACCGCACGTTCCGGCTCGGCGATGTGCTGGAGGACCTGACACAGGCCGGATTCGTCGTGCGGCTGCTGCCGCTGACCGAACTGGGCCTGCGTCCCGACGGCAGCCCCCGGGCCCGGCTGGTGGTCGCGACCCGGGAATGAGGAGAGAGCGCGGGGCGCCGCTCAGCGGTCCGTGTCCCGGGCCGCCGCCAGCAGACCCGGCCAGTCGGGGATCTTCACCGGGCCGCGCCCCAGCGAGCGGCCCAGCTCCGCCTCCGCGCGCTCGATCGACAGCCAGCCGGCCCACTCCACCGGCCGTAGCCCCCACGCCCGCAGCACGGCCAGCGGATCGTCCGCCGCCGTACGCCGTGTCAGCGCGGCCGCGTCCTCCAGGAGCGAGGTCACCGTCTCCTTGGCGCAGGAGCGGTTCGAACCGATCACCCCGGTCGGCCCCCGCTTGATCCACCCCGCCACGTACTCACCCGGCGACGGCACTCCGTCCCGCAGCACCCGGCCCACCGCGTGCGGCACCGTGCCGCGCGCCGGGTCGAAGGGCAGCCCCGGCAGTTCCACCCCGCGATAGCCGACGGCCCGCAGGACCAGTTGGGCCTCGACATCCTCGTACGCGCCGGTGTCCCGGACCCCGCCCGCGCCGTCCGGAGCCGTCCGGGCGAACCGCACCCCGGCGACGCGTCCGGCGTGCTCCAGCAGCTCCACCGGCCGCAGGAAGAACCGCAGCCGGATCCGGCGCGCGGCCTGTGACCCGCCCGGCGCCCCGGACGGCACATCCCCTGCCGCGCCCGCCACGGCCTCGGCCCTGCCCGCCGACCAGCCGCGCAGGACCGCCAGATTCCGCCGCACAACGGCGGGCAGCGGAGGCGCCCCCGGCAGGCCGTCCGGAGCCGCGTACGCCGGGTCGAGCGCGAGCTCCGCCGGGTCGACGACGACCCGCGCCCCGGGCAGTGCCCCCAGCTCCCGCAGCTCCTTGGTGGTGAACCGGGCCTGGGAGGGGCCCCGTCGGCCCACGATGTGCACATCGCGCACCCGACTGGCCTCCAGCGCGCTCAGCGCGGCGCGGGGCACGTCGGTGGTCCGCAGTTCGTCGGCGCCGCGCGCCAGGATCCGGGTCACGTCGACCGCCACGTTCCCCACTCCGATCACGACGGCCGAGCGGGCGTCCAGGGCGAACGGGTCGGCGCCGATGTCCGGGTGGGCGCTGTACCAGGAGACGAAGCGGGTGGCGGAGTAGCTGCCCGGCAGGCTCTCGCCCGGCACCGCCAGCGGGCGGTCCGCCGAGGCCCCGACGCAGTAGACGACCGCGTGGTACAGCTCCGCGAGCCTGGCGGGGGAGACCCCTTGCACCCCACCGACGCCGACGTTGCCCACGAAGGTGACCCGCTCGTCCTCCAGCACCGCCCGCAGACCGTTCTGCAGCGACTTGATCTTCTCGTGGTCGGGGGCCACCCCGTACCGCACGAGTCCGTACGGGGTGGGCAGCCGGTCCAGGACGTGCACACGCACATCGGCCACGAGCGACTGCTGGAGCAGGGCCTGGGTGGTGTAGACCCCGCTGGGACCGGAACCGACGACGGCGACTGAGAGCACAACGCACCTCTTCCCGGAGGTTGCTTCCAGGATCGCACCGCCGGGCCGATCTGCACCATCGACCGCACGGGGTGAGTGGCCGGGTCGCCGGATGGCCGAACCGCTCAGTCCATCAGCCCGCGCATCCGGTTGATCTCCACGGACTGCTGGGCGACGACGTCGCTCGCCATCTCCTCGACGATGATGTCGTTGCCCTCGCTGAGCGCCTCCGTGGCCATGGTGAGCGCCCCCTGGTGGTGGGTGATCATCAGCTCCAGGAAGAGCTTGTCGAAGGCCTTGCCCTCGGTGGCGCGCAGCTTCTTCAGCTGGGCGTCGGTCGCCATGCCGGGCATCCCGGCGTGGTCGTGGTGCTGCTTGCGCTTATCTCCGCCGTTCCTTTCCAGCCATCCTTCCATCGCGCCGATCTCCGGCTTCTGGCCGGCCGATATGCGTTCGGCGAGCCGCTTGACGGTGGTGGAGGAGGCCCGCTCCGGAACGAGTTCGGTCATCACGAGCGCCTGCCTGTGGTGTTCGATCATCATCTGCGTATAGCGGAAGTCCGCGGAGTTGGCGGTGTCCTGACCGGCCTCCTCGGCGGCCTCCTCGGCGGAGAGCGTCCGGGCGGGCTCGCCCGGTCTGCCGGGCGCGACCACGCCCGGACCTGCGTCCTTGGCCCTGTCGGACGTTCCGTCACCGCTGTCCGCGTCACAGGCTCCCAGGACGAGCGCGGCGGCAACCGCCGCCGCCGCGAGAGCGGTTGAGCGCAGAGCTGCGGACCGGCGATGGATCAACACGGCGACCTCCTGTGCCACATGGTTTGTTGTGGACCGTCCTGACACGCTTCCACGGGCCGAAGATCGGAAACTCTCCCCACGGCTGTGTTGCCGTCTGTTGTTGTGTACATGAGAGGGACGATACTGCCGGGGGTTCATGAACCGTTCGCGACCCCGAACGGATACAAGGGAGGACGCAGTGACCTCGTTGCACACCACCCGCGTGCGGCGCAGACGTCTGGGCGCGGTGGCAGCCGCAGCCGGACTCCTCGCCACGCTGCTGACGGCCACCACGGCGGCCGCGACCCCCGACCCGGGCGACGCCCCGGCCGACCGCGGTTCCGTCACCAGGAGCGAGCAGGCCGAGGCCAGGGCCGCGATAGCCGGCGGTGACATACCCGGCGTGGACGAGATCGTCCACAGCTCGAACATCAAGCACCTGACGAACGTGCCGAAGGGCGCCCTCAAGGGCGCCAACACGGACCTCGTGTTCCAGGGCAAGTACGCCTACGTCGGCAACTACGACGGCTTCGTCATCTACGACATCAGCAAGCCGAAGAAGCCCAGGACGGTCGCCCAGGTCCTCTGCCCCGGCGCGCAGAACGACATCTCGGTCTCCGGGAACCTGCTGTTCCTGTCGACGGACTCCTCGCGCAGCGACGACTCCTGCTCCAGTGCCAGTCAGCCCGCCACGGAGAAGTCCTCCTGGGAGGGCATGAAGATCTTCGACATCAGCAACAAGCGGCGGCCCGAGTACATCGCCGCCGTGGAGACCGCCTGCGGTTCCCACACGCACACGCTGGTGCCGGGCGGCAAGAAGAACGTGTACGTGTACGTCTCCTCGTACTCGCCCAACGAGGCGTTCCCGGACTGCCAACCGCCGCACGACGGGATCTCCATCATCAAGGTGCCGCTCAAGGCGCCCCAGAGGGCCCGGATCGTCAACTTCCCGGTGCTCTTCCCGGACGGCGGCAACCCGGGTGCGCCCGAGAACCCGGGCGTCTCCAGGACGACCGGCTGCCACGACATCACGGTGCTGCCGTCCAAGGACCTCGCAGCCGGAGCCTGCATGGGTGACGGTCTGCTGTTCTCCATCAAGGACCCGGAGCGCCCGAAGATCATCGACCGGGTCCAGGACAACGAGAACTTCGCGTTCTGGCACTCGGCGACCTTCAACCAGAGGGCGAACAAGGTCGTGTTCACCGACGAGCTCGGTGGCGGCGGCGCGGCCACCTGCAACGAGGAGATCGGTCCCGAGCGGGGTGCCAACGGCATCTACGACATCGTCGGCAAGGGCGACAAGCGCAAGCTGGTCTTCCGCAGCTACTTCAAGATCGACCGTCACCAGGCCGACGCCGAGGTCTGCGTCGCCCACAACGGCTCGATCATCCCGGTGAAGGGCCGCGACCTGATGGTCCAGGCCTGGTACCAGGGCGGTATCTCCGTATGGGACTTCACCGACTCGTCCAAGCCCGAGGAGATCGCCTTCTTCGAGCGCGGTCCGGTCACGCTCGACCGGGTCACCACGGCCGGCCCCTGGTCGGCGTACTACTACAACGGCCACATCTACTCCAGCGACATCGCCAAGGGCTTCGACGTGCTGAAGCTGAACGACCGGCGCACCAACCCGGCCAAGCGGGTCAAGCTGGACGAGCTCAACGTGCAGACGCAGCCGGACTACTTCGAGCGCTGATCCGGCAGCGGTTCCCGTAGCCGACTCGCCACGCATTCCGGGGGCGGTGTCTCCCGGGCGGTCATCCGCCCGTGCGGCACCGGCCCCGGTGCGTGTGGAGCCGGAAATTCATTGACCGATGAGCCGGGTGGGGACATGCTGGATCCCTGCGACGGCGGACTCCGCAACTCCGGTCCCCGGCGCGGTCCGCGGCCGTGTCCCACGGGGCATGCCGAGGGTGCGCCCGGATCCGGCGACGCGGGGGATCGCCGGATCGGGCGCGATCTCCCCACCCGCCTCCGGCCGAGGGGCCGGGGGCAGGACGGTCAGGCGGCGGCGCGGACGCTCCCGCCGGTGGCGGCGGCCCATTCCACCAGCAGCCGCTGGTACTCCGCCTCGTCCTGTGGCGTCAGAGACCCTTCCGATCGCTGCCACAGGTCGCGGATCTCCGCGTTGACCTCGGCTGCGGAACGCGCGGACAGGGACGACGACATCGGGGACATGCCCACCAGGCTACGGCCACAAGCGCCTACCACTACCCCCTCCGCGGCGGGATATGCCTCACACCCCGGTCCGCTTTCCCTGTTTCGCTGTGGGCCTCAGCGCGGTACCAGCTCCAGCGACCGCAGGCCGTCGGGCCGTTCCGACACCGGCAGATGGTCCACGAACCGGACCTCGCAGCCCAGGGCCGCCGCGCCCCCGTCCGCGTTCCGGTCGTCACCGACCATGACCACGTCGGCCGGATCCCGGCCGATCAGCGAGCAGCCGATACGGAAAAGTCCCGCAGCCGGCTTCTGGAGCCCGTGCTCGAAGGACAGGGCGTAGGCGTCGACCAGGGCGTCGAGCCCGTGGGCACGGAAGACCGGGCGCAGGTCCCAGCCGATGTTGCTGACCACACCGACCGCGATCCCCGCGCTCCGCAGCCCTGCCAGCACCTCGGCGGCGTCCGGGTAGGGCTGCCAGGCCTCCGGCCGCATATGGCGGTCGTACAGCGCGTCGTACAGCCCCGGACCGGGCAGGGCGACGCCCCGGGCCAGACCGGTGTACGCCTCACGGTGCAGAGCGGCGCTCAGATCCCGGCGTGCCATCGCGTCGGCCAGCAGCTCCGGGACCCGGACCGGAGACGGGCCGCCCGGGAGGGCGCCGGCCGCCGTGAGCCCGCTCACGTACCGCTCGAAATCCTCCGGCGACACGTCGACGCCCTCCTCGCGCAGGACAGTGGCGAGCCAGTGCCGGACCGGCTCGATACGGAACAGGGTTCCGGAGAAGTCGAACAGCACGCCTTTGATCACCATGGGGGGCGATCCTTCCCTGTCCGCCCCCGAGCGGACAAGAGCGCCCTTCCCTGGTCTCAGGCCCGCGGGGGCCGGTTCTCCTCCGCCGGAGCCCGGGGCGCCGCGTACCGCGCGTAGCCGGCGGTGGTCAGCGTCACGAGGGCCACCCCCAGCAGCGCACCGCCCACGACATCGGTCAGCCAGTGCACCCCCAGGTACACCCGGGTAGCCGCAACACCGACCGCCGAGGCCACCGCCACGCCCAGCGCCGCGCCCCGGGCGCCGGGACCCGAACCGTACAGCCGCAGCACCCAGACGAGCAGCCCGCAGCTCACGACGGCCGTCATGGCGTGCCCGGAGGGGAAGGCGGCGTAGTGGGCCGAGTCCACCGGATCGGGCCACTGCGGTCGCTCCCGGTCCACCGCGGCCTTCAGCCCCTGCTGGAGGAGGGAGGCGAGCAGGCTCGTCGCGGCCACCCAGAGGGCGAGCGTGCGCGCGCCCCGCCACCACAGGGCGACCACGGCCACCGCGATCAGGGCGCGCATGGTCCAGGGATCCCACACCCAGTCCGTCAGCACCCGGCTCACACGGACCAGCCCGGGGTCGGCCACCGCGTGCCGGTGCAGTGCTTCGGCGACCGCCCGGTCCAGGGACATCAGCGGTGACCAGCGCGCCGCCACCAGCGCGAGCAGCACCACGGACGCCGCGGCGACGGCTCCGGTCCACAGGGCGGCCGCGGTGCGGGGGAGGGGGGAGGGCATGGGGGTGATCCTCGCGGAGGACAACGCCCGAAGGCCAACCCCGCGCCCCGAGTCGGTTTCCCGCGCCCCCGGGCTATCCCAGTGCGCGGAGCCCCGGGACGAAGGTCACGACCACCGGGATGACCGGCACCAGGGCGGCGGCGGCCGTCAGCCGGATCCTGCGACCCGCCGTCAGCCGGTCGACCGGGGCCAGCAACCGGTTGACCCGGAGGGGCACTTGGGCGTGCGGGGTGGGGCAGGGGCCGAACACTCCGCGGTCCTCGTTGAGTCCGACCAGGGCGAGCGCGGTCGTCAGCCGGCCGAAGCGGCGTGATGCCACGTCGTCGGCGGCCAGTTCGACCAGCCGGTGCATCTCGTCGCGGAACGCGGCGAACACCGGGATCTGCGGGAAACCGACCGCCAGCGCCGACGAGCAGTGCAGCAGCCAGTCGTGCCGGGCCTGGGCGTGTCCCTGTTCATGGGCAAGCACCGAATCGAGCTGGCGGCCCTTCAGGCGGCCCAGCGCGGCGGTGGTGATGACGAGTTGCGGAGCCGTGCCGGGCAGCCACCAGGCGTCGGGGCGCTCGCCCTCCAGCACCACGAGACGGTCGGCGCCGGGCTCCTCGCCGGGCATCAGCGGGGCACGCACCAGCAGTTCCGCCCGGCGCTGCTTGCGGCGACGCCGCGCCCGCCGGACCTCCCGCAGGAGCATCGCCCCGGTCCACAGCCCGCCCAGCGCCAGCAGCACCGCGATGACCGCCGACCACGGCCCGTACGCCGCCAGGGCGTACGCCTCGACCACGGCGTGCGGGGCGGGGGCGAAGACATGGCCGCGTACCGCCTGCCAGGCGGCGGCCGCGCTCAACGTCATGGACAGGGCGAACGACAGGAGCACCCCGGCCACCACGCACTGCCAGACCCACAGGGCCACGACCGGCTCGCGCTCCGGCCACCGGGCGCGCGCCATCAGGCGCGGGGTCACCAGGGCGGTCAGTGCACCGAGCAGCAGCAGCGCGAGGGAGACCAGCATGGCTTCAGCTTATGAGGGGCGGGGGCGGCCGGGGTACGGCCACGACCGGCAAGTGACGCAGACCACGGTTTGCCGGGGGTTCTGTCCCGCTTCCTGTCTCACAGGGTGAGCAGCATGGCGAACATGCCGATGCCCATCGTGAGTCGGCAGGCCGTCGTGAGCTCGGCCCGGCCGTCCGTCCCGCCACCGAAACCTCCTGGGCCCGGGCCTGCGACGCCCGTGCTGCCGGCCGGAGCCATGGCGGTCCCGGGCAGCAGGCGGCCGGCCGAGCCCAGCACGTAGAACGCGTAGTAGACGAGCAGGGCCCCGGTCAGCAGGGGTATGCCTCCGGCTCCCCCGCCCGCCCCGTGCCCGGCATGCCCGCCCCCGCCGCTCCCGGTGACCGCCGGGGCCATCGCGAGGGCCATGTAGACCATGGCCAGCGAGCCGACCAGGTGGTGCCGGTGGTGGCCGCCGTGCAGGGCGGGCCGCAGTGCCCGCAGAGCCGCCGCGCCGAACAGCAGCGCGTACGCCGCCCAGGCCCAGTCCGGGGGCGACAGCACCGCCGCCGGAACGGCCATCGCCGCCATACCGAAGCCCATGAGCGCCTCCGAGCGTGCGGTGCGGCGCTCCTGCCGCGTCCCCGCGCGGCCACGCAGCAGGCAGTAGGCGCCGCTCACCGCGCACAACGCCATCAGCAACCAGCCGGGCAGGGCCCCTCCGTGCACGTCGCACCTCCCCTGATCTGACGCACGCACTACTACGGGTCGACCCATCGATGCCCGGGCTGCCGCCGCCGAACCCGGCGCACGGGGGTGTGAAGGGGGTGTGCCCGGGGCTCGCCGGGGGCGCTCCGGGTCGCGCTACTCTCGACCGCACGTGCGACGGCGGAGACCGCGGCCGTACGCGCGGCAGCGGAGAATCGCGTACGGCAGCAGAGTGCGTACGGCAGCAGAGAAACGGAGCGCCCCACCATGGACACCGCCACGCCCCCCGACTCGGCCCGGCTGACCTTCCGTGACGCGACCGAGGAGGACGTCCCGGCGCTGGTGGCCCTGATCGAATCCGCCTATCGCGGTGACTCCAGCCGCACCGGCTGGACCACCGAGGCCGACATCCTCCAGGGGCAGCGGACCGACGAACAAGGGGTGCGCGAGGTTCTCGACGCTCCGGCGGGCAGGCTCCTCGCGGTCGAGCGCGACGGCGAACTCGTCGCCTGCTGTCAGCTCGAACACCGGGGCGACGCCGCCTACTTCGGGATGTTCGCGGTCCGGCCCGGACTCCAGGGCGGTGGACTCGGCAAGCTGATCATCGCCGAGGCGGAGCGCACCGCCGGCCGGACGTGGGGCGTCGGCGAGATGCACATGACGGTGATCTCGGTGCGCGAGGACCTGATCGCCTGGTACGAGCGACGCGGCTACCGTCGTACCGGACAGCTCACTCCGTTCCCGTACGGCGACGAGCGCTTCGGCGTTCCGCAGCGCGACGACCTGGCCTTCGAACTGCTCGTCAAGAACATCGAGGAGAGCGACGCGGGGGAAGGCGCCTGAGGGCGCTCGCCCTCAGGCGGTGAAGCGCCCGGCGCGGCGGATCTCGGGGAAGTCGGTCGTCGCGCCGTCCAGGCCCAGCGCCCGCGCGAGGCGCAGCTGGTCCTGGGTGTTCACCACCCAGCCGATCACCTTCACGTCCTTGGAGTGGGCCCGCTCCACGACCTCCAGGGTGAGGCGGCGGATGTTCAGCGCGAGCGTCGCCGCGCCCGCCGCCTTCGCCCGGTCCACCACGTCCGCGCCCCACCGGCTGGCGATCAGGACGGTGCGTACGCCCGGCACCAGCCGGGCGATCTCGGTGACGGCCTCGTCGTGGAACGAGGAAACCTCCACCCGGCCGACGAGTTCGCGCTCCCGGATCACGTCTGCCAGCGCGCGGGCCGCCGCCACGTCCTTGATCTCCGCCTGGAGCGGGGAGGAGACGGCCTCCAGAACCTCTTCGAAGACGGGGATCCGATCGCCCTGGCCGGCGTCGAGCTCGCGCAGCTCCGCCAGGGTCCTGGCCGCGATCGGTCCGGTCCCGTCCGTGGTGCGGTCCACGTCCACATCGTGCATCACGACAAGCGCGCCGTCCTTGCTGAGATGGAGATCCAGCTCGATGGCGTCCATCCCGGACGCCTCGGCGCGGACGAAGGAGCGCAGGGTGTTCTCGGGCTCGACGCCCATCACTCCGCGATGACCCAGGGTGAGAAATGACAAGGCGACCTCGTTTCCGTCGGCGGCGGTCCGTCGACTGCTCCTGCCCGCGCGGAGGTACGGCGATGGCGATACGGCACTGGGGAGGGTAGCGGCCGTGGCCCGCGATGTCCCCCGACGTGCGGGCCCGGCCGACCGTGCTCCGGGGCGGCTGGGTGAACTGTGCGCCTACCCGGGATGTCGCAGGAAAAACAGCGGTGACCATGGGGGTATACAGGATAATTTTCAGGCCCCCACTTGTCGGGAGGAACCCTGCGCGGTTACGGTGAATCCACGCGAGGTTCTCCCGTGGAGGAAGTGTTATGACGGAAATTCTTGTGCACGACGCCACCGACGGCGCGATAGCTACGGCCCGGCGGGTGGTCGAGCACCCGGCCTGGCCTGTGCTCAAGGATGCCGTCGAGGAGATCCGTCCCTGGCAGTCCAAAGACGGATCCATCGACTTCGAGGTCGAGGGTGCCCCCTCCCCGGCCACCGTCGAGCAGGTCCTCGACCGGGTGATCGCAGCGGTCGAGGAGCTCTCCCCGCTCCTCCCGCACGATGTCGCCTACCACCGCGCGCTCGTCACCGACCTGCGCCGCTGGGCCACCGACGGCTTCCGCGTCCCCGACTTCCTGGACTCGCTGCTCGCCTTCCAGCCCGCGAAGGACCGGGCGGACGGTCTCCAGCACCTCGTCGTCTTCGCGATGTACACGCAGAACGGCAACCCCGACCGCAACCTCGAAGCGGTCGTCCTCAAGATGGTCTGGCCCGAGTGGCTCGCCGACCTGGAGGCGAACCGCTACGACAACCCGCTCTTCTGCGGCATCACCTTCGAGGACTTCACCGCCGGGTACGACACCAACTCCGCGGTGCTCTTCCCGGAGACCATCGCCGTGCGCGAGGCCCCCGAGCGCTTCAGCTGGGGCGGCATCTTCTGCGACCGCGAGGCCGCCCGCTTCCGCCGCGTCGCCGAGGCCTCCGTCGACCTGCTCGGCCTGGAGCTGCCCGACGACATCCGCGAGATGATCGGCGACCAGCAGCGCTGCGAGCAGGCGTTCGTCCTGTGGGACATGGTCCACGACCGCACCCACAGCCACGGTGACCTGCCGTTCGACCCGTTCATGATCAAGCAGCGCCAGCCGTTCTGGATGTACGGCCTGGAGGAGCTGCGCTGCGACCTCACCGCCTTCAAGGAGGCCGTGAAACTGGAGTCCGAGGGCAACGCCCACGGCCGCGACGTGCAGTACGCGGTGCTCTTCGACCGGATGTTCCGCTTCCCCGTCTCCGGCGAGCGCGTCCGCAACTACGACGGCCTCGGCGGCCAGCTGCTCTTCGCGTACCTCCACAAGCACGACGTCGTCCGCTGGACCGACAACACCCTGAAGATCGACTGGGACCGTGCCCCGCAGGTCACCAACCAGCTCTGCGCCGAGATCGAGAAGCTCTACCGCGACGGCATCGACCGCCCCAAGCTGGTCCACTGGTTCGCCGCGTACGACCTGGTCTCCACCTATCTCGCCCCGCACCCGGGATCCCGCTGGGCCAAGGGCCCCGACGCCCTGGACCTCACACTTCCTCCCCGCAAGCTCGTCGACGACGTGCTTCCGGACGAGTTTCCCCTGAGCATGTTCTATGAGGCGCTCGCCAAGAAGCTGAAGCACGTGATTGCCTCCACCAAGGGAATCACCGCGGCCAACGACGAGCGGGCAGCCGCGTGAACCATTTTCCTGAGGAGGCGGTGGCCATGAACGCAAACGGCACGGGTGAGGGGACCGGTGTGCTCGAAGGAGCCGTGGTCGCGGTCGCCGGAGCGGCCGGCCCC
>NZ_NEUE01000122.1 GCF_002910905.1 Streptomyces sp. SM11 | reverse complement strand
ATGCAGCTGACACGCACGCACCGCATACTCATCGGGGTCGTCATCGCCGGTGCGGTGCTCATCGCCGCGATCGGTTTCGCGGGTTCCTACGCCGCCGTGCGCGAGCTCGCGGAGGAGAAGGGCTTCGGGAGGTTCTCCCTGGTCTTCCCCATCGGCATCGACGCGGGCATCTGCGTCCTGCTCGCCCTGGACCTCCTGCTCACCTGGATGCGGATCCCGTTCCCGCTGCTGCGCCAGACGGCATGGCTGCTGACCGCCGCGACCATCGCGTTCAACGGCGCCGCCTCCTGGCCCGACCCGCTGGGCACCGCGATGCACGCGGTGATCCCGGTACTGTTCGTCGTCTCCGTCGAGGCCGCCCGGCACGCGGTCGGCCGGATCGCGGACATCACCGCCGACAAGCACATGGAAGGCGTCCGCCTCACCCGCTGGCTGCTCTCCCCCGTCCCCACGTTCAAGCTGTGGCGGCGGATGAAGCTGTGGGAGCTGCGCAGCTACGAACAGGTCATCAAGCTCGAACAGGACCGGCTGATCTACCAGGCCCGCCTCCAGGCCCGCTTCGGCCGCAGCTGGCGGCGCAAGGCCCCGGTCGAGTCGATGATGCCGCTGCGGCTGGCGAAGTACGGCGTACCGCTCGCCGAGACCGCCCCGGCCGGGCTCGCCGCCGCCGGAATCGAACCGGCCCTCCTGCCACCGGCCGAAGGGGCCCGCCCGAAGGCGGAGCTGCCGTACGAGCCCCAGCAGGAACAGGCGCTGCAGCACCCGCAGCAGGAGACCCAACAGGGCCAACAGCAGCAGCCGATGTCGCTCCAGAAGCAGGCACCCCAGGAACATCAGCGTCAGCAGCAGCCCGACCAGGACCAGCGGGCCCAACTCCCGGAGCACCAGGCCCTGGAGACCCCGCAGGTCCCGCCCACCCACGACAGCCCCTGGTTCGCCGCCCAGAAGCTGCCGGACAACGTCCACGAGAGCGCGTACGACCCGCAGTACGTCGAGGGGCTCGAACCCACCCCGGTGCAGATCCCCGCGGGCCCCGGCCGCACCCGCGCACTGGGTGACGTCGGCACCATCGGCGCGGTCCCGCACCCCCGGGGCGAGGACCTCCGCGAGGAGCCGCAGGCGGGCCCGGAGCCCGTACAGCAGGCGCGGCCCGTGCCGCAGGCCGCCGACGAGGAGCCGCCCGCCCCTCCCGCACCCGGCCCCGAGGACGCGCCGCAGCTGGAGGAGTGGTCCCAGGAGGACAACGACTTCGCCGACCGCGCGTACGAGGAGTTCAGCGCGTACACGGACCAGGAGGGCCAGTACCCGAACGTCGAGACCCTCGACATCCACCTGTCCGACCGGCACGACGTGCACCACCCGCGCTCGACCGAGCTGCTCCAGGACCTGATGCCGCGGTTCAGGGACCTCTACATGCGGCGTGTGACGGCCGACCAGAGCGCCTGAGCCGTAGACGTACAGACCTGCGGACACAGACGGAAGGGCCGCCGTCCGGGCGGAATCCCCGGGCGGCGGCCCTTCGCCGTGCGTGCCTGAAAGCCGTTACGCGCCCAGCAGCTTCCGCACCCGGTCCGCCCCCACCGCGAGGAGCAGCGTGGGCAGGCGCGGGCCCGTGTCGCGGCTGACGAGCAGCCGGTAGAGCAGGGCGAAGAAGGACCGCTGGGCGGCCTTCAGCTCGGGCGTCGGCTTGGCGTCCGGCTCCAGTCCCGCCAGCACCTTCGGCACGCCGTAGACGAGCGTGGTGAGCCCGTCGAGCGACCAGTGCGCGTCCAGCCCCTCCAGGAGGAGGCGCAGCGACTCGCGGCCCTGCTCGTCGAGCGAGCCCAGCAGTTCCTTGTCGGGCTCGTCCCGGACGATGGTGCGGGCCTCGGCCGGGACCTGGGTGGTGATCCAGTTCTCGGCGCGGTCGAGCCGCGGGCGGGCCTCGTCCAGCGAGGTCAGCGGGTTGTCCGGGTCCAGCTCGCCGAGGATACGCAGCGTCTGGTCCTCGGCGCCGGCGGTGATGTCGGCGACCGAGGCGAGCGTCCGGTACGGCAGCGGGCGCGGGGTGCTCGGGAGCTCCCCGGCCGCCGTGCGGACGGCCCGGGAGTACGCGGCGGCGTCGGCGGGCAGCACCGTGCCGTCGGCGACCTTGCGGCCCAGCGAGTCCCACTCGTCGTACAGCCGCTGGATCTCCTGGTCGAAGGCGATCTTGAACGACTGGTTGGGCTTGCGGCGGGCGTAGAGCCAGCGCAGCAGCGGCGCCTCCATGATCTTCAGCGCGTCGGCCGGGGTGGGCACCCCGCCTTTGCTGGAGGACATCTTGGCCATGCCGGAGATGCCGACGAAGGCGTACATGGGCCCGATGGGCTGCACGCCGTCGAAGATCTCGCGGACGATCTGGCCGCCGACGACGAAGGAGGAGCCGGGCGAGGAGTGGTCGACGCCGCTGGGCTCGAAGATCACGCCCTCGTACGCCCAGCGCATCGGCCAGTCGACCTTCCAGACGAGCTTGCCGCGGTTGAACTCGCTGAGGCGGACGGTCTCGGCGAAGCCGCAGGCCGAGCAGGTGTAGTTCAGCTCGGTCGTGTCGTCGTCGTAGGAGGTGACGACGGTGAGGTCCTTCCCGCAGTTGCCGCAGTAGGGCTTGTACGGGAAGTAGCCGGCGGTGTTGCCGCTGCCGTCGTCCTCGTCGGCGGCGCCGGAGCCCTCGGCGGCCTCCAGCTCGGCCTCGTCGACCTTCTTCTGCTGCTGCGGCTTCTTCCCGCCCTTGCCCTGGGCGGCCGCCGGGTCCTTCTTCGTCCGGTAGCGGTCCAGGACGGCGTCGATGTCGGCGCGGTGCTTCATCGCGTGCAGGATCTGCCCGCGGTAGGCCCCGGCGGTGTACTGCTCCGTCTGGCTGATTCCGTCGTACTCGACGCCCAGCTCGCCCAGGGCCGCCGTCATGGCGGCCTTGAAGTGCTCGGCCCAGTTCGGGTACGCGGAGCCGGCCGGGGCGGGCACCGAGGTCAGCGGCTTGCCGATGTGCTCGGCCCAGGACGCGTCCACGCCCGGGACCCCGTTCGGTACCTTGCGGAAGCGGTCGTAGTCGTCCCAGGAGATCAGGTGGCGCACGGCGTGCCCGCGGCGGCGGACCTCGTCGGCGACCAGGTGCGGGGTCATGACCTCGCGGAGGTTGCCGAGGTGGATCGGGCCCGACGGGGACAGACCGGAGGCGACGACGACCGGTTTGCCAGGCGCACGACGCTCCGATTCGGCGATGACATCGTCCGCGAAGCGGGAGACCCAGTCGGTCTCGGTGCTGGTCTGACTCTCGGCCACGGTCGGCACGTCCTTCTCTCGTCTGTCGTTTCCCGATGGGGTACGGACCATTCTCCCAGCAACCCCCCGCAGCGCGAAAACGGCTTTACGCCCCGTGGGATACTGAGGAGATCCCTTGTCTCCCTACGGAAACGGCAGCCAGACCATGGCCTCGGTCCCTTCCCTCGCTTCCACGCTCCAGCAGCAGCTGGCGGACGCCCTGACGGCAGCACTGCCGGATGCCGGCGCCGCGGACCCGCTGCTGCGCCGAAGCGACCGGGCCGACTTCCAGGCCAACGGCATCCTGGCGCTCGCCAAGAAGCTCAAGGGCAACCCGCGCGAGCTGGCCGCCCAGGTCACGGCCACCCTCCCGGCGGGCGGGCCGATCAAGGACATCGAGGTCTCCGGGCCCGGCTTCCTCAACATCACGCTCACCGGCAAGGCGATCGTCGAGACGCTGGCCGCCCGGTCGGCGGACGACGAGGGCCGGCTCGGCGTGCCGCTGAAGGCGGAGGCCGGCACCACGGTCATCGACTACGCCCAGCCGAACGTGGCCAAGGAGATGCACGTCGGCCACCTGCGGTCGGCGGTCATCGGCGACGCCATGGTCAGGATCCTGGAGTTCACTGGCGAGAACGTCGTCCGGCGGCACCACATCGGCGACTGGGGCACCCAGTTCGGCATGCTCATCCAGTATCTGATCGAGCACCCGGGCGCCCTGAAGCACGAGGGCGACGCGAGCGACGGCGAGGCGGCGATGTCGACGCTCAACCGGGTCTACAAGGAGTCGCGGGCCCTGTTCGACTCCGACGAGGAGTTCAAGGCCCGGTCCCGGGACCGGGTGGTGGCGCTCCAGGCCGGTGACCCGGAGACGCTGGAACTGTGGCAGGGCTTCGTCGACGAGTCGAAGATCTACTTCCACTCGGTGTTCGACAAGCTCGACATGGAGATCCGCGACCCCGACATCGTCGGTGAGTCCGGCTACAACGACATGCTGGAGGAGACCTGCCGCATCCTGGAGGAGACGGGTGTCGCCGTCCGCTCCGAGGGTGCGCTGTGCGTGTTCTTCGACGACGTCAAGGGCCCGGACGGCAACAAGGTCCCGCTCATCGTGAAGAAGACGAACGGCGGCTACGGCTACGCGGCGACCGACCTCTCCGCGATCCGGAACCGGGTGCGGGACCTCAGGGCCGACACCCTGGTGTACGTGGTCGACGCCCGGCAGTCGCTGCACTTCAAGATGGTCTTCGAGACGGCCCGGCGGGCGGGCTGGCTGGGCGACGAGGTCAAGGCCGTACAGCTCGCGTTCGGCACGGTCCTCGGCAAGGACGGCAAGCCGTTCAAGACCCGTGAGGGCGAGACCGTGCGGCTGGAGGACCTCCTCGACGAGGCGGTCGACCGGGCCACGGCGGTCGTCCGGGAGAAGGCCGACAAGGTGGGCCTGTCCGAGGAGGAGATCGTCGAGAACGGCCGGTACGTCGGCGTCGGCGCCGTGAAGTACGCGGACCTGTCGACCTCCGCCGTACGGGACTACAAGTTCGACCTGGACCAGATGGTGGCGCTGCACGGCGACACGTCGGTGTACCTCCAGTACGCGTACGCCCGGATCCAGTCGATCCTGCGCAAGGCCGGGGACGCGGTTCCCGCCGCCCACCCGGAACTGGAGCTGGCCCCGGCCGAGCGGGCGCTCGGTCTGCACCTGGACCAGTTCGGCGAGGTGCTCGCCGAGGTCGGTGCGGGCTACGAGCCGCACAAGCTGGCCGCGTACCTCTACCAGCTGGCGTCCCACCTGACCACGTTCTACGACCAGTGCCAGGTGCTCAGCCCGGACAACGCCCCGGAGGTCGTCGAGAACCGGCTCTTCCTGGTCGAGCTGACCGCCCGGACCCTGCACCGGGGGATGGCACTGCTGGGCATCCGGACGCCCGAGCGGCTCTGACCCCGAAGCGTCCTGTGCGCGTGGGCCCCGGCACGGGTGATGTGCCGGGGCCCACGCGCTTCGGGGCCTGCCGGAGCGGACACTCCTCAGGGGGCGGCGAGCTCCACAACGACGTCGTAGACCGCCGGGTTCGGTGTGACCGGCTGCTCGGTCTGTTCACGCGCGGCCCGGGTGCGGGAGGCGAAGTCGGGGTCGGCGGTGGCGGCCTCCCACGCCTCCTGGCTCTCCCAGTGGGAGACGTTGACGAGCTGAAAGCGGGAGTCCGAGGAGCGGGCCCGGTGCATCCGCGAGTCGATGAAGCCGGGCTTGTCCCGCATGAGGCGGGCCCCCTGCTCCCACTTCTCGTCGAGCTCGTCGAGCTCGTCGGCGGAGATCTCGAAGACGTTGATGAAGGTGACGGACGAGTCCGGCGTGCCGACGGCCGGGAGGCTCTCTGTGGTCATGCCGAAAGCGTAAGCAGTGGACAGGAGTTGGGGGCGGGACAGGGCGGGGCGGGCCTCGGGCGTCTGACCGCACCCGGGGCGGCGCGGGGCGGCGGGACCGTACGACGCCGCCGGGGCACCGGTGGCTATCGGCCGGCTGCGTGCGGCCGGGGCGGGGGCGGGGGCGTCCCGCCGTCGCCCGCGTCCCGTTCGCCGAGCCGCAGCGCCTTGATCCGGTGGCTCGCGGGGCGGCGGCCGCCCTTGCGCCCGGCGGCCCGGTCCATGGCGGAGGGCACCACGTTGCCGGGGCGCCGCAGGGCGTCCAGCACCTCGGTCAGGTAGCGGCCCATCTCGGCCGACGCGGCGGCCCCGTCGCGGTCCGCCACCGCATCGCGGACAACCCGGTGGGAGGCCCAGCCCTCGGGCTCCGCCGTGATCACGATGGACACGAACGCCAGCATGGTCCGGTACTGGAGCGGCTCCAGCACCTCGACCAGCGTCGCGTGGCCCGACATCAGGGTCAGGACGCGCAGAAACTCGCGGTGCGCCCGGTTGGCGTCCGGCCGCGCGCCGCGCGCCAGCGCGTCGAAGCCCTGCTCCAGGGTCCAGTCCAGCGCCGCCAGTTGGTCCGCGTCGTGGAAGCCGGCGGCGCGCTCGGCGGCCCAGGGCTCCAGCCTGGCCCGCGCCTCCACGGTCTCGATGATCCGGTCGAGATCCTCCGGCCCTAGGCGGGGGATGAACGCCCCCCGGTGCGCGTGCATTTCGACCAGGCCGCGCCCCGCCAGGCTGCGCAGGGCCTCGCGCACCGGTAGCCGGGAGACCCCGAGCGCCTCCGCCACGGCCTCGGTGACGATGTGCTCGCCGGGGCCGAGGCGCAGGTTGAGGATCTCCGCGTTGAGCAGCTCGAAGACGCGTTTCTCCAGCGTGGCGGCCACTTGGGGGCGGGCGGGACGGCTAGGCGGCATGGTCCTCAGTATCCGGTACGGGCCCGGCGTCGTCCCGACGCGCCCACACGATGCCCATCAGCGGTCACTTGACGGGCAACTCAGAATCGGATCCAATCTAACTATGGCTACCCTAACTTGATGGGTACTCCTCCCTGACCGAAGCAACCGAAACAGGTGCCGCATGACCACCACCGCTCCGGCCCCTTCCGCGCCGGCCGGCGGCCCCCGCCCGCCGCTGACCCACGCAGAGGCCGTCGCCACCGCCCGCGCGCTGGCCCCCCGACTGAGAGATCACGCTCCCGAGGCCGACCGGCTGCGCACCCTCCCCGACGCGGCCGTCCGGCTCCTGGACGAGGCACACCTCTTCGACGTCCTGACGCCCCGGGTCTGGGGCGGCAGCGGACTCGGCTTCGACACCGCGCTCCTGGTCACCGAGGAGCTGTCCCGGGGCTGCGCGTCGGCGGGCTGGGTGCGCGCGGTGATGGGCGGCAACACCTGGGCCGTCGCCCAGATGCCCGTCCGGGCGCGCCAGGAGGTCCTCTCCGCGCCCTCCTCCCGCGTCGCCCTCCAACTGCGGCTCGACGGCCCGCCCGCCGAACGGGTCGCCGACGGCTACCTGTTGCCCGGCATGCGCGGGCGATTCTGTTCCGGCATCGACCACGCCGAGTGGATCTTCGCCGGGGTGAGCGCCCCGGCCGCGCCCGGAAGTGAACCGGAACCGCACGTCGTGCTCCTCCCCCGCCGGGTCACCGAGGGCATCGACGACTGGCACACCGGCGGACTGCGCGGAACGGGCAGCCGCTCCTTCACCACCCCCGAACTCCTCGTCCCGGAACACCGCGTCCTGCCCCTGAGCGGACTCGACCCGGTCAACGCCTCGCCCCACGGGCGCCCGGAGACCGCCCCGTACCGGATGGCGTTCGCCGCCATCGGCACGGTGGCTCTCGCGGGGGTCCTCCTCGGCACGGCACGGGCGGCCCTGGACACCCATACGGAGAACGGCGGGCGCGGCTCCGCACTCGACGCGCCGGCGCTCACCGCCACCGTCGACGCCGCCCGCGCCCTGCTCCTCGCCGACCTGGCGGCACTCGCCGACTCGGGTACTCCCGGCGGAAGCCCGGAGGAGCGGTCCCGCATGCGCCGGGACATCGCCTACGCCGGTACACGCTGCCGCGAGGTCGTCAGCACCGTCTACGAGGCGTCCGGCGCGGGCGCGATCTACGACACCGCGCCCGTCCAACGAATCTGGCGGGACGCCAACGCGGCCGCCCAGCACCCCGCGTTCGACCTCCGCCGCTGGGGCCCGCCCCACGCGGAAGCCCTGTCCTCCGCCGTCACCGCCCCCCGGGAGACATCCGCATGAACACGGCCGGCACCACTGACACCACCGCCACCACCCCGGACACCACCGCCCCGCAGGGTTCCGAGGCCGCCGCCCTGCTGCGCCGCACCCTGCGCGGCCACGCGTCCGGCGTCACCGTCATCACCGTGCCCGGCCCCGTCGGCTTCACCGCGTCCTCGTTCACCTCGGTGTCCCTGGAACCGGCGCTGGTCTCGTTCTGCCTGGACGCCGAGACCTCCGCCGCCCCCGCCGTCCTGCGCGCCGAACACTTCGCGGTACATCTCCTCGGCGCCCGGCACACCGCCCTGGCCCGGACCTTCGCCCGCTGGAGCCCCGACCGCTTCGACGCCCCCGGCTGGACCGCCCACCGCCTCGGCCCCCCGCTGTTCCCCCCGGCGGCGGGCTGGCTGGTGGCCCGGGTGGAACTGCGGCAGCGCATCGGGGACCACTGGCTGATCGTGGGCGAGCTGGCGGACGCGGCACCCCCGGCGCCCTCGGACCCGGACCGCTCCGCCCCCTCGGCCGCCGCTCCCCTGATCCACCACAACGGCGCCTTCGCCGGAGCCGCCCCCCTGCCCCCGGAGTGAGGGACCCGGCCGGAGCGCGCGTCAGGCCGCGGGCTCCCACCCGGTCTCACGGTTGCCGTACACGTACTCCGGCCGCCCCTTCATCCCACTGGTGCGGAACGGCTTCCCGTGGTCGTCGATCCGCAGCGCCCCTTCCTTCCCGCCGCTGCTCCATTCCAGCTCCAGGTACCAGGTGACGTCGTAACCGACGGCCTTCATGTCGAGGTTGAAGACCTCCACGTCCTCGGACGACACCTTGTACGGGAAGTCCACGGCCGGAACCACCGTGTCCCCCTGCTTCCCCGGCACCGGCCGGAGGGTGGGATGCCCGGCGTCGAGGTGGGAGGCGAAGGTCTGGGGCATGATCCCGCTGCCGCAGCCGTTGCCCATCAGATACGCCGACCAGGGCAGCGGAGCCTTGCGGGACACGACGCGTACGTGCATGCCCTTGAGGACGACCGCCTCGCGGGAGGTCCCCTGCACGGTGAGCTGGAGCAGCATGTTCCCGGCGTCGACCCCGCCGTACGACTCCGCCCAGCCGCGCCGGTCCTGCAGCGCGGGCGGCGGGTCGAGCTCGTCGGGCCCCCGGTTCACCAGATAGTGCTGGCCGCAGGGTTCGTCCCAGTTGTACGAGGAGATGCTGACGGTCGGCGGAGCCCCCAGGCCCGTACCGCTGCCGCTGCCACCACCGCCCTGCGGCTGCCCCGGCCCGGAGCCCGCCGACGGCTTCACGGACGACGGCCCCGAGGGGGACGCGGAGGCGCTCGCCGAAGGACCGGCCGGACTCGGGCTCGCGGAGGGGCGGGGCGCAGCCGAGGCGGAGCCGTCCGGCGCCGGCCCGGGGTCACCGCCCGCATCCTCCACCCGGTCCGCGGCGCTCCCGCCGTCCGCCTTCCCCGACCCGACGAGATCGGCGGCGACGACGGTGGTGGTGGGCACGAGGAGCGCGGCGACCCCGGCGGCGGCGATGAGCACCCGGGTACGCCGGGAGAGCCGGGACCACCGGGAGCCCGCCCCCGACCGATCACCAGCGCCGACGCCACCTGGTGTAACGGACAGCTCGACGGCCTCAGCGACTTCGACGGCTTCGACGGCTTCGGGAACAACAGCAGGCACAGGAACTCCGGCAGACGCAGGGGCAGATGCGGCCGCCCCCGGAGCCGCCCCCGCCGGAGGCCGCCGCCGCGCCGCGTCCGCCACGATCCACCGCCGGTGCACCTCCACCAGCTCGTCGCCGGACGCCCCGCACACCCGCGCGAACCGCTCCACCGGGGCGAACTCGTTCGGCACGGCGTCCCCGTTGCAGTACCGGTGGAGGGTCGACGTGCTGACGTGCAGCTTCCCCGCCAGAACCCCGTAGCTGCGCCCCGAACGGTCCTTCAGATCCTTCAGCAGAGCCGCGAACTCCACGGCCTCCGGCGTCGCCACGACGGCGTTCCCCTTCCTCGTGCGTCCCGGAACGGCGTTCCAGGGACGCGGAATTCCCGCAGGTCACCGTACGCGTAGACGTTCCAGCGTCCCCAATGGTTCGGCAGGCGTTGCGGTCGGAATCCGCCGTCCCACAAGCTCGGACCAGACCACAGCACGGGCCGGCCGTTCAACCGGATGAGCACATCAACCGAGTACGGGGAGTACCACCGCCATGCGCACCAACCGCATCCGCACCACCGCCCTCGCCGCCGCTCTCTCGCTCACCGCCTGCGGCGGCGAGGACAAGGCCATGGGGACCGAGGCAGCCGCCCCGACCGAGACGGCTGCCCCGCGGCGACGAGTACCGACGACCAGGCACAGCCCGACGCCCCGAAGGCCGGCACGCCCGACACGCAGACGGTCCCCGCCGGAGGGAGGCACGCGGGCGGCAACGGCAACAGCGACACCAACGGCAAGAAGCCGGAGACCGCGCCGAACGCGAAGGCCCCGGCGTCGATCCCGGCCTGCACGACCACCAACTCCAAGGTCAAGGTCTCCTCGGTCAGCCGCCCGGTCAACCACCTGCTGCTCACGGTGACCAACACCGGCTCCGCCGACTGCGCCGCGTACTACGCACCGTTCCTCCGCTTCGACGACGCGCAGGCCGTGTACCCGGTCTACGACGACAGCAAGCCGCAGGCGGTCGTCGTGCTCTCCCCCGGCGAGAAGGCGTACGCGGGCGTCGCGCTCCTCGGAGAGCCCGGCGAGAACGAGCCGGTCAAGAGCGCGAACCTCGGCGTCACCATGGTCGACAGGAACAACGAGCCGAAGAACGAGGCCACGGTAAAGCTCCCGGCGGAGACCTACACCGACAGCCTGGGCTTCGTCACCTACTGGCAGTCGGACGTCGAGACCGCCCTGATGTACTGAGCGGACGAGACAGCCGGGGCCAGCGCCTGACGTGCGGTAACTGTGCGCGACCCGTGCACATTTGTTGTACGGGTCGCGCGTGCGTGAAGTGGGTTCCGGGGTGGCATGGGGAACCGTATGCACCCCAGAAAGCGACAGCGTAAGAACGCGTCGACGATGAAGCTCGTGGGCAAGCTGGTGTCACGCTTCCGCAAGGAGGCGGGCCTCACGCAGACCGAACTCGCCCAGGCCGCAGGCGTACAGGAGGACACGATCGCCTCCGTCGAGCAGGGCAGACGCTCGCTGGTCCCGGATCTGGCGGAGACGATCGACGATCTGCTGGACACCAAGGGCGCGCTGGCGACGGCGGTCGACAACATGCCGGAAGTCGATGATGATGAAGCTGACGTCGGACGAGGACCACCGGGAGCAGCTACGCCACCTCTACGCGATGGCCCAACTCCCGGGCATCTGCCTCCAGGTGCTCCCGCTCGACAGCCGGGTCCACGCGGGCCTGAACGGCCCCTTCATCCTCCTGGAGACACCGGACCACCAACACGTCGCGTACACCGAGACGCAGCGCGGCAGCCAGCTGATCTCCGACCGGAACGAGGTCAGCATCCTGGCGCAGAAATATGCGATGCTGCGAGCCCAGGCGCTCAGCCCTGTGGAGACCCTGCGCCTGCTGGCCCGCTTACTGGGAGAGACATGAGCACCGCACTGAACTGGTTCAAGTCGAGCTACAGCGGCGACGAAGGCGGCGCGTGCCTCGAAGTCGCGTACGACTGGCGGAAGTCGAGCTACAGCGGCAGCGAAGGCGGGCAGTGCATCGAGATCGCCGCCCACCCCGCCGCCGTCCACGTCCGTGACTCGAAGGACATCGAGGGCCCGACGTTCACGTTCGCGCCCACGGCCTGGTCGGCGTTCGCCGCCTACGCGGCCACCGCCTGACCGCAGCGCCGTACCGTAGGCAGCGCGCCGCACGGCCTCACGCCCGGACCGTCTCGTAACGGAGCAGCACGACCCCGTTGCCGAAGGTCCGGGTCTCCAGCAGCCGGAGCCCCTGCCGCTCCTCCGTGTCCCGGAAGAAGGGGCGGCCCCGGCCGAGGATGACCGGATGGATGTAGATCCGGTACTCGTCGACCAGGTCGAACCGCCGGAACGACTCCAGCAGGTCCGCCCCGCCGACCGCCAGGTCCCCCGAGGCGGCGTCCCGCAGACCGCGCACCTGCTCCGGGTCGACCTCGTGCAGCAGGGTCGCCCCCGGCCCCACGCTCTCCAGCGTCCGCGAGAAGACGAACTTCGGCATGTCCCGCCAGATGCCCGCGAACTCGGCCATCGGCCCCTCGTTGGCGGGGTCCTGGTCGGCGGTCGGCCAGAACTCCTCCATCAGCTGGTAGGTGACGCGTCCCTCGACGAAGCCGCCCATCGTCCGCAGGTAGTCGTTGAAGTGCTGGTGCACCTCCTCGTCGACGGTGTGCCAGTCGATGTCCTGGTCGGGCCCTTCGAAGAAGCCGTCGAGGGAGAGCGAGATGGACGTGACGATCCTGTTCACCGGGGTCTCCTGCCGGATCGGCCCGGCCAAACGGGGGGGCCGGGCGGCGCGCAACGGGCCTCGACGATATGCCTTCGAGGGGAGTTCGTCCGGAATTGAGGCCCCTCGGCCACCGGTCGCGCTGCGTTCGGCCGCTGCCCGGACGACCGCCTCCAGGCGTTCGCCGCCCGCCGCGATGCGCCGGGGTCGAGCCCGAGCGATCCGCCCGCCGCCGTGAGGGGACCGATCGCCCGGGAGAGCCGTTCACGGGGTTCACGGGCGTTTGTGGACGGTTCCTTCCTTCATGACGAAGGCGACCTTGCCGGTGACCTCGATGTCGGTGAAGGGATCGCCGGGCATGGCGATGATGTCGGCGATCCTGCCGGGCGCGAGTACGCCGAGGTCGTCGAGTCCGAGCAGCTCGGCGGCGACGCTGGTCGCCGCTTTCAGGGCGCGGACAGGGGTGATGCCGGTGGAGACCATGGCGGGGAACTCCCGCCAGTTCTCCGCGTGCGGGAACATCCCGGCGTCGGTACCGAAAGCGATCTTGATGTCGGATGCCGCGACGTGCTCCGCGCCGTCCAGCAGCTCCTTCTGGTGAAGCTGGAACTTACGGCGCTTGTAGAGGGGTTTCCGCTTCCAGAAGGCGTCGTCGTCGGCGTTGCGGGCATCGTTGAGAACGGTGAACTGCGTGGGTACGAGGTAGACGCCCTGGTCGGCCATCATCCGCAGGGTCCCGGCGGTGGCGAGGTTTCCGTGCTCGATGCTGCGGACACCGGCCCGCACCGCCCTGCGCACGCCTTCGTCGCCGTAGCAGTGCGGGGTCACCGGGCGGCCCAGGTCCCGGGCGGTGGCGACGAGGGTGTCCATCTCGTCCTGGGTGTACGTCGCCTGGGTGGGCTCGTCGGAAGGGCTGGAGAACCCTCCGGTGGCACCGAACTTGATCCAGTCGGCGCCCGCCCGGATCTCGGTACGGACCCGGGTCCGGATCTCGTCGCAGCCGTCGGCGGCGGCCAGCTCCGCCAGCCGGGGCGGGCTCTGGTACTGGTCGCCCAGGGCGCTCGAAAAATCGCCGTGCCCGCCGCGTGCGGAAATCAGGTGAGGGGCCACGAGCATGCGCGGCCCCTCGATCAGCCCCTCGGCGATCGCGTCCCGCAGGTCGAGCGTGTTGTACGCGGGGTCGGAGCCGGTCAGGTCCCGGACCGTGGTGAACCCGTTGTGCAGCAGCGTACGCAGAATCGGGAGCGTGGCCAGCGCGGTCGCCGTGGCCGAGCGGCCGAACGCCGCCGTGATGTCCGGGGTGATGGTGACGTGGGTGTGGCAGTCCATGAAGCCGGGGGTCACGGTGTGCCCGGACAGGTCGATCACCTCGGCCCCGTCGGGGGCCGGGATCCCCTCGTCGATCCTCGTGATCCGACCGTCCTCGACCAGGATGTCGCGGACTCCGGCGGGCGCGTCCTTGAGCCCGTCCCACACGGTCGCTCCGGTAAGCAGCGTGGTCATCGCCATCCCTTCAATCGTGAAACACGTCGAGAACACAGGGCGGACCGGAAAGCGGCCGAGTCCCCGGGGCTTCCGGGCTTCCCGACTCCCGGGACCTCAGGACTCCGGACTTCCCGACTCCCAGGCCTCCCGGCCTCCCGGCCTCCAGGCCTCCCGGCCTCCCGGCCCCCAGGCGTCGGGTCCCGGTGGTCCCGGCCACCGGCGGCGCCCCGGACATACGGCCGACCTGGCGGAGGGCCCGACGGGACACCTGCCCGAGCAGGAGGCCACCCGGCATACCGCCTCCGGCGGCCTCGTCCGTCGCCGTCGCCGTCGCTGTCGCAGTCGCCGTCGCCGTCGCCGTCCGTATCGCCGCCGGCACCGACGCACCGATCGGCCCGTCACGCACGCAGGCCGAGCGTCCGGCCGGAGCGAGGCCGTTCCTGTTCCCTGCGGAGGCATCCCTTCCCCGTGGGGAAGCGGCGGCGGCTCCTGTCACTCGTTCGGCCCCGAAGAAGCCGGAGCCGCCTGCCGTCCCTGCCGCGTCCGGGCCACGCCCGAGCCGTGTACGGACCGTCCGAGCCACGTTCGCGCCGCCAGGGTCCACGTACGACGTCCCGGTCATGGTCCACGTACGACGTTCCCGTCAGGGTCCACGTACGGCGTCACCGCCGGGTCCGACCTGCCCGGCCAAGGGCGTCGGAGGCGAACGTCGTCCGCTCGCGGGACGGCCCCCTCCAGCCCGGCCCTCTCGATCAGCGCCTCCATGCCGGCGTGGAGCTGCCGGACCCCTTCGCCACGCGCCTTCGCCGGCACGGGCAGCCGGTGATGGCCGCGCCCACCCCGCTACCGGCCCCTCGGCCCGCCCCGCCACCTGTCTCCGCCTGCCTCCCCGTGCCCCTCCCGCCGTACGGTCTCCACCAACGACGCCAGGATCGGCTCGGCGGCGGCCCAGAGCAGCGCGCCGCCGATGCCCGGCACGACCGTGCGCTCCGCGCCGGGGATACGGGAGACGAGCCGCTTGCCGAGGTCCGGCGAGTGTGCGGCGTCTTCCTCTCCGTACCGGACGTCGACCGGGACGGTAATCGCGCCCAGGTCGAAGGGCCACCGTCCCATCGCGAGCACGGTGTCCCGGGCGTATCCGGCAGCCGCGCCCTGGGAGAACGCCTCGTCGAGGGCGCGGCCGTAGGCGGCGGCGAAGCCGGGGTCCTCGTACACGGCGAGATCGCACGCCGGGCTCCCGGCCAGAACCATCCGCCGCATCGCGTCCGCGCCGAACCCGGCGAACATCCTCTCCGCCCCGGCCGGGTCCTCCGCGACCCGCGCGACCAGGTCCCGCAGCTCGTCCGGCAGCGCGGCGGCGAACTCCGGTGCCGCGACCTCGTCGGCGGCCGAGACGAGCGTGAGCGCGGAGACGACGCCCGCCGCCGCGCAGGCGAGGGCGAAGGGGGCGCCCTGGGAGTTCCCGAGCATGGCCGGCCGCGGGCCCAGCCCGCGCAGCTCGGTCAACTCCCGTACGTCGTCCACGAAGTCGGCGAAGGTCCGGGCGGGCGCGGGCGTGGAGACCCCGAGCCCGGGACGGTCCACCGAGACCAGCCGGACGCCCTCCGCCTCGGCGGCCCCGGCCCCGACCCCGAGCCACCGGCTGGTCGCGGCTCCGGGAGAGAGCAGTACGGGCAGCCCGTCCTGCGGCCCCCACTCGGCCCAGCCGAGAAGCCTCCCGTCGGAGAGGCACGTGGTTCCGAGGCGGGCGGGATCATCGACGTACAGGCTCATGCCCGACATCATCGGCGAGCCGGCAGCGCCCCCGCACCGGGTTTATGGGGATCGGTCCCGGGCCCGGCGCGACGATCAAGAGGCCCACCGGGTCGTACCGCTCGCGGGTACGGCGAGAACGCGGACGAGTGCGCCGATGACGGGCTCGGCGTGGTCGGGCAGGTGGCGGCGGACCCAGTCTGCTGCCAGGGCGAGGAAATCGGTGAGGTCGCGACCGACTCCGTCCAGCAGCCGGCGAAACTCGACGGCGGACAACTCGATCACCGGGCTGTCGCTCTGCTCGATGTCGACGACGAGCCGGACGGAGTCGCCGGCCAGTTCGACGACGGGGTCGGGGTCGTGCCCGAGGAAGGCACATCCGGTGCCATCGATGACCGAGTACCCGTCACGCCAGTCCTCCAGCCCACTGCAGCAGCCGGGGAGCAGGGTGACGCCGGTCGAGCCGTCCACGACCCGCAGGCCACCGGCGGCGAAGAGGTCGTCGAACGTCAGCAGCCCGTGCAGGAAGGATGCGAGCGGGTCGGCCGGGCGCGGCAGGCGGTCGTCCCCCGCGCCGGGATCGGGGTCGATGTCGTTGCACCGGGCGATCAGCATCAGCACTGTCCCGACCTCGGCGGACGTGAGCCTTCCGCTCAGTGCCATGAACCCCGAGGACTCACCCTCGGCAACAGGCCAGAGAGAGAAGTCGGCGGGGACGTAGATCTCCAGGACGGGCTGCATCACGATCATCCGGCCGAGTGTCCCGTGCGCCCTTCTGCCCCGCACCTGAATTGAAGTCGCCGCCCCCCCACTTGTCAGTGCCGCCGCCTAGCCTCACCATCATGGCGACGCTCCCCAATCCACTGCCCGACCTGGCCTCGTCCGGCCTGGACCTCCCGCCCGGCTCCCTGGTGGACGCCACCCTGGACGGCCCCTGGCACGAACCGCTGCTCTGGTACGCGGACGGCCCGGCGGCCCCGCGCGACTGGCCGGACCTGCGGGCCGCCGGACGGCGGGTCGGGCTGCTGCCGGTGCTGGTCACGGGCGGCCGGCGCGACCAGTGGCCCGAGGACTGGGACCTCTGCCCGGACGGCACGTCGTATCCCGGCGACCACGACGCCGACGAGGTACTCGCGGGCTATTGGACGGACTACGCGGCCGACGAGGTGGGCGACGGCACGGCCGCCGGGGAGAGCGGGGAGCGGTCCGACGAACCCGGCTCCTGGCCCGGGCTCGCGCCCGTCCCCGCCCGGGAGGCGGCCGAGGACGCGGACACGGTGGCCGCAGGCCTCGCGGGCGTGATCGCCGCCGACGCGGACGAGTGGCTCGGCGGGGCGCGGACGGCCCTCGTCCCGGCCCGCCGCAGCGCCGACATACCGGCGGCGATCGGCTGGTCGGGCCCGATGAACCACGAGAACGACGTGGCCCGGCTCTGCGCGGTGCTCCGCCCCTGGGAGGACCGCTACGACGCCCGGGTCGTGGTGCTCGGCTTCGACACGATGATCGTCTCCGTGGGCCGCCCCCCCGCCACCGCCGAGGAGGCCCGCGCCCTGGCCGCCGAGCACTACGCCTTCTGTCCGGACAACATCGACCAGTCCCCGCCGTACGCCCTCGACGTGTACGCCGAGAAGGCCGTGCTCAACCAGGAAGCGTGGTCGTTCTGGTGGGACTGAGGGTCCCCCGGCAGAAGAGGGTCCCCCGGCAGAAAGCGACGAGAACCGCCCCCCGCGAGGAGCAGCACGTGCCCGACCGCCGCACCACCCCACCACCGTCCCGCCCGGCGAAGCAGCGCTCCGACCTGTCCGCGATCAAGGCGTGGTGGCGCGGCCTGGGCGGCGACGGCTTCGCCGTCCTCCCGCCGCCGACCCGGAGCCGCTTCGCGCAGTCCGACGGCCACGAGGACGCCGCCGAGCTGTTCGCGGCCCGGTCCACCGCCACCGGCACCTCCTTCGCGTACTGGCACTGGCAGTCCCACGCCGCCTTTGACCGCTCCGGCGCCCTCGGGAGCGAGTTGTACCTGCACTGGGGCGGCGACCACGCCACCGTCGCCGCCGGTCTCGGGGACGGCCCGGACGGCTACCGGATCGTCAACGGCGGCCCGCAGGGCGCGTTCCGGCTGGACACGGTCACGGACCAGGACGACGACGGGCTGCCCGACCCGCAGGACGCGCCCAGGAGGTCGCGGACGCCCCCCGGCTCTCCGACGCTGCGCGCGCGATCGGCCTGAAGACGGCCCGCGCGCACTACGTCCCGCGCTACCCGGACCAGGTCCGCCCGGCTCTCACGGACGGCGAGCTGAGCGCGGCCCACGCCTGGCTGGAAGCCCGTGCCCACCTGCCGACCGGGAACTGAGCCCTCGTACCCGTGCGGGTGGCGGGCCCACGGGGTTGACTCGGACACATGAGCGACGACAGGCCTGGTAGGCACAGCGGCGGCGGCACTCCGGCAGTCACCCCGGCGGCCGCCCCGGGCACGCCCCCGACCCCCGCGCGTGGGTCGCCCCGCTGATCTCCACCGTCGTGACGCTGCCGATGGGACTCGTCGCCCTGTTCGTCGGCGGGCTCACTCCGATGGCGTGCGACTCCTGCGACGGGGCGGCGGCCAACCGCTTCGACGCGAGCTTCACCATCGCTTGGACCGTCCTGTGGACCGGCCTGCTCCTCGCCCTGATCCCGCTGATCGCGAGCTGGGCCGTCCCGCACCAGCTCCGCCACGCCGCCCGGCGCAGGGGTCTGGCCCTCACCGCACCTGCCACCGCGGTGGTCGCTTCGTAGCATTCATGGCACTGGTCGACTGGCCCTGACAGAAAGTGTCCACCCCCATGAACGACACGAACCTCACGACCACGACGGAAGCCGCCTCCGCGGCCGAGGCCGCCGAACGCCTGATAGCCGAGTTCCGCGCCCGGCCCGCAGGCAGCGACCGAAAACCCGAGATCATCACCGAGCTGGACGCCAACGCCCAGGCGCTGCCGTTCCTCGTCCGGGTCGTCGCCGACCCGGACGAATACGACCTCGCCCGCGTCGAGAGCGCCACCGCACTGCGCCTGTGGCCCCCGGCCGACCCCGCGCTGCGCCACGAAGCGGGCCGCGCCCTGCTCAGGGCGCTGCGGGACCCGGAGGAGGACCTGGTCCCGCAGTACGCGGCGATGTCGCTGGCGCCCTACACGGACGACCCGGCCGTCACCACGGTCCTGAACATCACCGCACGGGCCGACGAGGACCCGCTCGTACGGGACAGCGCCCGCTTCTCCATCGAGGAGGCCCACCGGCTCCAGGAGACCGGAGCCGGTGGGCCGTGAACCACAACAGGCTGAGCCGACCGGCTCAGCGCCGGTCGCCGCCCCGCCCCAGCCACTGGGCGGCCTCGGTCGCCCAGTAGGTGAGGATCATCTGCGCCCCGGCCCGCCGGATCCCGGTCAGGCTCTCCAGGATCGCCTTGTCCCGGTCGATCCAGCCCTTCTCGGCGGCGGCCTCGATCATGGCGTACTCGCCGCTGATCTGGTACGCCGCGACCGGCACGTCCACGGACTCCGCGACCTTGGCGAGGATGTCCAGATACGGTCCGGCGGGCTTCACCATGACCATGTCCGCGCCCTCCTCCAGGTCCAGCGCCAGCTCCCGCAACGACTCGCGGGCGTTGGCCGGGTCCTGCTGGTAGGTCTTGCGGTCGCCGCTGAGCGAGGAGCCGACGGCCTCACGGAAGGGGCCGTAGAAGGCGGAGGAGTACTTCACGGTGTAGGCGAGGATCGACACGTCCTCGTGCCCGGTCTGGTCCAGGGCGTCACGGACCACGCCGACCTGGCCGTCCATCATCCCGCTGGGACCCACCACATGGGCCCCGGCGTCCGCCTGGACCTGGGCCATCTCCGCGTACCGCTCCAGGGTCGCGTCGTTGTCCACCCGGCCGTCGTCGTCGAGGACTCCGCAGTGGCCGTGGTCGGTGTACTCGTCCAGGCACAGGTCCGACATCACCACGAGGTCGTCGCCGACCTCCTCGCGGACCGCGCGCAGCCCGAGCTGGAGGATGCCGTCGGGGTCGGTGCCCGCCGTGCCCCGGGCGTCCTTCTTCGCGTCCTCCGGGACCCCGAAGAGCATGAGCCCCGAGACCCCGGCCGAAACCGCCTCGACGGCCGCCTTCCGCAGGGTGTCCAGGGTGTGCTGGTGCACGCCGGGCATGGCCGAGATGGCGACCGGGGCGTCGATACCCTCCCGTACGAACGCGGGAAGGATCAGGTTCGCGGGGTCGAGCCGTGTCTCGGCGACCATCCGCCGCATCGCCGGGGTCGTCCGCAGCCGCCGGGGGCGGGAGCCGGGGAAGTTTCCGTACGCAGTCATGCCTCGACGATAGACCCGTGCGCGGCACGGTCTTACCGACACCCGCGCCGGGAAAGGCCTGCGAACAGGCCCCGGAAACGGCGGCGGGCCCGGCCGCCGAAGCGGCCGGGCCCGCTCACCCTCGTACCACTGTCACTACGTCGTCGTCCGACGCCTGCGCGCACCCGGGCGCCGCTCGCTCGGCCGGGTCACCGGGTCACCGGCCTCCTTCGCCGCGTCCCGGCGCTGCGCGCCGAAGGCGGCGAGCGCCTCGGCGAGCTTGTGCACGGACGGCTCCGGGGACAGCACGTCGACCCGCAGGCCGTGCTCCTCGGCGGTCTTCGCGGTGGCCGGGCCGATACACGCGATCACGGTCACGTTGTGCGGCTTGCCCGCGATGCCGACCAGGTTGCGGACGGTCGAGGACGAGGTGAACAGGACCGCGTCGAAGCCGCCGCCCTTGATCGCCTCGCGGGTGTCGGCCGGCGGCGGCGAGGCGCGGACCGTGCGGTACGCGGTGACGTCGTCGACCTCCCAGCCCAGCTCGATGAGCCCGGCCACCAGAGTCTCGGTGGCGATGTCGGCGCGCGGCAGGAACACCCGGTCGATCGGGTCGAAGACCGGGTCGTAGGGCGGCCAGTCCTCCAGCAGCCCGGCGGCGGACTGCTCGCCGGAGGGCACCAGGTCCGGCTTCACACCGAAGTCGATCAGCGCGGCGGCGGTCTGCTCGCCGACCGCGGCGACCTTGATCCCGGCGAAGGCACGGGCGTCGAGGCCGTACTCCTCGAACTTCTCCCGGACCGCCTTGACGGCGTTCACGCTGGTGAAGGCGATCCACTCGTAGCGTCCGGTGACCAGGCCCTTGACCGCGCGCTCCATCTGCTGGGGCGTACGCGGCGGCTCGACGGCGATCGTCGGCACCTCGTGCGGCACCGCACCGTAGGAACGCAGCTGGTCGGAGAGCGACGCGGCCTGCTCCTTCGTGCGCGGGACGAGCACCTTCCAGCCGAACATCGGCTTGGACTCGAACCACGCGAGCTGGTCGCGCTGGGCGGCGGAGCTGCGCTCTCCGACCACGACTATGACCGGCCGGTGGCCCTCGGGCGAGGGCAGCACCTTGGCCTGCTTGAGGACCTGGGCGATCGTTCCGAGGGTCGCCGTCCAGGTGCGCTGGCGGGTGGTGGTGCCCGCGATCGTCACGGTGAGCGGGGTGTCGGGCTTGCGGCCCGCGGAGACCAGCTCACCGGCGGCGGAGGCGACCGAGTCCAGCGTGGTGGAGACGACGGCGGTCGCGTCGCTCGCGCCGACCTCGCCCCAGCACCGGTCGGAGGCGGTACGGGCGTCGACGAAGCGGACGTCCGCGCCCTGCGCGTCACGCAGCGGCACCCCGGCGTACGCGGACACGCCGACGGCGTTCGCGACGCCCGGGACGACCTCGAAGGGCACCCCGGCGGCGGCGCAGGCGAGCATTTCCGCCCCCGCGTTCCCGTCCAGGCCCGGGTCGCCCGCGACAGCACGGACCACCCGCCTGCCGCCCTTCGCGGCCTCCATGACAAGATTGGCCGCATCCCTGAGAACGGGTACACCGGCGATTGTTGACGAGGTGTCAACAACTGTCAGCTCAGGCGTGCTCACGCCTGCCCGCGCATGGCTGCGGACGACGTCGAGCACATCGGGCTCGGCGACAAGGACGTCCGCGCCCGCGAGCGCCTCGACGGCGCGCAGGGTCAGCAGCCCCGGGTCGCCGGGGCCGGCGCCGAGGAAGGTGACCTGGCCTTGGGCGGACAGGAACGGAAAGTCGGATGCGGCGGGGCCGGTGGGGCTCAAAGTGCTCGCTCCCCCATAAGACCGGCCGCACCCTTGGCAAGCATCTCGGCCGCGAGTTCGCGACCGAGGGCCGCCGCGTCGTCGTGCGACGTGGGGACGGGACCGGTGGTGGACAGCTGCACGAGCGAGGAACCGTCGGTGGTACCGACGACTCCGCGCAGGCGCAGTTCGTTGACAACCTGTCCGTCGACCAGGAGGTCGGCCAGCGCACCCACAGGTGCGGAGCAGCCGGCCTCCAGGGCGGCGAGCAGGGCACGCTCGGCGGTCACGGCGACCCGGGTGTACGGGTCGTCGAGCTCGGCGAGCGCGGCGGCGAGGTCGGCGCTGGACGCGGCGCACTCGATCGCCAGTGCTCCCTGGCCGGGAGCGGGCAGGACGGTGTCGACCGGCAGGAAGTCGGTCACCTCACCGCTCCGGCCGAGACGGCTGAGCCCGGCGGCGGCGAGAACCACCGCGTCGAGCTCCCCGTCGCGCACGAACCCGATCCGCGTGTCGACGTTGCCCCGGATGGGGACGGTCTCGATCCGCAGTCCGTGGGAACGGGCGTACGCGTTGAGCTGCGCCATGCGGCGTGGCGAACCGGTGCCGACGCGGGCGCCGTCGGGCAGCTGCTCAAGGGCCAGCCCGTCCCGGGCGATCAGCGCGTCGCGCGGGTCCTCGCGGTGCGGCACGGCCGCCAGCACGAGGTTGTCGGGCTGGCTGGTCGGCAGGTCCTTGAGCGAGTGGACGGCGAAGTCCACTGCGCCGCGCAGCAGCGCCTCGCGCAGCGCCGCGACGAACACGCCGGTGCCGCCGATCTGCGCCAGGTGCTCGCGGGAGGTGTCCCCGTACGTGGTGATCTCGACGAGCTCGACGGCGCGCCCGGTCACCTCGCGAACCGCCTCGGCGACGAGTCCGGACTGGGCCATGGCGAGCTTGCTGCGCCGGGTGCCCAGCCGGAGCGGCGCGGGATTCCGCGCGCCCGGGGATGAGTTGTCGGTCATGACCGCCCTCTATTCGGGTCGTTCAGGTCTGCCCGGGAGACGGCGGCCACCGTCTGCGGGTCGAGGTCGAAGAGTTCTCGCAGCGCGTCCGCGTACCCGGCGCCGCCGGGTTCGCTGGCGAGCTGCTTGACCCGCACGGTGGGCGCGTGCAGGAGTTTGTCGACGACGCGGCGCACGGTCTGGGTGATCTCGGCGCGCTGCTTCTCGTCCAGGTCGGGGAGGCGGCCGTCCAGCCGGGCGATCTCGCCGGCGACCACGTCGGCGGCCATGGTGCGCAGGGCGACCACGGTCGGGGCGACGTGTGCGGCGCGCTGGGCGGCGCCGAAGGCGGCCACCTCGTCGGACACGATGGTGCGGACCCGGTCCACATCGGCGGCCATCGGGGCGTCCGCGGACGCCTCGGCGAGCGACTCGATGTCGACGAGGCGCACACCGTCGATGCGGTGGGCGGCGCCGTCGATGTCGCGCGGCATGGCGAGGTCGAGCAGGGCGAGCCGGGCCGGTCCGGTGGACTGGGCGGGCACGGTGACCCGGCGCGGCGCGGTCGCCGGACCGGCCTGCGCGGCGGAGGTGGCGGAACCGTTCTCCACCCAGGCGGCGTGCTGGTCGACGTCGGCCGGGGCCGTGGTGACGGAGACCGCCGGCCTCTCCGGCGCGGCGTCCAGGGTCACGCCCAGGGCGTCGGCGAGGGCGTCGGCGGTGAGCACGAGACCCGTGGAACCGGTGCAGGAGACGACGATGTCGGCACGTGTCAGTTCGTCGCCGACCGCGGACATCTCGACCGCGTGCGCGCGCACCGGCGTGTCGTCGCCCTGCTGGAGGATCTCCACCAGGCGGTCCGCGCGGGACCGGGTCCGGTTGGCGACGACGATCTCGGCGACGCCGGTCCGGGCGAGGGTCGCGGCGGCCAGCGAGGACATGGAACCGGCGCCGATGACCAGGGCGCGCTTGCCCGCGGCCCAGCGCTCGGGGTCGGCACCGGCGGCGAGCTGCTGGAGCCCGAAGGTGACGAGCGACTGCCCGGCCCGGTCGATGCCGGTCTCGCTGTGGGCGCGCTTGCCGACCCGCAGGGCCTGCTGGAAGAGGTCGTTCAGCAGCCGTCCGGCGGTGTGCAGCTCCTGGCCGCGCGCGAGCGCGTCCTTGATCTGGCCGAGGATCTGGCCCTCGCCGACGACCATCGAGTCGAGCCCGCAGGCCACCGAGAAGAGGTGGTGGACGGCCCGGTCCTCGTAGTGCACATAGAGATACGGAGTGAGCTCTTCAAGACCGACGCCGCTGTGCTGGGCGAGCAGGGTGGACAGCTCGGCGACGCCCGCGTGGAACTTGTCCACGTCGGCGTACAGCTCGATGCGGTTGCAGGTGGCCAGCACGGCCGCCTCGGTCGCGGGTTCCGCGGCGAGGGTGTCCTGGAGCAGCTTGGCCTGGGTCTCGGCAGCGAGGGAGGCCCGTTCCAGTACGGAGACGGGGGCGCTGCGGTGGCTCAGCCCGACCACGAGGAGGCTCATGCCGGCATCACGGCGGGCATGCCCCCGTCAGGTCCCTTCCGGCCGGCGGGCGTGGCACGCATCGGGGGCGCACCCTCGTCCTCGGCGGCGACGTCCTCACCGGCCTTGCGCTGCTCGTGGAACGCGAGGATCTGGAGCTCGATCGAGAGGTCGACCTTGCGTACGTCGACGCCCTCGGGCACCGACAGCACCGTGGGCGCGAAGTTCAGGATGGAGGTCACACCGGCGGCGACGAGCCGGTCGCAGACCTGCTGGGCCGCGCCGGGCGGGGTGGTGATCACACCGATGGACACGCCGTTGTCGCTGATGATCCGGTCCAGGTCGTCCGTGTGCTGGACGGCGATCCCGGCCACCGGCGTGCCAGCCATGGCGGGATCGGCGTCGATCAGCGCAGCGACCCGGAAGCCGCGCGAGGCGAAGCCGCCGTAGTTGGCGAGGGCCGCGCCGAGGTTACCGATGCCGACGATGGCGACCGGCCAGTCCTGGGTGAGCCCGAGCTCGCGCGAGATCTGGTAGACGAGATACTCGACGTCGTACCCGACACCGCGGGTGCCGTAGGACCCCAGGTAGCTGAAGTCCTTGCGCAGCTTCGCCGAGTTGACCCCGGCCGCCGTGGCCAGCTCCTCGGAGGAGACCGTGGGGACCGATCGCTCGGAGAGCGCGGTCAGGGCGCGCAGATACAACGGAAGTCGGGCGACGGTGGCCTCGGGAATTCCTCGGCTACGGGTCGCCGGTCGGTGATTTCGGCCAGTTGCCACGGTGCTCCTGCGGGATGAGCGGGGCTGCAGGCGGCCGTATGTCCCAGGACCGCCCCGTCGAATGCAGGCTATGCCTTTGTGAACGCGTGCACAAAGATGATGTCCGTTTTGTCTGGTCAAAGTGACCGGGGTCACGCACATTCCCCGCGCGATCCCGGAACCGGGGACCGCATCAGCCCGTTGCAGCCTCGAAGGGGGCAAAGCAGTACACACTCCTCACAGCTAAGCCCCCGAGGCCACTCAAAACGCCCGCAATGTTAACCGGGTTTCGCGTCCGCACCCAGCGCCTTGCGCAGTCTCGCCGGGTCCACGCGCCAGAACGTGTGCTGTTCGCCATCGATCAGCACCACCGGAATCTGCTCCCAGTACTCCTTGTACAGCTCCTCGTCCTCGGTGATGTCCTTCTCCACCCATGACGCACCGATCTCCCCGCAGACCGCGCCCACCACCGCCCGCGCGTCCTCGCACAGATGACACCCCGGCTTGCCGACCAGCGTGACCACCCGCTCGGCGGGCTTCTTCCTCGTACGTCGCAGCAGAGCACTCATGCCTTCATTCTGCGCCCGCCACGCCCGCTTACTGAGCCTGCGACGGTCACTTTCCGGGCCCACGCACCCCGGCACCGGACCGCCCGGAATCGCCCGATTCACCATTCCGACCCGCAGCGTTCACACCCCTGCATCGCGGCAGGTCGGGCAGGTGCGGACGGACTGGCTATGCTCACCGCATGGCCGCTCTTGGATGGCTCACACCCCGTAGGCGTTCCGCTACCGCACGGAGCGTCCTGGCAGGCGAGGCCGCCGCCGAGGCCGCACGCAGGACCTCGGCCGCCGACGACGACTCCACTCTCCTGACCAAGGCCCCGGAAGAAGCGGACGCGGCACCTCCCGAGGAACCCGCGTTCCCCGTCGCCGGGGACGACCGCGCCGCCGCCTTCTTCGACCTCGACAACACCGTGATGCAGGGCGCCGCGATCTTCCACTTCGGCCGCGGCCTCTACAAGCGGAAGTTCTTCGAACGCCGCGAGCTCACCCGGTTCGCCTGGCAGCAGGCGTGGTTCCGGCTGGCCGGCGTCGAGGACCCCGAACACATGCAGGACGCCCGCGACAGCGCCCTGTCCATCGTCAAGGGCCACCGCGTCTCCGAGCTGATGTCCATCGGCGAGGAGATCTACGACGAGTACATGGCCGACCGCATCTGGCCCGGCACCCGCGCCCTGGCCCAGGCCCACCTGGACGCCGGACAGAAGGTCTGGCTGGTCACCGCCGCCCCCGTGGAGACCGCCACCATCATCGCCCGCCGCCTCGGCCTGACCGGCGCGCTCGGCACCGTCGCCGAATCGGTCGACGGCGTCTACACCGGCCGGCTGGTCGGCGAACCCCTGCACGGCCCCGCCAAGGCCGAGGCCGTCCGCGCCCTGGCCGCCGCCGAGGGCCTGGACCTGGAGCGCTGCGCCGCCTACAGCGACTCGCACAACGACATCCCGATGCTCTCGCTGGTCGGCCACCCCTACGCGATCAACCCGGACACCAAGCTCCGCAAGTACGCCCGCGCCCGCGACTGGCGGCTGCGCGACTACCGCACCGGCCGCAAGGCGGCCAAGGTCGGCATCCC
>NZ_NEUE01000121.1 GCF_002910905.1 Streptomyces sp. SM11 | reverse complement strand
AAGCCGACGGCGAGGCTGACGCCTCGTTCCTCGGCGAGGTTCACCAGCCGGGCCTCCTCGGGGGAGCCGGCGGCCGGGGGCGCGGGGGAGGCCGGGCGGGCGGCCGACGGGCTCGGATCCGGCATGACCTCCAGCGCCTCACGGGCGGGCGGTTGCACGATCTGCGGGGCCACGTCCTGAACCGGCCCGGTGGCCCCGGGACGGAGGGAAGGAACGGCTCCGGGCTCCACCGAGACGCAGCCGGAGACGGTGGTGACCGCTAACCCGACCAGGAGTCTCGCGGTGATTCTGGTTCTCTGCACCCGACAACTCTGCGGTGCGGCCCGGTCCCGGTGGCCCGGTGGGCAGGGAATGGCCCGCACGAGTGACCCGGTCAGCGGCGCGCACCGAACCAGGAACCTGACCGGGTGCCGGCCCTTCGGACCGGCTTCTGGCCGGGCGCCGGTGCGTTCACTTGCCGGTGGCGCCGTCGACGCGCTCGCGCACCAGGTCGGCGTGGCCGTTGTGCTGGGCGTACTCCTCGATCATGTGCAGATAGATCCAGCGGAGGCTGAACGGCTTGCCCGACGAGCCGACGCCCTTGGAGAAGTCGTCCAGGCCGAACGCGGCGGCGCTCTCGCGGGACGCCGCTGTCTCCGCCCGCCAGACGGACTCCGTCCCGGCCCAGGTGGTGGACTCCGTCACCGTGAAGTCCCCGTCCGGGTCCTCCTCGGTGGAGTAGAGGTCCGGCAGCTCCGCGCCCGCCAGGATCTCGCGGAACCAGAAGCGCTCCACCTCGGCCAGGTGCCGTACGAGGCCGAGCAGGGTCAACGCGGAGGGCGGCACGGACGCCTCGCGCAGCTGCGCGTCCGTGAGACCGGCGCACTTCATGGCGAGCGTCTCGCGGTGGTAGTCGAGCCAGCCCTCCAGCATGGGGCGTTCGGCGGCGTCGAAGGCGGGCTCGGAGCGACCGGGGCTCCCGGAAGAAGTCATGGCTGCCACCCTTACCCATGATCATGTGCCTGGCCAGGGGTTTTGCCGGCGGAACCGGAGATCGGACCGACGGTGGCGGCGACGTATGCTGCCGAGGTGCGAACAGCCGCGCACAGCGGCGCGGCACGGCGACAGGGAGACCTCGTGAAGATCGGTTGCATCGGGCTCGGCGATATCGCGCAGAAGGCGTACCTGCCGGTGCTCACCGCCGTACCGGGGGTCGAACCGCACCTGCAGACCCGCACCCCCGCCACGCTCCATGCGGTCGGCGACGCCCACCGCATCCCGGCCGCGGGACGTCACACGACCCTCGACTCCCTCCTCGCCGAAGGGCTGGACGCGGCCTTCGTGCACGCCCCGACGGCCGTGCACCCGCAGATCGTGGAACGCCTCCTCAAGGCCGGCGTCGCCACCTATGTCGACAAGCCGATCGCCTACGAGTTCGCCGAGTCCGAACGGCTGGTGAACCTCGCCGAGGAACGAGGCGTCAGCCTCGCCGTCGGCTTCAACCGCCGTTTCGCCCCGGGCTACTCGCAGTGCGCGGAGCACCCGCGCGAGCTGATCCTCATGCAGAAGAACCGGGTCGGACTGCCCGAGGACCCCCGGTCCATGATCCTCGACGACTTCATCCACGTCGTCGACACCCTGCGTTTTCTCGCCCCGGGCGCCGTCGACCACACCACGGTGCGGGCCCGGATCGTGGACGGCCTGATGCACCACGTGGTGCTCCAGCTCTCCGGCGACGGATTCACCGCGATCGGCACGATGAACCGGCTGAACGGGTCGACCGAGGAGATCCTCGAAGTGTCCGGCCAGGACACCAAGCGACAGGTCCTCAACCTCGCGGACGTCATCGACCACAAGGGCCAGCCCAGTGTGCGGCGGCGCGGCGACTGGGTTCCCGTGGCCCGGCAGCGCGGCATCGAAGCCTGTGTGCACGCCTTCCTCGACGCCGTGCGCCGGGGCGAGACACTCAGCGCCCGGGACGCCCTGGCGACCCATGAGCTGTGCGAGCGGGTGGTCAGGGAGGCCCTGGAGCTGGCCTCCTGAGAGCCCGCAGTCCCTCCACGGCGCACAGCGCGGCCAGCGCCGCCAGCGCCCCGTACACCGGCCAGTCGCCGAGCCGGCCGTAGAGCGTGCCGCCGCGTGCCAGCGGCAGGTCGAACACCTCCGCCGCGCTCGCGTCCGTGCCGAGCGGGCGACCCACCCGCTCCCCCCGGGGCCCGTACGCCGCACTGATCCCGGTGAGCGTCGAGTGGACCATCGGGCGGCCGTTCTCGGCCGCCCGCAGCGCCCCCAGCGACGCGTGCTGGGCCGGGGCCCAGCTGTCCTGGAACGTCGAGGTCGCCGACTGCGCGACGAGTACCTGCGCACCGTCGCGCACCAGACTGCGGCTCATGTCGGGGAACGCCGACTCGAAGCAGACCAGCGGACCGACCCGCAGCCCCCGCGCCCCGTCCGGCAGGGTCATCACCACCTGGCGGTCGCCGCGCAGCCGGTCCTCGCCCGCCGCCCTGCCCACGGAGGTCGCCCACCCCAGCAGGGAGCGGACCGGGACGTACTCGCCGAACGGGACCAGCCGCATCTTGTCGTAGCGGTCCCCGGTCGGCCCGTCAGGACCCACGAGCACCGCCGACTTGAAGATCCCCGACCGCCCCGAGCCGCCCGTCTGCCGGGCGTCCACATTGACCAGCAGATCCGCGCCGACCCGGCGGGACAGCTCCGCCAGCCGCCGCGCGGTCTCCGGGTTCTGCCACGCACCCGCCCCGATGCTGCTCTCGCCCCACACCACCAGGTCCACGCCCCGGCCCTCCAGCGAACGGGTCAGCTCCTCACCCCGGTCGAAGCGGCGCGCGACACTTCCCGGCCCCGCCACGACGCCCGGCTGCACGACGGCGACCCTGACCGTGCCGGCGCTCGCGGGCCGGGGCGCCCAGGCCCACACCGCCGTGACGGACAGGGCGCACACCACCAGGAGGACCCCGGCGGTCCAGCGGGCCGCACGGTCGGCGATCAGCAGGGCCGCGCCGGTGTTCACCGTGAGCACCAGCAGGCTCACCAGCCACACCCCGCCCACCGAGGCGACCCGCAGGGCGGGGGCGACCTCCCACTGACTCGCGCCCAGGAGCCCCCAGGGCCCGCCGAGCCCCTCCCAGGACCGGACCAGCTCGATCATCAGCCACCCGGAGGGCACGACGACCGCGGCGGCCACGGCACGCGGCGCGGAAGGAGACCCGCCGAGCAGCCGGGACACCAGCAGCCCCCAGGGCGCCCAGAGCAGTCCGAGCAGGGCGGCCAGCAGCAGGATGAAGACGTGGAGGCTCGGCATCAGCCAGTGGTGCACGGCGATGACGAACCCGGTCCCGCCGATCCACCCGTCCAGCGCCGCCCGGCGGGGCGTGCGAGCCGTTCGGATCAGCAGCAGCCAGGGGACCAGCGCCACGTAGGCGAACCACCAGAGACCGGGCGCGGGAAAGGCGAGAGCGGGCAGCGCCCCGGCGAGCAGTGCCGCCGCGCCCCGCGCCCAGGGGGACGGGAGCGGCCCCGCGCCGACGGAGTCCCGGCCGCCGGCCGCCGGCCCGTCACCGGAGGAGCCGTCCCCGGTGGTGCTGCCCTCGGAGGACCTCTCCCCGCAGGCACCGTCACCGGAGGCGCCGGCCGCGTTCCGGCCGACCGGGAGACGCCCGCCCCGGATTCGCATGCCGTGCCCTCCTCGCTCGCGCGGGCAGGCGGTCGCCGTCACCGCGTCAACCCCTGGATACCCCGTCTGGACACCCAGTGTGGGGGAGGCGATCGCCGCCGGACACAGGACGCGGCCGAGCGGGGGCACGGCGGATCGCCCGGCCGCCCATCGGGCGACGAGGGCAGGGGGACGACAGGCCCTACGCGCCCGGCGTCCGGCGCCACTTCTCGTGGACGGTGACCGCACGGATCAGCCAGCCCGGTTCGGCACGGTGCAGCTCGAAGGTGTATCGGCCGCCGGTCACGAAGTCGGGCGTGGCGCCCCGGGGCCGCCCGGAATCCGCCTTCCCCGGCGCGTCCGTCTCGCCCGCCGCCCGCCGGTCCAGGCACATCGGATTGAGGTAGTCGGCCAGCACCTCGGCCCGGTCGCCCGTGTAGCCGCCGAGGTCCTCCAGGTCGATCCGGCGGTTGACGATCAGGTGCTGGCGTACGGGGAAGAGGCGCATCGTCTCCTGAAGCCACCGGGCGATCTCCTCGGCCGGGCCCTCCACGCCGCCCGCACCCCGGTAGTCCGCGCGGCCGTCCGGGGTGAACAGGGCGCCGTAGTCCGACCAGGCCCCGTCGTCGACGGCCACCGCGTACCCGGTGATCACCGCATCGATGGCAAGCCGGTCCATCACGGTCGCGAGTGCCACACGCTGTGTCATTGGCCAAGTCTCGGTCAAGCCGCCCGCCAGGCCAAGGGGCCCGCGCCAACGGGGTGCGTGGGGCGGGACGGCAGGGCGTGAGGAAATGGCTGAGCAGAGCATGGGGAAACGGCTCGGCAGGGCGTGGACAACCGCTCAGCAGGGCACGACGGCGACCGGCCCCAGCGCGTGCGTGACCGCCGTCTGCGCCACCGGGGACAGCCCGAGCCCGAGCGACTCGCCGCCCCTGCGACGGCCGATCACCGTCAGGGCCGCCGTTGCCGAAGCGGTCACCAGGGTGCGCGAGGCGGAACCGTTGACCGGCTCCCGGACGATCTCCACTCGCGGGTACTTCTCGTGCCAACCCGAGGTCAGCTCGGCCAGCGTCCGAGCGGCCGAGCCCGCCGCCTCCTCCCGGTCCAGGACGGGGCCGCCCGCGAGCATGGAGGAGAACATCGTCCAGCCGTGCACGATCCGCAGCCGGGCGCCCGGCCGGGAGGCTGCGGTGGCGAACGCGAACTCCAGGACCCCTTCGCTGCTCTCGTCGGCGGCCACCCCCGCCACGATGTCGGTGAAGGCCCCCGCGTCCCCGGCGCGGCCGTCGTCCCCCTCCGGGCGGTCGTCCCGCACGACGACGACGGGACAGCTCGCCATCGACGCGGTGGCGAGGCTGTTGGAGCCGATCATCAGCGAGCGGAAGCCGCCGAGTCCGCGCGATCCGACCACGATCATGGACGCGTCCCGGCCGAGCGAGACCAGGGCGGCCGACGGGAAGTCCAGCGGGGCCAGCGTCGAGGGCCGCAGCTCCGGAGCGGTGAGGGCGCTCCGGCGTACGCATTCGGCCAGGAGCGTCTCCGCCTCGCGCCGCCCGGTCTCCTCGTCGATCTGCCGGGTGAGCGGGCGGACGTGGACGATCAGCAGAGGCAGCCCGCGCCGCACGGCTTCGCGGGTGGCCCAGTCGAGTGCCTGCCGACTGTGCGTGGAGCCGTCGACGGCGGCGATCACGGGAAGATCGTTGGTGTTCATGCCTCCGAGCGTACGTCGCCGGGCGGGCGGCCTCCCGGCGTGGTGGCCGACGGTCCTTGAGTGCGGTGGCGGTCACCTCTCAGGCGCGGTGGCGGGCCGTCTCCGGTCCTGGTTGCGGTCGCCTCTCAGTCGTGGTTGTGGGTGGAGGAGGTGTCCTTCGGGGGTTCACTGCGCCCGCCGTCGCTGCCGCTCGCCACGACGGCGACCAGGGCCGCCAGGACCGCCACCACCGCGAGCCGTCCGCCCAGCCGCAGGGCCCATCCCGTGCGGGCCCCGGTGGTCGCTCCGGGCCGGCCGGGCAGCTCCTCGGAGCGACGGGCGGGCCGCATCAGACGCAGGAGCAGCAGCGCGGCGATCGGGAGCTGGAGCAGCCAGACGCTGGTGCGGAACCAGCCGTCGTACCAGACGTTGGTCCCGTACAGCAGGGTGTGCCAGACGCTGAGGACGTAGACGACGATCACGCAACGGTGCAGGACCCGCCAGGTCTTGGGGCCGATGCGGTGGCGTACGTAGAAGAGCAGGCCGAGCGGGATCGCGAGATACAGGGCCGCCTGACCGATGGGCAAGGCGATCCGCCCGGTCCCCGAGTCGTAGCCGCCGGGGACGAAGGCCTCCACGAAGGCGGTGGCCACCGCGGAGTTCCAGGACGCCGTGTCGTGCCGGACCAGTTCCGCCGCGAACAGCAGGGCGTGGGCCGCGATCAGCGAGATGGTGTTGAGGCTCGTGGTGCGGTGGAGGCGTTCCAGCCGGGGGCCCGACAGCGGCAGGCGGCCCGGCCGCGGACCTGACAGCATCAGGCCGAGGACCACGGTCCCCCAGGCCCAGAGCAGGGCGGACCAGCCGAACGCCTGGCTGAGGAAGTACATCCAGAAGCCGCCCGCGTCGGCCATGAACGGCATCACGGTGACGGTGGAGGAGGCCTTGTTGCGGATGCGTATGTAGAGCAGGACGAAGATTGCCGCGGTGATGAGGAGCGCCACCAGACCGTCGGGCCACGAGGCCCGCAGGTCGGAGCGGAGCGTCGGTCGTTTCGACTCTCCCGGCGAGCGGGGGCCGGGGACCCGGCCGTCGTCGTCGGACGCGGCGCTGTCGGAGGCCGTGTCCGTGGCAACGGCTTCGGGGTCGGGCGCGGTGGTTCCGGACGTCTCGGCGGCCGCTGCCGGTTCGGGAGTGGGGGGCGGATTCGTCATGCGGCCTCTTCGGGGCGGGGGCATCGGCTGGCGGCGGCGGATGCGGCGGCCCCGGGCCACGAGGCTTACGCAGACGCGTTGTTGAAGCAGTCGGACGCAAAGAGGGGAAAGTTCCCGACACGCACCTGTGATATGGATCACTCTGTGGTGCTGGTGGGGCAAACGCGGCGAACTCCCGTTGTTTCGGCATCTGGTGCTCTTCACTCCGAGGCGGGTCCGGCTGGCACGATGGCGGCCATGGGAGCCGGAACCGCACTCCGACTCGGGCGCACCGTGCTGTTCGCGGTGGTGTGCGTCGCCGTGTCCGGACTCGGCCACGCGCTGATGTCCGGCGCGCCCCTGCCCCTGCTCGTCCAGGCCGCCGCCCTGCTTCCGGTGTGCGCGGCGGGCTGGTGGCTCGCCGCGCGGGAACGGAGCGCTCCGGTGACCGTCGCGGCCCACGTTCTGGGGCAGTCGGTGCTGCACGCCTTCTTCACCGGCGCCGAATCCTGGCTGCCGTCCGGCTCCGGCGCGCACCATGCGGGCGGCGGGCATGGTGCGTCGGGCGCGATGAACCACTCCGAGCACGAGGCCCCGATCGGCGGTTCGTCGGACCTGATGGGGCTTCTGGCGGCTTTCGACGGCGCGGTGTTCACCCTCGGCATGGCCGCCGCCCACGCGGTGGCCGGACTGATCTGCGGCTGGTGGCTGTGGCGTGGCGAGGTCGCCCTCGCCCGGCTGAGTCGCTGCCTGGTGCTGTTCGTCCGTGCCCCGCTGCGGACGGCCTGGCGCCTGTGGTCCGCGGTGCCGCCCGCCCCGGTGCCGCCCGCCCGGCGGTGCACCCGCCGCCGGCCCGGACGGCGCCCCCAGGACCTGCCGGCCCTGCACGCCATCTCGCGGCGCGGGCCACCGTTCCCCCTCCGCTTTCCCTGACCTCCATCCGCCCTCCGGCCTCTGTGCGCCGGAGGCGGTACGGGTGTGCGCCCCGCGCACACCCGTAACAGGCATGCCGGTTCTCCGGGCCGCCCGCAGCGGCGCCCGGGACCGGTTCACCGGAGCCGGGTGACCGCTGCCGCGGCTCCGCAAGGACGCGAAGGACTGCTGTGACACTTCCTGCTCCCGCGCTACCGGCCGTCGTACTGCCCGCCGCGCCACTGGCCACCGTGCCATCGGCCTCCGCACGACCCGCCGCCGCACTACCGTTCACCCCGCCGCCGGCCGTTGCGCGACCGCCTGCCGACGCCGTACGACCGCCCGCCGTCGCCGTGCCGTCGGCCGCCGCGCCGCCCATCCGGG
>NZ_NEUE01000120.1 GCF_002910905.1 Streptomyces sp. SM11 | reverse complement strand
GGGGCGGGGCGGTCGGCTGCCCCGCCACCTCGCCCCGTCCGGGCTTCGACGGTCACGGGAGCGGGGCCGGCCTCCGGCCGGCCACTCACAGCCCGCACGGCCGGCCCGGCGTCGGCGCGGGCCCGGGGAACGTCAGCTGCTGAAGGACTCCCGGAAGTCCCACGGAGTGAACTTGTGACCGCGGCGGTTCTGGTCGGTCAGCCTGTTGGCTCCGTACTCGTCCTTCCCGGAGACGAGCACGGAGCCGAAGTTGTCCAGCGGGATCGTGCCGCCGTACTCGGACACGTCACCGAGGTCCGGGTAGACCTCGACCTGGGTCGGCACGTACCGGGTGGCGAACCCCATGCGGTAGTCCTTCTGGCTGCCGGTGTGCGGCAGCGAACCGTGCATCAGGGTCGACCAGAAGATCACGCACTCGCCCGGCTGCATGACGAGGGAGAACGCCTTCGACTCGTCGGGGCGCCAGTCGGGGTCCTTCTGCAGCTCGCGGTAGTCGTAGCCGAAGAAGCCGCGCCGGACGCTGTCCTTCTCCCGCTTGTTGATCGTGTCCGGGTTGTAGGACATGCCGAGGGACTCGTCGTAGTTCATCACCCGGTGCGTGCCCGGCATGAGCTGGAGGCAGCCGTTCTCCCGGGTGGAGTGGGTGAACGCGGTCCAGGCCGTGATCGTGCCGCCGAAGGCGGGCGCGTCGTTCTGCGCGGGCCACCTGATCTGGGGGCGGCCGCTGGAGTGGGCGAACGTCGACGCCTGGTGCCAGTCCGTCCCCTCGTCCCCCTGGTACTTCGGGAAGAACTCGGTGCGCCAGCACAGCAGGTCCGGACCGAGGATGGAGGCCACCCGCTCGACGATGGCCCGCTGCATGATGTGCTCGCTGAGCAGATCGATGTCGAGGTGCCGGTCGTAGTTGGAGAGGTTGGTCACCGCGCCCAGCGCGTCTTCCGGGTAGATCGCCCGCGACCGGTCCGGAATTGCCCGGCGTATGCGGTTCCAGCGCCTCTCCATCTCCTCGGGTTCATATACCTTGATCGGCCCGATGAAACCCTGCTCCTCGAACGTGGCGAGCTCGTCGGAGGTCAGTCGGAAATCGGAAATGCGGTCATTCACGGCTACTCCAGCCTCTGGTTCTGAATGCTTGGTGAACGAATTACGCGGTCGGCTGCTCGGCCATCCGCGTATGCAGTTCCGCGATCGCGCTGCCGAGCGACTCCTCGAACAGGACTTTCACGTCCAGCTCGCGACCGAAATGCTGCTGGACACGTGTGTTGAGGTTCATGGCGAGAAGCGAGTGGCCGCCGAGGTCCAGGAAGTTGTCCCCCAGGGAGACGTCCGGGTTCTCGATGGATTCGCCCACCCAGTCGACAATCAGCTTCTGAAGTTCGTGCACGCCCTCAGGAATGGAAACGGACATTGCCGCCGTACTCCTCTCGTAGGGTCTCGTGCGGGCCTCCGGCGAGGAATGGCCGATAGGCCGGAGAATCGCCGAACACTTTGCACAGGACCATGCACATGTGCATGCCTTGTTGCAGGCCTCACTCTATGGCCGTCGAGGCGAACGCGGTAATGCCGAATACTTGGGGGGTATACCCCGGGAACATATGTCGAGAGAATGCGCCACGACCGTGGTGCGGTTTTCTGCCCGATGTGAGTTCTTTCATCTCGGCTTGATGCGGGAGAAGAACGAGAACGGCCTGCTCGACACCCGGCGGCGGGAGGGCGACACGGGTCCGGACGGCGTACTACCGTGCCTGCGAGGACCCGACCCCGGCCGCCCTCGAAGCCTGCGGCGGCCGGGGCGACCTGATGCAGGATCACCTTCCGGGAGTCGCTGATGACCGTTCGCCGCGTCGTGCCCAACATCCGTTCGGAGGCGGTGGAGGAGAGCCGGGAGTTCTACGGCCTGCTCGGCTTCGAGGAGGTCATGAACCTCGGCTGGATCACCACCGTCGCCTCGCCGTCCCGTCCGCAGGAGCAGGTCAGCTTCATGACCCACGACCTGACCGCCCCGGTCGTCCCCGACATGAGCATCGAGGTGGACGACGTGGACAGGGCCTACGCGGCGGTACGGGAGAGCGGGGCGGAGATCGTCCACCCGCTCCAGGACGAGGAGTGGGGCGTGCGGAGGTTCTTCGTCCGCGACCCCGACGGCCGAGTGGTCAACGTCCTGAGCCACCGCTGACGTACGGGCCGGCACGGCGGCCGCCGTGCCGGCCGGAGCGGGCGCCGACGGGTCCGGTCCATCGCCGTGGCCCCTTCCGGCCCGTGGGTGTCCGTCCGTCGTGCACAGGTGATCGTCCGGGGCGGCCGCGGCTCTGCATATCGTGTGCGTCATGGACGTGTTCGACGAGCTGTTGCGGGGCGTGCGGGGCAGGGGCGCGGTGTTCGGCCGTTCGGTGCTGAGGGCACCGTGGTCGCTGCGGTTCACGGACGGGGCGTATCTGACCCTGTGCCTGCCGTTGCGAGGTGCGGGGTGGATCGTGCCGGAGGGCGGCGAGCCGCTGCGGGTGGAGGTCGGCGAGGTGGCGATCGTCCGGGGTCCGGCCCCGTTCGTCTTCACCGACGACCCGGCGGGCGGTACGGGGGCGGGGCGGGCCGGCGGCGTACGGGAAGTGCACTGGGGCCGGCTCCGCGACACCGGCGCCCCACCGGACCGCGGACCCGAATTCGACTGCCCCACCGTGCTGTTGGCCGCCACCTATGACGTACAGGCGCAGGTTCCCCAGCGGCTCCTGCGGGCGCTTCCGCCCGCCCTGGTGGTGCCCGACGAGCAGGACTGCGCGCCGATGCGCGACTACCTGGAGGCGCAGCTCGGCGGCGGGCGGCCGGGCGATCAGATCGTGCTCGACCGGCTGCTGGACTGGATGCTGGTGTGCACGCTGCGGGACTGGTTCGACCGGCCCGAGGCGGATCCGCCGGGGTGGTACGGGGCGCTCGGCGACGAGGTGGCGGGGCCGCCCGGGTCTCCACCCCCAGCTCACGGAGCCGGGCCGCCACCCGGCTGCCGGTCTTGCCGGTGCCGCCGGTCACGAGTACGGGTTCCTGCGCGGAGGTCGTGTCTGTCGTCGTATCTGTCCGATTCATGGCATCAGCCTCACGCGGCAGGGCGGCCTCCGCCCATGGCTCAGCGTCCGGGAGGGATGTCCGAGCGTCCGGCGGCCGACGTCCGGAACCGACGGGGGCGGAACACGACCGAGGCCCGGATCCTTGGGATCCGGGCCTCGGTCGTGTTCTTCAGTAGCGGGGACAGGATTTGAACCTGCGACCTCTGGGTTATGAGCCCAGCGAGCTACCGAGCTGCTCCACCCCGCGTCGGTAAACACCACTCTACGCCACGGATTGCCTCTCCGTGACCACGGGAGGTTCCACCCGCACGGCCGTCCGGTGATCGCGCGAGCCTTTGCCTGCACACCCATTCCTGACGCAGCGTCAGTTCAGTAACCTGACAAGGTGTCAGCTAACCGGCCGGCCCCGCCCGTTCACCGGCGGGCCATCGAGCAGGAGTGGGCGGAACGATGCTTGGATCGACTCACGGCACACTCACCACCGACTTCCGCGCCCGGGTGGTGGCCTGCGGCGAGGAGCCGCACGCCGCCGTCGTCAGCCTGCCGACGGCCTCGGCCCGGGGCGGCCTCGACGTCAGCGGGCGACCGCTGCACCTGACCGTGCCCGACCTGGACCGCTTCTTCCGGCCCCGATCGGTGGCCGTCGTCGGCGCATCGGACTCCGAGGGCCGCCCCAACACCGGCATCACCCGGCAGCTCATCTCCTGGGCCGAACGGGTCGGGGCCCGGCTGCACCCGGTGCACCCGACCCGGCAGGCCGTGTTCGGCCGGGACTGCTTCCCCTCGGTCACCGAGCTCCCCGAGCCGGTCGACCTCGCGGTCCTGCTCGTCGCGGACCCGCTCCCGGTGATCGAGGAGCTGGGCGAGGCCAAGGTGCCCTTCGCCGTCGCCTTCGCCTCCGGATTCGCCGAGACCGGGGAGGCGGGCGCGGCCGCCCAGGCCCGGCTGGCGGCGGCCGTGGAACGCTCGGGTCTGCGGCTGCTCGGACCGAACACCAACCTGAACGCCTTCGAGAGGTTCCGGGAGGACCTGGAAGGGCCCGCCATCGCCCTGATCACCCAGTCCGGGCACCAGGGCCGCCCGCTCCACGCCCTCCAGGAGCTGGGCATCCGGCTCTCGCACTGGGCCCCCACGGGCAACGAGGCCGATCTGGAGACCGCCGACTTCCTCGCCTACTTCGCGCAGCTCCCCGAGGTCGGGGCCATCGCCTGTTACGTCGAGGGGCTCAAGGACGGCCGTTCCTTCCTGCTCGCCGCCGACCGGGCCGCCCGCGCCGGGGTTCCCGTCGTCGCCGTGAAGGTGGGCCGCACGGAGGCCGGGGCCCGGACCGCCGCCTCGCACACCGGGAAGCTGACCGGGGCGGACCAGGTGGTGGACGCGGCGATGCGGCAGTTCGGGGTGATCCGGGTGAACGGCCTGGACGAGCTCCAGGACACCGCCGCCCTGCTGGCCCGCGCCCGGCCGCCGCAGGCCCAGGGGGTCGCGGTGTACTCGATCTCCGGCGGCACCGGCGCGCACTTCGCGGACCTGGCGACGGCGGCGGGACTCGCGCTGCCCACCCTGTCGCCGGCGAAGCAGGACGAGCTGCACACCTGGATACCCGGCTACCTGAACGTCGCCAACCCCATCGACAACGGCGGCCACCCGGTCGGCGACTGGCGCGGCCGGAAGATCATCGACGCGATCCTCGCCGATCCCTCCGTCGGGGTGCTGATCTGCCCGATCACCGGCCCCTTCCCCCCGATGAGCGACCGGCTCGCCCAGGACCTGGCGGACGCGGCGGAGGCCACCGACAAGCTGGTGTGCGTGATCTGGGGCTCCCCCGTCGGCACCGAGGACGCCTACCGCACCACCCTGCTGGGCTCGTCCCGGCTCGCCACCTTCCGTACGTCCCGCAACTGCGTCACCGCCGTGAAGGCCTACCTGGACCACCACCGCTTCACCGACCGCTACCGCTCCCCCTTCGAGGACGCCCCGCGCACCCCGTCGCCCTCCTTCCGCAAGGCGCGGGGCCTGCTGCGGCCGGGGCAGCAGCTCAGCGAGCACGCGGCGAAGCAGCTGCTGCGCGCGTACGGGATCCGGGTGCCGCGCGAGCAGTTGGTGACCAGCGCGGCGGCGGCGGTCCGGGCGGCGGGCCCGGTCGGCTATCCGGTGGTGATGAAGGCCTCCGGCCCCCGGCTCGCCCACAAGACGGAGCTGGGCCTGGTGAAGGTCGGCCTCACCTCGGCCAGCCAGGTCCGCGACGCCTACCGCGAGCTGACCGACATCGCCCGGTACGAGTCGGTGGACCTGGACGGCATCCTGGTCTGCCAGATGATCGACCGGGGCGTCGAGATGATGGTCGGGGTCACCCACGACGCCCTCTTCGGCCCGACCGTCACGGTGGGGCTCGGCGGGGTCCTGGTGGAGGTGCTGCACGACGCGGCGGTCCGGGTGCCGCCGTTCGGCGAGCAGCAGGCCCGGGACATGCTCGGCGAGCTGCGCGGCCGGGCCCTGCTGGAGGGGGTGCGCGGCGGGCCCCCCGTCGATGTGGACGCGCTCGTCGAAGTGGTGCTGCGGGTGCAGCGCATGGCCCTGGAACTGGGCGACGACCTGACCGAGCTGGACATCAACCCGCTGGTGGTGCTGGGCCGCGGGCAGGGCGCGGTGGCCCTGGACGCGCTGGCGGTGTGCCGATGAGCGGGGAGGCGGCGGACGCCGGGCCGGAGGCGAGCACGCCGGGCAGCAGGTCGGGCAGCAGGCCGGCAGCGGCCACGGGCATACCGGCCGCCCCCCAGGACTCGACCGTCCTGCACTCCCTCGACGGCGGCGTCTCGTGGATCACCCTCAACCGGCCCGAGGCCATGAACGCCGTCACCCGGGACCAGCGGGAGCAGATCATCGCCCTGCTGGCGGAGGCCTCCGCCGACCCCGCCGTACGGGCCGTCGTGCTCACCGCCACGGGCCGCGGCTTCTGCGCGGGGGCCGACCTGCGCGGCGCCCCGGCCCCCACCCGCGAACGGCTCCCCGGAGACGTCGCCCGGACGATCCGGCTCGGCGCGCAGCGGCTCATCGCCGCCGTGCTGGACTGCGAGAAGCCGGTGATCGCCGCCGTCAACGGGACGGCGGCCGGGATCGGGGCGCACCTGGCGTTCGCCTGCGATCTGGTCCTGGCCGCCGACACGGCGAAGTTCATCGAGGTCTTCGTACGCCGGGGGCTCGTCCCGGACGGCGGCGGCGCGTATCTGCTGCCCCGGCTGGTGGGACCGCAGCGCGCCAAGGAGCTGATGTTCTTCGGGGGCGCCCTCACCGCCGCGGATGCCGAGCGGCTGGGACTGGTCAACCGCACGGTGCCGGGAGGGGAGTTGGAGGCCCTGGCCAAGGAGTGGGCCGGCCGGCTGGCGGCGGGCCCCACCCGGGCTCTCGCCCTGACCAAGCAGTTGGTGAACGCCTCCCTGGACGGCGACCGGGCCACCGCGTTCGCGGCCGAGGCCGCCGCCCAGGAGATCAACATGACCACGCGCGACGCCAACGAGGGCGTGGCGTCCTTCGTCGAGCGCCGGCCGCCGGAGTACCGGGGTCGCTGAGAGGGGCGCACCCGGCCGCGGGAATCAGCGGATCAGCCGGCCACCGGCGGGTTGAAACGGTGGAAGCCGGGCTCCGACCAGCGCAGCGGGGAGGCGGCGGCGACCTCCCGTACGGCGGCGACCTCGAACTCCACGAGGCGCTCCGCCCCCGGCACCCGCGCCACCTCGTCCGCGTCCCAGACCGTACGGGCGAAGCCGGTCAGATGGAGGGAGGAGCCGGTGTCCCAGCCGGGCACGAGGAGACCGGCGGCCGGGTTGAGTTCGAGGTTGCCCAGGGTAAGGAACATGCCGTTGCCCGCGTAGTCGGGCCAGCGCAGCAGCCGGGGCGTGAGCACCTGGACGAAGCCCGGGTTGCCGCCCCGGTGCGAGGCGTCGGCGTCGCCCCGGTCGGAGGCGGTGGCGACGAAGAAGGTGTCCGCGGCCCGCAGCGCCTCCTGCTGTGCGGGGCTCAGGGCGTCGCCGTCCGCGACCGTGTGCCGCCGCCCGGCCCCCTCACCCGGAGCGGTCCGGTGGGGCCGGCGCACCTGGATGTACTTGGGGCAGTTGGAGACGGCCTGGTCGAGCGTGACGCGGAGCCCGTCCCCGTCCCGGACCGCCCGGCCGTTCATCCGCATCCGGCGACGGGTGGCCGGCTCGATGCCGATCATGCCGATCCGGGCGGGGGCGGCCCCGCCCGCGCCGGCGCCGGACAGCGGACCGGCCAGCGGGTCGTCGGGCAGGGGCAGCGCCTCGATGATCAGCGTGTCCGGCGCGGGAACGCGCAGGAATCCCGGTTCGCCGGTGAGCTGGGTCGCCCAGATCCGCCCCCGCTCGTCCGCACAGCCCACCACCAGGAAGGGCTGCTGGACGAGGAAGTCCGCCGCCACCTCCGGGATGTCGGAGCGGATGGCCCGCTGCGCACTCGCCGCCCGCTGTGCGAGGCCCGCCCGCTCCTGCACGGCGACCTCGCCACGGTGATATCCGTTCATGGCCCTGCTCCACCCTGCCCTTCTGCCGACGTCTGGATGCCTGGATTCCTGGATGCCTAGAAGAAGCCGCAGGTGGGAGATCCGGCGGTAGGGGCGTCCGCCGGGTCGGCCCCGGTCGGCGCGTAGATCTCCAGGCGGATGCCGTCGGGGTCGGCGAAGAAGATGCCGCCCGAGGTGCCGCTCTCGCCGTGCGGCACGACGCCCTCATGGGCGAACTCCGCGCCCAGCCCGCGCAGGACCTCCTCGGTGGCCCGGACCTCCTCGACGGAGTCCACCTGGAACGAGAGGTGGTGGAGACCGGGGAGGGCCGCCGAGAACGTGCCCTCGCTCTGCTGCCACAGGGTCACCACGAGCCGGTCGTCGCGCCCCAGGAACACCCAGCGGCGATCGGCGTCCCTGCCTTCGGCCAGCACCTCGAAGTCGAAGACCTCACGGTAGAAGGCTGCCGAGCGCTCCAGGTCGGTGACGTTGAGGCCGACGTGGCCGGTCTGGAGGTTCTTCGCCTTGCTCATGGTCGGTCCCGTTCCTTCGGTCAAGGTCGCGAGACGCTCTCGTAACCGTTGATATCGATTTTGAAGGTTAGAAGAAGCGGCGTCAACCGGTGATCTTCGTTTGGCTGGTTATGATCGACGGGTAAGCCGCCCCCTCCTGCGCGACGGAAGGAGCCCAGCCGTGCCGCATCCCCCTGGGGCCGACCCCCGGCCGCTGACCGGTGAGCCGCTCGCCATCGACCTGCTCAACACCCGCTGGACCGACGGAGCCGGCCCGCACGACCTGCTGGACTCGGTCTCCGGTCTGGCCGTCTGGCTCAACAGTCCCCCGGTACAGGAACACCTCGCCCCCGCCCCCGCCCCTGCCGCCCTCCCCGCCGCCGACCGTGCCACGCTGGACCGGCTGCTCCTGGCCCGCGCGGCGCTCGACACCCTGGCCACCAAGGCCGTCCGCCGCGATCCGGCCACCCCCGGGGATGCCGACCGGCTGAACGAGGTCCTCTCCCACGGACGCATCCGCCGCACCCTGGGGCCCGACGGGGCGCCGGAGTCCGTGGTGGAGGTGGACGAGCCGTCCTGGCTGCCCGCCTGGTACGCGGCGGAGAACTGGCTACGACTGGCCGTGGACCGGCCCGACCGCATCCGCTCCTGCGCGAACGACGCCTGCGTCCTGCACTTCCACGACGTGTCCAAGAACGGCACGCGCCGCTGGTGCTCCATGGCGGGCTGCGGCAACCGCGCGAAGGCGCAACGCCACTACGCCCGACGCACCGGGACCTGAGACCCGCATCCACGCGAGCGACTTCACATCTGACGATCCGTCAGCTCTAATGGACGGCGTGATGGGACACGCAGGCATGGCCGCCACCGCCGTCCGGTACCTCAGGTCCGTCGGCGCCGCCACGACAGCCGCACCGGGGTCACACGCCGGGACACCGCCCGAGGCGCTTCCCCGGCCGGACCTCAGGGCCGTCCGCGACGACGAGCGGCCGCCCGTCGCACCGGACGAATTCCGGCGCGTGCTGGGCCACTTCGCCAGCGGCGTCACCGTGATCACCGCCCGCGACGCGGACGGGCCGACGGGCTTCGCCTGCCAGTCCTTCGCCTCGCTCTCGCTGGACCCGCCGCTGGTGTCCTTCATGGTCGCCCGCACGTCGACGACCTGGCCGCGCATCGCCCGCGCCGGGGCCTTCTGCGTGAACATCCTGGGGGCGGAACAGGGCGCGCTCTGCCGGGGGTTCGCGGTCAGCGGGGCCGACAAGTTCGCGGGAGTGGCCCACGAGGACGCCCCGGCGACCGGGTCGCCGCTGCTGGACTCCGTACCCGCCTGGATCGACTGCCGTATCCACGCCGTCCACACCGGCGGCGACCACCTCATCGTGGTCGGCCGGGCAGAGGCACTGGGGGCGACGGACGAGGGGGACCCCCTCCTCTTCCACCGAGGGGCGTTCGGCCGGTTCAGCCGCTAGGTACGGTCTCGGCGGTCCGGGCACGGCGGATCACCAGCGACATCAGCGCCGCCATCGCGCACAGCGCCCCCGACGCGTACCAGACGACGTCGTAGCTGCCGAACACGTCCCGCGCGACCCCGCCGAGGAACGCCACCACCGCCGCGCCCACCTGGTGCGAGGCCAGCACCCAGCCGAAGACGATCGCACTGTCCTCGCCGTACTGCTCGCGGCAGAGCGCCAGCGTCGGCGGGACCGTGGCGACCCAGTCAAGACCGTAGAACACGATGAAGAAGATCATCGGCGGCTGCACCTCGGGCGCCATCAGCATCGGCAGGAACATCAGCGAGATCCCGCGCAGCGCGTAGTAGACGGCGAGCAGCCTGCGGGCGTCGAAGCGGTCGGTGAGCCAGCCGGAGAAGATCGTGCCGATGACGTCGAAGACCCCGATCACCGCGAGCAGCGAGGCCGCCGCCGTGATCGGCATGCCGTGGTCGTGCGCGGACGGGACGAAGTGGGTGCGGACCAGGCCGTTGGTGGTGGCCCCGCAGATCGCGAAGGTACCCGCGAGCAGCCAGAACGGTCCGGTGCGGGCCGCGTCGAACAGCACCCGCACCGTCCGGCGCGCGGCGCCCCGGGCCGGCGCGGGCTTGGGCACGAAGTCCCCGCCGTACGGGGCGAGCCCCACATCGGCCGGGTGGTCGCGCATCAGCAGGCAGACGAACGGGACGACGACGAGGGCCGCCAGGGCGACGGTGACCGAGGCGGGCCGCCAGCCGTGCTCGTCGACGATCCACGCGCAGAGCGGGAGGAAGACGAGCTGCCCGGAAGCCCCCGCAGCGGTGAGGACGCCGGTGACCAGACCCCGGCGGGCCACGAACCAGCGGTTGGTGACGGTCGCGGCGAACGCCATCGCCATCGACCCGGTGCCGAGGCCGACCAGCAGCCCCCAATAGATCATCAGCTGCCAGGAAGCGGTCATCCAGACACTGGCGACCGCCCCGGCCGCCACCATCGTGAGCGCGATCGCCACGACCCGCCGGATGCCGAAGCGGTCCATGAGCGCGGCGGCGAACGGCGCGGTCAGCCCGTACAGCGCCATGTCGATGGAGACCGCGAGCCCGATCTCGCCCCGGGACCAGCCGAATTCGGTGTGGAGCGGATCGATGAGCAGCCCGGGCAGGGAGTTGAACGCCGCACCGCCGATGATCGTCACGAAGGTGACGGCGGCGACGATCCACGCCCGGTGGACGGAGAAGGGGAACCGGCGGCGGGGCATCCCGGAGGCGGCGCCGGCGGTGGTCTTGGTCAGGTGGGTCACGTCAGCCAGCATCCGGGGGCCGGAGGCATCCGACGAGTGGCCCGGATGACATGGTTCGCAGGGATCGGGCCATGCCGAGACCTCGTCCCACCATGCGGACCACGGCGGCCGCCACCGTCCCGGCCGGGCACGCGCAGGCGGCAGGCGGCAGGCGGCAGGCGGCAGGCGCTGTGTACTGTCGCATCCCGTCCACGAGAAGCCGTCCGCCGGATTCGAGCACGCCACGAGGAGCGCCATGCACTGGGCCGCCCGCCAGGAGTTCGACCGCCGAGCCGGGGCCCGCGTGGCCTGGGGAGTGGGCCTGTCCGCCGTGGCGGCCGGGCTGCTGCTCTGGCTCGGCTACCTGCTCCTGGCTCCGTACACCGTCCCGTCGTCCTCCCCCACCCGCGACCTGGAGTGCGAGTCCCCGCTGGAACACGGGGGTTCGCACACCAGGCCCTCCTTGTGCGCCGGGGAGCGCGAGTGGCCCGAACTCGTCGGCATCCTGGCCCTGTCCGTCCCCACGGCTGTGGCGGGCGCGGCGCTCGTCGTCAGCGGCACCTCCCGGCGGCGCACCAGCGCCCATGTCTTCGAGATATTGGAGATGCAGGCGAGCGAGGAGCGGACCCGCGCGAAGAAGTGAGCCGCGAGCGGACCCGCGACCGCAAGCGGGCCGGTTGGGTCAGCGGCGGGGCCGAGCGGCCCCCGCGTGGGCGGCCCAGGCCGCCGCCGCGCCCACCGCTTACCCCGAGCAGGTCCGGAGCGTTGAAGGTCGAGCCGAGCACCAGCCGGGCCGCCGTGCTGTGCGCCGACAGCTCCGCCGGTACGCCGGTGAGCTGGAGGAACTCCACCGCCCAGCTCAGCCCGAGCGCCGTGGAGGCCACCACCACCGGCCGCGCGCGGGGCGCGCAGAAGGCGACGAGGGTGCAGAGCAGCACCGTGTAGAGCGCACTCCCCGCGTACTTGGCGAAGACGCCGTCCGCCCCGGCGCGCACCGCGAGGCCCGCGGTGACGGTGACGACGGCCGCCACCGCCGCGACCGCGCGAACCCTGGACGCGCGGGGCGTGAGCGGACGGCCCCCGGACGCACGGGCCCCTGACGCACGGACCGTGGAGTCGCCGCCGGTGGGCTGCGAGGACCGCTCCCG
>NZ_NEUE01000119.1 GCF_002910905.1 Streptomyces sp. SM11 | reverse complement strand
CGGGCCGCACGGTGGGGTTCACCGTGCGGCCCGGGGCGGGTCTGTTCTCCGGGGATCAGCCCTTGCGGGCGTTGATCTCCTCGGTGAGCTGGGGGACGACGGCGAAGAGGTCGCCGACGACGCCGTAGTCGACGAGTTCGAAGATCGGGGCCTCGGCGTCCTTGTTGATCGCGACGATCGTCTTCGAGGTCTGCATGCCCGCCCGGTGCTGGATCGCACCGGAGATGCCCGAGGCGATGTACAGCTGCGGGGAGACCGACTTGCCCGTCTGCCCGACCTGGGAGGTGTGCGGGTACCAGCCCGCGTCCACCGCCGCACGCGAAGCGCCCACCGCGGCACCCAGACTGTCCGCGAGCGCCTCGATGACGGGGAAGTTCTCCGCACCGTTGACCCCACGGCCACCCGAGACCACGATCGCCGCCTCCGTCAGCTCCGGGCGCCCGGTCGACTCACGCGGCGTCCGCGAGGTGACCCTCGTACCCGTCGCCGCGGCACCGAACGACACCGGCAGCGCCTCGACCGCACCCGCCGCCGGGGCCGGCTCCACGGGAGCCGAGTTCGGCTTCACCGTGATCACCGGAACCCCCCTGGAGACCCGGGACCTCGTCGCGTACGAGGCGGCGAACGCCGCCTGCGTCGCCACGACACCCTCCTCACCGGCCTCCAGATCAGTGGCGTCCGTGATGATCCCGGAGCCGGCCCGCAGCGCGAGCCGCGCCGCGATCTCCTTGCCCTCCGCCGAGGACACCACCAGAACAGCCACCGGCGAGACCGCCTCGAACGCGGCCTGCAGCGCATCGACCTTCGGGACCACCAGGTACTCCGCGAACTCCGGGGCGTCCGAGGTCAGGACCCTCACCGCACCGTGCTCACCCAGCACCGACGCCGTCGCCCCCGCACCCGCACCCAGCGCGACGGCGACCGGGTCACCGATCCGACGCGCCAGCGTCAGCAGCTCCAGCGTGGGCTTACGGACCGCACCGTCCACATGATCGACCAGAACAAGAACTTCAGCCATGACAACGCACTCCAGAAAGAGAAGAGAGAGGGAGAGGGAGAGGGAAGAGGAACGGCACGGGACCTAGATGAACTTCTGGCCCGCGAGGAACCCGGCGAGCTGCCGGCCGCCCTCACCCTCGTCCTTCACGATCGTGCCCGCCGTACGCGCCGGGCGCTCCGTCGCGGAGTCCACCGCCGTCCACGCACCCGCCAGACCCACCTCGTCCGCGTCCAGACCCAGATCGTCCAGGTCCAGCGACTCGACCGGCTTCTTCTTCGCCGCCATGATCCCCTTGAACGACGGGTAGCGCGCCTCACCGGACTGGTCGGTCACCGACACCACCGCCGGAAGCGAAGCCTCCAACTGCTCGGAAGCCGTGTCACCGTCACGCCGCCCCGTCACGACACCCCCGTCCACCGCGACCTCGGACAGCAGCGTCACCTGCGGCACACCCAGACGCTCCGCCAGCAGCGCCGGCAGCACACCCATCACACCGTCCGTCGACGCCATCCCGCAGACCACCAGGTCATACCCGGCCTTCTCCACAGCCTTCGCCAGCACCAGCGACGTCCCCATCACATCGCTGCCGTGCAGACCGTCGTCCTCGACGTGCACCGCCCTGTCCGCACCCATCGACAACGCCTTGCGCAACGCGTCCTTGGCATCCTCCGGACCCACCGTCACCACGGTGATCTCCGCATCGTCCGCCTCGCCGGCGATCTGCAACGCCTGCTCGACCGCGTACTCGTCCAGCTCCGACAACAGACCGTCGACATCCTCACGGTCCAGCGTCAGGTCATCGGCGAAACGCCGGTCACCGGTCGCGTCGGGCACGTACTTCACACAGACAACGATCCTCAAGCTCACGCCGGCTCTCCTACTGCATCGTCATTTCCGGGCTGCCTTGTTGCTCGCAGCATAGGCGCCCCGTCGGGCCGGATCCGGTCAGGACGACCGAGGCTCCGAGGCCGATATTACTCGCCAGTACACCCAGTCTCTTACCCCTGAGCAAGCGCTGCGCACTGTGACCTTGCCAACGCGGCGGGCCTGTGCGTGCGCGACCTCAGTCTCGCAGAGCCGTGAACCGTCCCTGGTGGTAGACCAGCGGGCGATCGGCTCCCGCGGCCGCTCCCGCCACGACCTCGGCGATCACGATGCGGTGGTCCCCGGCCGGGACACGGGTCACGACGCGGCAGACCAGCCAGGCGGACACACCGGCGAGCAGCGGAACGTCTTCGGGGCCGCCGCTCCAGTCGGTCGACGGGCCGAAGCGGTCGGCTCCACTGCGGGCGAAGGTCGCGGCCAGTTCGCGCTGGTGTTCGCCGAGTATGTGGACGCCGACATACTCGGCCTCGGACAGCACGGGCCAACTGGAGGACGTCGTACCGATACCGAAGGAGATCAGCGGGGGGTCGGCGGCGACGGAGGTCAGGGAGGTGGCGGTGAAGCCGACCGGGCGCTCCCCCGTGGCCGTGATCACGGCCACGCCCGCGGCGTGGCGGCGGAAGACGGAGCGGAAGAGTTCGGGCGTGGCGACCGTCGGAGCGGGGGCGAGATCGGGCGTTGCCGTCATGGACGTGTCCTTCTGCGAAAGCGGCGTACGGGTCCGTGGGTGCTCAGACACCCGGACAACGCGCACTCGCATGGCGTGCGAGGTCCACATGGACCCGGCCGTAAGGAAGGAGTTCTGGCGGCATAACGTCAGACTGACGATGCGTGGCGTGCACAGTCAAGGGCGTTCCGGAATGTGGGAGATGCGTCACGGCCCGTCATATGACGTGCCCCAGCGCCGCGACCACGTCGACAATGCGGGGCTGGCCGGATGCCCGGCGGACCACCTCCCCCTGGGCGTCGAGCACCAGGACGGTCGGCGTCTTCGTGATGTCCAGCTGTCGCACCAGCGCGAGGTGGGCCTCGGCGTCGACCTCGACATGGGCGACCCCGTCGACCATTCCGGCCACCTCGTGGAGCGTGCGGCGGGTGGCCCGGCACGGCTGGCAGAAGGCGCTGGAGAACTGGACGAGCGTGGCGCGTTCCCCGAGTTCCGCGCCGAGCCGGGATGCGTCGAGCCGCTGTCCGTACGTCCCTCGGTCCACCTGGTACCTCCTGATCAGAGCTCTTCGTAGGGGGTCAGCACCGGCCGCCGCCCGGACATTCCCGCAGCTCCCGGAGGACGCGCACGTGACGAGAATCTCGCACCCCGCGTCTGCCGGGACTGGCCACCGGCCCGCGCATGGGGCACCATCGCCACAATGCCGAAAACCTACGGCTGCGTAACTTCCGCCGGGAGAACCCTCCCCAGGAACTGAAGAAGGGTCTTCTCCAGATGGCAGAACTCGTCTATCGACCGGTCATCGGCGCCGCTCGCACCCTGTTCAAGGCGCTCGACCTGAAGATCGACACTCAGGGTTCGGAGCACATCCCGAAGACCGGTGGTGCGGTGCTGGTCAGCAACCACATCAGCTATCTCGACTTCATCTTCACCGGCCTGGGCGCCCTGCCGCAGAAGCGGCTGGTCCGCTTCATGGCAAAGGAATCGGTCTTCCGGCACAGGATCTCCGGTCCGCTGATGCGGGGAATGAAGCACATCCCGGTCGACCGCGACCAGGGTGAGGACGCGTACGCCCACGCGCTCCGGTCGCTGCGTTCCGGGGAGATCGTCGGAGTGTTCCCCGAGGCCACCATCTCGCAGTCGTTCACCCTGAAGAGCTTCAAGTCGGGTGCCGCGCGGCTCGCCCAGGAGGCCGGGGTCCCGCTGATCCCGATGGCACTCTGGGGCACGCAGCGGATCTGGACGAAGGGGCGGCCGCGCAATTTCCGGCGCAGCCACATCCCCATCACCATCCGCGTCGGCGAGCCCATGGAGGCGCCCTCCGACCAGTACGCCGGTGCCATCACCCGGCGGCTGCGGGAGCGGGTCCAGGAGCTGCTGGAAGCGGCGCAGCGGGCCTACCCGGTACGCCCCAAGGGCGCGAGCGACACCTGGTGGGTGCCCGCCCATCTCGGCGGTACGGCTCCGACCCCCGCCGAGGTGCGCGAACTCGGCTGACGGACACCCCTCAGCGGCCCGTCACCGCGGTGCGTGGACAGTGATCCGCGCCCCGGGGCTCAGCTGCTCCAGGGTTGCGGCGAGTTCGGCGCCCGCGGCGCCGAGCTCGCCGTTCGTCATGGGCGCGAGGCCCTCCAGCAGGAAGACGGCGTTGACCGACTCCTCGGTGAGCCGGGTCCGCACGCCCTGGCGCCAGTTCCAGCGGCGGCAGGTGACACCCTCGTCGTCACACCAGACGACTTCGCCGGGCTCGGGGTGCTCCACGCTCTCCTCGCCGCCGACGACGGTGGGGAACGGCTCGTCGCCCGTCGCGCGGATCAGCCGCATCCCGCCCTTGATGTGGTCGGTGTCCTCGCCGCCGACCGGGACGAGGTGGGCGACGCTGATCGCGTTGTAGGCGTCGACCAGCAGGCTGATGCGGGGCAGGCCGCCATCGGCGAGGGCGCGCCGGGCGAGCGCCTCGGCGGAGTTGCGGGTGCGGGAGGGCTTGGCTCCGAACGCCGTGTAGATCTCGCGCCAGGCCGCGATGCGCGGGTCCTCGTGCGGGGCGCGGCCGTCCAGGCGCTCGGCGAGCCTGCGGGCGGCGGCGTCCAGCAGGGCGGCACTGCGGGTGTCGCTGGGGCCGTTGACCAGGCCGTGCGCCTCGACGGCGAGGTGGGTGAAGCCCGGTGCGATCGCTCGCACCTCGTCGGACACGGTGAGCGTGAGGGTCATCGTCTGCCTTACTGCCTTGCTGGGTACGGTGGCTCGGGCGCGGGGTGCCGGGTGGGCTCAGAGGCCCGTAGGGAGGTTCCGCCAGAGCTCCGAGCAGTCCCGGGCACCCCTCAGCGCTTGGAGAATCACCTCGGGTGGTACGGCATAGACTACTGGATAGTCAATTCTATTGAACTCTTCGCGCACCACACACACCAGCCGCTCCTGCTCCGTCGAGAACTGTGCGTCGATGCCCGGCCTGTTGCCGCGGGGATCCACCCTCGCCCAGCGGTCGTGGCCGGGGAGGCGCAGCGCGACCAGGTCGTGGACCACCGGGTTCGCCCCGTCGTCGTCGGTGAGCCGCTGGTAGCAGAGCCCGGCCGGGATGGAGCGGGCCCGAAGCAGTGCGGTGAGCGCGATGGACTTGGCGTAGCGGATGCCGTTGCGGGTGGCGACGACGCCGGAGGCACGCCAGGGGACGCGCAGATCGCCCGAGTCGGCGGAGTGCGGGATGGTGTCGCGTACGTACTCGAAGGCGGTGCGGGCGTATGTGTATGCGTCGTCGGCGTCGAGCGCGAGGCGGGTCGCCACCTCCCTGACCGGGGATGCTCGTGGTAGACCACCTCGTCGGCGGCCAGGTAGGCGTCGATGTCCGGGGACTGCTGCGTCAGCTCCATGAGCGGAGAGCGTACGAAGCGGCCGACCGGAAGTCCATCGATTCCCGGTCGGTCGCATATTCATGCACGGGTCGCGCTATCGCGTCATTTCTTCCTTGAGCGCCTGGAGGAAGGCGTCGACGTCGTCCTCGCCGGTGTCGAACGCGCACATCCAGCGGACGTCCCCGGCCGCCTCGTCCCAGAAGTAGAAGCGGAAGCGCTGCTGGAGCCGCTCGCTGACCGCGTGCGGCAGCCGGGCGAACACGGCGTTGGCCTGGACCGGGTAGAGGATCTCCACCCCGTCGATCGCCCGGACGCCCTCGGCGAGCCGCTGGGCCATGGCGTTGGCGTGCCGCGCGTTGCGCAGCCACAGGTCCTTGGCGAGCAGCGCCTCCAGCTGGACGGAGACGAAGCGCATCTTGGAGGCGAGCTGCATGGAGAGCTTGCGCAGATGCTTCATCGCCCGGACCGCGTCCGGGTTCAGCACGACGACGGCCTCGCCGAAGAGCGCACCGTTCTTGGTGCCGCCGAAGGACAGCACATCGACGCCGACCGTGTTGGTGAACGTCCGCATCGGGACGTCGAGCGAGGCGGCGGCGTTGGCTATCCGCGCCCCGTCGAGGTGCACCTTCATGCCGTGCTCGTGGGCGTGGTCGCAGATGGCGCGGATCTCGTCGGGGGTGTAGACGGTGCCCAGCTCGGTGTTCTGGGTGATCGAGACGACCTGCGGCATGGCCCGGTGCTCGTCGTCCCAGCCGTACGCCTGCCGGTCGATGAGCTCGGGGGTGAGCTTGCCGTCCGGGGTGGGCACGGTGAGGAGCTTCAGCCCACCCATCCGCTCGGGCGCACCGCCCTCGTCCACGTTGATGTGCGCGGACTCGGCGCAGATGACGGCGCCCCAGCGGTCGGTGAGCGCCTGGAGGGCGACCACGTTGGCTCCGGTGCCGTTGAAGACCGGGAAGGCCTCGGCGGTGGGACCGAAGTGGCTGTGCATGACCCGCTGGAGGTGACCGGTGTAGTCGTCCTCGCCGTAGGCGACCTGGTGGCCGCCGTTGGCGAGGGCGATGGCCGCGAGAACCTCCGGGTGCGCGCCGGCGTAGTTGTCACTGGCGAAGCCACGTACCTGCGGATCGTGGTGACGTCGCGCGTCGGTCCTCACGTTTGCGGGGTCAGCCACAGGCGCTTTCCGTTCACTTCCGGGGCGGGCTTGTCCCAGACGCCGGCGATGGCCTCGGCCAGCTCCGTGACGTCGGTGAAGCCCGCGAACTTCGCATTCGGGCGCTCGGCGCGCATGGCGTCGTTCACCAGTGCCTTGACCACCAGGATCGCAGCAGCCGCCGCGGGCCCTTCCTCGCCCCCCGCCTTGCGGAAGGCATCGCCGAGCGCGAGGGTCCACGCCTCGGCGGCGGCCTTGGCGGAGGAGTAGGCGGCGTTGCCCGCGGTGGGCTTGCTGGCCCCGGCGGCGCTGATCAGGAGATAGCGGCCCCGGTCGCTGCGCTCAAGGGCCTCCTGGAAGGCCAGCGAGGTCGACTGGACGGTGCGGATGAGCAGCTTCTCCAGGGCGTCCCAGTCGGACAGCACGGTCTCCTGGAACGACTTGCTGCCGCGCCAGCCGCCGACGAGGTGGACCAGGCCGTCGATGCGGCCGAACTCCGCCTCGGTGCGCTTGGCCCAGTCCCGGGTGGCGTCGAGGTCGAGCAGGTCGACGGTCTCGCCGGTGACGGTCGCGCCGCCGTGGGCGTACCGGGCGGCGTCCACCGCCTCGGCGAGCCGTTCGGGATGGGCGTCGCACCCGACGACCGTCGCGCCCGCCTCGGCGAGCCGCAGCAGCGTCG
>NZ_NEUE01000118.1 GCF_002910905.1 Streptomyces sp. SM11 | reverse complement strand
AGCCTTGATCCACCGAAGTGGTTTGAGTGTGATCTTCTGATCGGTTTCTGGGCCGGTTCGGGTCGGTGGCTGGGTATGGGCAGGTTGTATCCGCTGGTTTGCCCAGCTTTTCCACGGTGTGGTTCCGGTCGGGCCCTTGCGGGCGGGTGGACGGGGGCTGTTCGTGTCAGCCGGGTGGCCCGTGGGCGGTGTCGAGCAGGTGTGTCCAGGCGTGCTGCCAGGGCCAGTTGCGTGGCAGGTGCAGGGTGATGCGCCGTGCTGAGCGGGCGATCCGGGCCGGAACGTGGACGAGGTGGGTGCGGATCGTGGTGGTGGTGGCCCTGGCGTGGAACGTGGAGGCCAGCGCGCCGGCGGCCCGCAGCAGGTTGTAGGTCATCGCCCACAGCGTGAGCCAGGCGGCGTTGGCGTTGAAGTTTCCGGACGGAAGGTGGGCCAGAGCCCCGGCTTTGCTGTCGGCGATGACCTGCTCGATGACGGCGTGGTGACGGTGTTCCTGCTCGGCCTGGAGCGTCGGGGCGGGCTGGTCGGTGAAGAACGGGTGGTAGCGCCAGACGGGAAACAACTCGCCCTGTTCGCCCACAACGGCGGGTTTGGCCAGGTCACGGACCCGGCGCACGATCAGCCGGGCGGTGACCCGTTCGCTCTTCTTGCGGCCGGTGAACGCGGTGTAGGCGGGTATCTCGGCGACTTCGGCGTTGGAGATGAGTTCGCCGGTCTCCGGGTCGGGCACCGCGGTGGGGTAGGTGATCTGCTGCCATGCCCCGTCGGGAATGCCCAGGACGGCCCGTTTGATGGAGGGGTTCATCCCGCAGGTGATCGAAAAGCGGGCTCCGGCCCGGCGGCAGGCGGCGATCACCCCGCCGTTGTAGAACTGCGAGTCCGCTCGCAGGATCCGGGTGCCGGTGCAGCCCGCCTCGGCGGCGGTGGCGAGTGCCTCGCTGACGAATTTCGGGGCTCCACGGGAATCGGCTGCCTTGCCGCGGCGCATCCGTACTGCGGCGATCACCGGGCGCGACTGTGGGGTGCAGATCGTGGCGAGCAGGGGGTGCATGGTGCGGATGCCCTTGAACCGGCCGTACTCGGCGCCCTGCTTGGCCCGGCCGTAGACCCGTTTGTGGGTGGAGTCGACGTCGATGAACGCCGTCGTGCCGGAGCCGGGCAGCAGGGGGGTGTGGGCGGCCAGACCGGCGAGGAACCTGCGGTGGACGGCGTGGAGTTGGAGTGCGTGGCCGTGGGTGAACGCGCGGAGGAACGTGCCCAGCGTGGACGGCGCGCGGATCCCCCGGAACAGGGCCGGCATCGCACCGTGCCGCAGCACGTGGAGGTCGTCGATACTGTCCGCCCCCGCCGCCATGCCGGCCACGATGCTGCTGACCTTGGCACCCGCCGCGGCCCCCGCGCCGTTCGCTGTCCCGGTCAGCCTCACCTTCTGGGCCACCAGACGCGAAAGACCACACCGCTCGGCCAGCCGCATCACCGGAACCAGCCCGGCCAGCGCGACCAGATTCGGATCATCGAACGCAGCGGAGACCGCCGCCGGCGTATGGGAAACTTGCATCTCGGAAGTGCCTTGCCGATCGTGCGTGCTGGAAGCCTGAAGAACTCCCATCATCACAGGTCACAAGGCACTTCCTCGTTTCCGGAAGAGTCATCCACAGACATCACGTCGGTGGATCAAGGCTAAGGCAGAAGGCGGGGCTGTCGCTCGGCCAGCTCGCCGAGAAGTCGCGCTACGACAAGAGCTACCTGTCACGCCTGGAGGCGGGGAAACGGCTCTCGAAGCTAGCGGTGATGGAGGACCTGGACCGGTTCTACGACACGGGCGGGCTGCTGGTCGAGCTGTGGAAGGTGGCGCGGTGGGGCGTCTTCAAGGACAAGTACAAGGAGGTCCTGAGGCTGGAGCTCACGGCGCGCATCATCCACCTGTTCTCGCCGGGCATCCCAGGACTGCTCCAGACCGAGGACGTGGCGCGTGCGCTGTTGTCCGACGCCCAGGAAACGGGGAGCGAAGCCGAGTCCGTCGAAGAGCAGGTCATAGCTCGATTGGGCCGTCAGCAGGTGCTTTACCGCAACCCGGCCCCGTCCATCCGCATCATCATGGACGAATACGGGTTGCGCCGTCCGGTGGGTGACGCGAAGGTGTGGGAAGCCCAGTTGGAGCATCTGATCAAGATCGCGGAGCTGCCGATGGTCACGCTTCAGGTGCTGCCATTCTCAGCCGGGGCTCACCACCTGATGGACGGTTCGCTCATGCTCATGTGGCAGGAGGACGGAAGCGCCGTTGCCTACACGGAAGGCAATCAATGCTCCGAGTTGAGGGAAGATCCGGCGGACGTCACGCGCTCCCGGCTGTCCTACGATCGAGCACGGGATCGGGCGTTGCCCCCGCCCGACTCCATCGCGTTCATCAGGGGTGTCCTGAAGGAGTTCAGAGGATCATGAAGCGCACGCCCGACCTCTCCACCGCGACCTGGCGCAAGTCGAGCTACAGCGACGGCGGCGTCAACAACTGCATCGAGGTGGCGGACGGCTACCCCGGCCACGTCCCCGTACGCGACAGCAAAACCCCCACCGGCCCCGCCCTCATGATCACCGCCCCCGCCTGGGCGGCCTTCATCGACGACGTACGGAAGGGGAACCTGTGACCACTCCCGCTACCCCCGACCTCTCCACCGCCACCTGGCGCAAGTCCAGCTACAGCGACGGGGGCGCGAACAACTGCATCGAGGTGGCGGACGGCTACCCCGGCCTCGTCCCCGTACGCGACAGCAAAACCCGCACCGGCCCTGCACTCCTCATCGCCGCCCCCGCCTGGGCGGCCTTCGTGGAGTTCGCGGCCGAGCACTGACCCCACCGCCGTACACCGCAGGGCCCGTGCCCCGTCCTCACCGGGCGGGGGTACGGGCCTTCGCACCTACTCAACTGCCCCCCGATCTCGCCTTTTATCAGAAGGCGTGGCCGGAGCGGGAACTGTGGCGGCTGACGGGATCGTGGTCATGCGCCGGCCGCCTCCTTCCTCAGGACTTCGATGACGCTCGCGTAGCTGTCGGAGCCGTGGCCCGCGTCCCGGGTGCGTTCCATGGTGGCCTTGAGGAGTTCGGGCAGGGCGTTGTCGATGCCCCGGGCCGCCGCGGCGTGCAGGAGGTGGTCGATGGTCGCGATCTGTACGTCGACGGTGGCGTCGTCGCCCGGATAGCGACCGGCGTCGACCTGGGAGGCGTACGTGGTCAGGAACCCGGTCACGGCGCTCAGCCAGCGGATCGCGACCGGAGTGAAGGCCGTGGCCTCGATCTTCTCCGCGCCGACCAGGGCGGTGCCGTGCAGCCAGCCGGTCATGGTGGACCACATCAGGCCGAGCAGCGCGGCGTCGTAGAGGGAGGCCAGGCCCGGCTCGGCACCCAGATGCAGGGGGTCGCCGAGGGCCTCCAGGGCCGGACGGTGGGTTTCGAGGACGGTCCGCGATCCGCTGTAGAGGAACATCGTCTCGGGGCTGCCGACCCCCGGCGGAGTGGTCAGGATCGCGCCGTCGAGGTAGTCGGCGGCGTGCGAGCGGGCCCACGCGGCGGCCTCCTGGGCCTGCTCGGGGGACCCGGAGGTGAGGTTGACCAGGGACTTGCCCGCCAGGGAGTCCGCGACGGGGTCGAGGGTGGCGTGCAGCGCGTCGTAGTCCAGTACGCACACGATGATCAGCGAGCTCGCCGCGACGGCCTCCCCGGGCGTCGCGGCCTGCCGGGCACCCCGCTCGGCCAACGGCTGCGCCTTCTGCGCCGAACGGTTCCACACGGTGGTCGGGTGGCCCCGCTCCAGCAAGGTGGCGGCCAGCGCCGATCCCATCTGCCCCAGCCCGATGACCGTCACGGCCGAACGCTCGGTACCCATGCCTCAACAACTCCCTGTACGTCTGCCCACGCCTGGGCCGGTTGATCACGTACGCACCACGCTCGCAGCACAGGAAGGGCGGGAGAAGTGACAGCCGTGACGGCGACCACCAAATTCCTGCCATACGCTGAGCGGCATGAGCGCTGGTTCCGTCGCCCTGATCGTGACCGAGGAAATCGAGTTCCCCTCCTGGGACCTGTACGAACTGAGCCTCCCCTGCACGGTCTTCGGGAAGCCGCAGCCCGATCTGGCGGCCCCCTGGTACGACCTGCGGCTGTGCAGCATGCGGGAGCCCGGCCCGGACACGCCCGCCGACGCCACCGGTCTGTCCCTGCGCACCCGTTACGGCCTCGCCGATCTCGTCGGTGCCGACACGGTCATCGTGCCCTCGGTACCCGACCCCTGCGTCGACGAAGGGCAGCCGCTGGAACCGGAGTTGATCGCCGCGCTGCGCCTCGCCCATGACGCCGGCGCCCGCATGGTCTCCTTGTGCACGGGCGCCTTCGCCCTCGCCGAGGCAGGCATCCTCGACGGCCGCCGCGCCACGGCCCACTGGATGCACACCGCTCAACTAGCCGACCGTTACCCGAAGGTGCGGGTCGACGACTCGGTGCTGTACGTGGACGACGGCGACGTCCTCACCAGCGCGGGGCTGACCGCCGGACTCGACCTCTGCCTCCACCTCGTACGCCGCGACCTCGGCGCGCACGTAGCCAACCAACTGGCCCGCCGCATGGTGGTACCGGCCCACCGCCCCGGCGGCCAGGCACAGTTCATCGACCAGCCCATGCCGGTCACCGACGACAGGGGCCTGGCGCCCGTACTGGACTGGGCCCGGGCGCACCTCGACCAGCCGCTGACGGTCGACGACCTGGCCCAGCAGGCCACGATGAGCCCGCGCACCCTCTACCGGCGGCTCCAGGCGGCCACCGGGATGACTCCGCTGCAATGGCTGCTCAACCAGCGGCTGCGGCGGGCCCAGAGCCTGCTGGAATCGACGGACCTGCCGATCGCCAGGATCGGGGAACTGAGCGGCCTCGGCACCGCGAACAACCTCCGCCACCACTTCCTCAAGCAGGTCGGGGTGTCGCCGAGCGACTACCGGCGCGCCTTTCCTCTGGCGTAGCCCCCCTCGCAGCCCGGGGTCCAGGGGCCGGGCTGCGAGGGGCGAGGGACCTTCAGGCCCAGGGGTCGAACGGGATTCCGGCGGGCTTGGAGCTGTTGAGAAGGTTGCGGAAGCGGTCGTCCTTGTCGGTGACCTTGATGGTCGCGGAACCGAAGTCGGCGTTCATGAGCCTGTCGCGCAACTCCGTGCTGGGGAAGCCGTTCCAGTCGACGACCGGCGGGTAGCGCCAGTTGCCGTAGTGGTTCTCCGGCGGCTCGTCGTTGCCGTTGGCGAGGCGGAAGAAGTGCGTGCTCCAACCATCCTTGTGGTAAACGGCCTTGGGGTGTGAGCCGTCGAACCGCACCTGCGAGCGCGGGTAGGTCCTGACGGTGCTGTGCTGCGTCGTCGAGACGTAATCCACCTGGTTGGAGCCCTGGTTGACCCAGGAGATCACGTGCTCGAAGTCGTGGCGGTGGCCGCCGAGCCCACTGCCGTGGACGGCCTGGTCCTTCTCGAAGTAGCTGGCGTAGACGATGCCGCACCAGCCGTTGTTGCACTTCGAGCGGGCGTACGTCTGGGAGTTGTCCAGGTCCCACCGGTCCCGGCAGCTGCCGTTGATCGCGCCGGTCGTCTTCAGCCCGGTCGCGAGGGTGCCGTCGGGGCCGATGGCGGGGGTGGCGTAGCAGCCGTCGCCGTCGTAGTCGAAGGCGGGCGAGAAGGACTGCTCGTAACCTCCGGCGTTCTGGGGGAGGTTACGCGGTGGGTCGGCATGGGCCGTGGACGCGGGGACCAGGACAAGCAAGGCTGCGGCGGCAAGGACGGCGACGGCTCGGGAGGTGCGGCCCCGGGCGGCCGGGCTCGCGGTGCGGGCGGCCGGAGAAGGCGGAGTGCGCATGCTGGCTGGTTCTCCTCGCGGGACTGGCGGCCGAGGCGGCTGCTCGCCTCGGCGTGGGGCGCCTGTCGCAGTCTGGAGGAAGAACCCATGATTGTCCGTACACGGTCACTACTTCTCTTGCCGTCGCGACGACATCGCGCCCGACGGCGACGCACACCCGGGCGGCCCGGCTCGGATCGCGTGCGCCCGGACGGTCCGGCCCTCGGCCGCTTACGCCCTGGCGGCCCGACTCCTGGCCGCGTACGCCCGCGCGGTCACGGCTTGTCGAGCAGCCTCGCCACGGCTTCGCGCGCATGGCGGGCCGGGGCCGCTTCACCGCTGACACCGGCCGCCACGATGGCCCCTTCGGCAAGCAGGAAGACCGGCTCGACGGCCGCCGGCGCCCCCGCCGCACGGACCCACGTCGCGAGCTGATCATGGAACGCCTTCTTGTGCGACCGGACTTCGGCCAGGACAGGGCCGGACGAGGCGCCGAGTTCACCGTGGGCGTTGATCCAGGCGCACCCCCGGAAGCCCGGCTCCGCGAACCACCCGGCGAGCCAGTCGAAGACCGCGAGTACGCGTTCGCGGGGGTCCGGGGCCCGCTCCACACAGGCGGCCAGGTCTCCCCTCCACCGCCGGTCGCGACGCCGGAGCACCGCCACCACCAGGTCTTCCTTCGCCGCGAAGAACCGGTAGATGCGCTTCAGCGGCAGACCGGACGCCTCCCGGACCGCGTCCATCCCGACGGCCCGGATGCCGCGCTCGTAGAAGAGCCGCTCCGCCGCGTCGAGCAACGCCTCGCGGTCCAGGCGGTTCTGCTCCTCGGTGATCGGGGCCGGCATCGGGGGCTCCTTGACGTTGAGAACGATCGTTCCCTACCTTAGACCCTCCCAGACGGAGAACGCTCGTTCTCAACACGAGGAGGCCACCGTGCAGGAAGACCGCCCGCCCCACCCGCCGTTCACCCGGGAGACGGCCCGGCAGAAGGTCCAGGCAGCGGAGGACGCGTGGAACACCCGTGATCCCCGGCGGGTGGCCCTCGCCTACACGCCGGACTCCGTCTGGCGGAACCGGGACGTGTTCGTCCACGGCCGCGAGGAGATCGTCGCCTTTCTGGCCCGCAAGTGGGAGCGCGAACGGGACTACGCGCTGCGCAAGAGCCTGTGGGCATTCGACGGGGACCGCATCGCCGTCCGTTTCCAGTACGAATGGCGCGACGCGGAAGACCAGTGGTGGCGCAGTTACGGCAACGAGCTGTGGGAGTTCGACGAGCGCGGCCTGATGCGGCGGCGCGAGGCGAGCATCAACGATGTCGCCATCGCCGAGGCCGACCGACGCGTCCACGGCCCTCGGCCCGCCGACGAACTCGGGGCCGACATCCCGCTCCGTTAGCCCCGTCAGCCCTGTCGGCTCCGTCGCCCGCCAGCCCCCGTCAGCCCTGGAGGAGGCCGGAAGTCGCCGGCTTGTGTGCCAGGAAGCTCGCCACCGGCCGCTTCGCCCCCTCGTCGGGCGCCTGCACCACCCGCCCCGCACCCCTCCCCCGCCCCCTCCCTCAGCCGGGCAGCACCGGCAGCAGTTCCGGCAGGTGGCCGTCCGAGGCCGTGGCCGCCGCGACGCGTTCGGCCGGGACCTCCCCGTACAGCGTCGTGCGGGGGCGGGACGGGCGGCCCGCGAGTTCGGCGATGGCCTCCAGGCCCTGGATGGAGCGGTACGAGCCGTAACCCGACCCCGCCATCCGGGAGATGGTCTCCTCCATCAGGGTGCCGCCCAGGTCGTTCGCGCCCGAGCGGAGCATCTCCGCCGCGCCCTCCGTGCCGAGCTTCACCCAGCTCGTCTGGATGTTGGTGATGTGCGGGTGGAGCAGCAGCCTCGCCATGGCGGTGACGGCCCTGTTGTCGCGGTCCGTCGGGCCGGGGCGGGCGATGCCGGCCAGGTAGACCGGGGCGTTGGTGTGGATGAAGGGGAGGGTGACGAACTCCGTCAACCCGCCGGTCTCCTGCTGGAGTCGGGAGAGCGTGCGGAAGTGGCCGAGCCAGTGGCGGGGCTGGTCGACATGCCCGTACATCATCGTCGAGGACGAGCGCAGGCCCACCTCGTGCGCCGTCCTGATGACCTCCAGCCAGGTGGCCGTGGGCAGTTTGCCCTTGGTGAGGACCCAGCGGACCTCGTCGTCCAGGATCTCCGCCGCCGTGCCGGGGATCGAGTCCAGCCCGGCCTCCTTGGCGGCGGCCAGCCAGTCGCGGATCGACATCCCCGTACGGGTCGCGCCGTTGACGACCTCCATGGGCGAGAAGGCGTGGACGTGCATGCCGGGGACGCGCTCCTTCACCGCCCGCGCGATGTCGAAGTACGCCGTGCCCGGCAGGTCCGGGTGGATGCCGCCCTGCATGCAGACCTCGACCGCGCCGACGTCCCACGCCTGCGCCGCCCGGTCCGCGACCTGGTCCAGGGAGAGGGTGTAGGCGTCGGCGTCGGTGCGGCGCTGGGCGAAGGCGCAGAAGCGGCAGCCGGTGTAGCAGACGTTGGTGAAGTTGATGTTCCGCGTGACGATGTACGTGACGTCGTCGCCGACCACGTCCCGGCGCAGCGCGTCCGCGATCCGGCACAGTTCGTCCAGCGCCGGGCCGTCCGCGTGGAGCAGGGCGAGGGCCTGGTCGTCGGTGAGCTTCGTCGGGTCGTCGGCGGCCTGGCTCAGGGCCTGGCGTACGTCGGCGTCGATACGGGACGGGACCATGCCGGGGGCCGCCGCCTCGCGGAGCGCCTCCCAGTCCCCGTACACCTCGTCGAAGTCGTTACGGCGGTCGCCGGTGCGGCCCTCGGTGTCGATGGTGGTGTGGAGGTCGGTGCGGCCGGAGGAGGTGAAGCCCTCGTCCGGCTCCTGCCAGGGCAGGCCGGCGGGGATCGCCTCCTCGCGGGCGAGGCCCGTCTCCGGGTCGGCCAGCGCGCGGACGTGCGGGAGGAGGCGGGGGTCGAGCCACGGCTCGCCGCGCTGGATGAACTCCGGGTAGATGGTGAGGCGTTCGCGGAGCGTGAAGCCCGACTCGGCTGTCCGCTCCGCCAGTTCGTCGATGTGAGGCCAGGGGCGCTCGGGGTTGACGTGGTCGGGCGTGAGCGGCGAGACCCCGCCCCAGTCGTCGATGCCCGCGCCGATGAGGAGCGCGTACTCGGCGTCCACCAGGTTCGGCGGGGCCTGGATCCGGGCGGACGGGCCGAGGATGTGGCGGGCGACCGCGATGGCGGCGGCCAGCTCCTCCAGCTCGGCGTCGGGCATCCCGCGCATCGCCGTGTCCGGCTTGGCGCGGAAGTTCTGCACGATGACTTCCTGGATGCCGTGGTAGGCGCGGGCCGTCTTCCGCAGCTCGAAGAGGGAGTCGGCGCGCTCCTCGTACGACTCGCCGATCCCGATCAGGATGCCCGTGGTGAAGGGGACGTTGGAGCGGCCCGCGTCTTCGAGGACGCGCAGCCGTACGGCCGGCTCCTTGTCCGGGGAGCCGTGGTGCGGGCCACCCGGCTCGGACCACAGGCGGGTCGCCGTCGTCTCCAGCATCATCCCCATGGAGGGCGCGACGGGCTTCAGCCGCTGGAGGTCGGTCCAGGTCATCACACCCGGGTTGAGGTGGGGCAGCAGGCCGGTCTCCTCCAGGACCCGGATCGCCATGGCGCGTACGTACGCGAGCGTGTCGTCGTACCCCTCCGCCTCCAGCCACTCCCGCGCCTCGGGCCACCGGTCCTCGGGGCGGTCCCCCAGCGTGAACAGCGCTTCCTTGCAGCCCATCGCCGCACCCTCGCGGGCGATGGCCAGCACCTCGTCGGGCGAGAGGAACATGCCGTGACCGGCCCGGCGGAGCTTGCCGGGGACGGTGACGAAGGTGCAGTAGTGGCACTTGTCACGGCAGAGGCGGGTGAGCGGGATGAAGACCTTGCGCGAGTACGTGATCACGCCCGGCCGGCCCGCCGCCGCCAGGCCCGCGTCCCGGACGCGGGCGGCCGACGCCGCGAGATCCGTCAGATCGTCGCCGCGCGCCTGGAGCAGGACGGCGGCCTCGTTCACGTCGAGGGCGACACCGTCACGGGCACGTTTGAGCGCGCGCCGCATCGCGTTGGAGGTGGGGCGTCCGCTCTGAGGATCGGTCATGAACCGAGCATACGAGCGAGGCCCGCGCGCCGGACCAGGGCCTCGGTCCCGGATTCGCCGGTCGCGGCGTGCTCGTGTCACTCGTGCGGGCCGACTCACCCGGATGAGAGCCCGCCGACGGTGCCCTCACGCTTAGTGTCGGAACGGTGATGGAAACGATCGTCCTCGACATCGGCGAAACCCTCGTACGCGACGACCGGCACTGGGCGTCCTGGGCCAACTGGCTCGGCGTACCGCCGCACACGCTCAGTGCGCTGGTGGGCGCGGCCGTCGCCCAGGGCCGCGAGGCCACGGACGCGCTGCGGATCCTGCGGCCCGACATGGACGTCGAGGAGGCGTATCGCGCGCGGGCCGCCGCCGGCCGCGGAGAACACCTCGACGAGTCGGACCTCTACCAGGACGTCCGGCCCGCGCTGGGCGAGCTGCGGGCCGCGGGCATCCGGGTCGTGGTGGCGGGGAACGGCACGGTCCGGGCCGGGGAGCTGCTGCGGGCGCTGGATCTGCCCGCCGACCTGGTGGTCACCTCGGACGAGTGGGGCGCCCGGAAGCCGGACCCGGAGTTCTTCGCGCGGGTGGCCGAGGTGGCGGGCACGGCCCCGGAAACGACGCTGTACGTCGGCGACCACCCGGCCGACGACCTGTTCCCGGCCGCGGCGGCGGGGATGCGAACGGCGCATCTGCGACGGGGGCCGTACGGGCACTGGTGGGCGGACCATCCGGACGTGGTGGAGAGGGCGGACTTCCGCGTCGACGCGCTGACGGAGCTGGTGGGGCTGGCCCTCCCTGCGGATCCGGCCGGGGGCGAGGAGCCTCGGGCGGCGCGGCCGAGGGCACTGCGGGCGGTGCGCTAGGGGGCGTCTGAGCCTTCCCGTCGTCGCCCGCAGGGCGGCCGCGCGGCGTCAGGTGCGTGCTCTCGGCGTGCCGGCCCCAGGCCCTCGTACGGGAGGTACTCGGGTCCGGGGTCGGTGCGGCGAGAGTGCGTGCGTGGCGTCGCGCGGCAGACGGGAATGGTCAGACACCCCCTGGTACGGCAACCGCGTTTGCCGTGGAGTTCCGGCCTCCGGCCGAGCAGAACCGGCCTGTGCCCGGGACGGGGAGAGCGACCTGGGAAGCTTCCCCCTGATCGTGGACGCCTTGAGACTGGGACCTGAGGTTCCAGAGGAAGTAGCACCAGGTGGGGAGCAAGTGCGCGAATCCGTACACCGAGGAGTTCGAGCGGGGCGCGGTCACACGCGTCGACTCCTCCGGGAAGACGGTCTGCGGCTGAACCTGCGAACGGTCAGCCATGAAGGATCGCATGTCGTGGTGAGGGTGCTGCGGCGGTCCAGCACGAGTGCGGCGAGTGCGGCGGCCAGGTAGACGGCTGGCGGCGGTGGAGAAGGCCCAGGCGTAGCCGGTGACCGTGTCGGTTTGTGCTGCGGCGACGGACATAAGTGCAGCAAGGCCGACGGTGGGGCCGAGTCCCATGGCGGTGTTCATGGCGCCGCCTGCCAGGCCGGTCCTGTACGGGGGTACCTCCGCCGTGGACAGGACGGCCGCTCCGGAGAAGATGAGGGAAGTGCCGGCGGGCAGGAGCAGTCCGCTGAAACGCAGCCCGTACGCGGCGTTGACCAGCACCGGGTCCGCCGGGCCGAGGCCGAACTCGCGTCCGATGTCGCAGCGGCACAGCGATCAGGGTGATGGTGATGGTGAAGATCAGTGTCGCCTGAACCACAGCGAGCGCGAGGGCGGGGCAGGAGGATCGGATAGAGACTCGGTTCCAGGAGAAGACCGGGTCATGGCACGACCTTCCCGTCACCCGCTTGAGCTCCGCCGTCGCGTGGTGCGCGTGGTCGCCGAGGTGCTTGACGACCACCCGAACGAGCCGGCCGCTCTGCAGGCGGTCACCGACAAGTTCTGCATCGGCTCCCGCGAGACGCGCCGAGCTGGCCACCGCCGAGTGGGTCGACCGGTACTGCCACCGACGCCTGCCCGGTGAGACTCACAAAGCCCCAGGTCATAACCATCAACTGAGCTCTCCACCGAACCCGGAGCGGTTCATCCCGTCCCGCCGCTGAGCGGGCAGCTCTTCTGGACCGGGCCCTGGCTGCTTGAGAAGCCGCCTCCGGGTGTACACCGTTCCGCCAAGCACAGCGCACATGGAGAACACATAGGCCGCGAACACCCAGGACTCCGGCGCCCACGAAGTGATCGTCATGAGCGTCACCGCAGCACCGACACCGACCAGCACATAGAACGGTAGATTCTCCGAATACGGATCGCGCCAGGCTTTCACGAGCGTCGGCAAGGCCGCGGCAGCGTCAGCTACAACAGCGCACACCACCGCGAGCGGGGCTTGGTCCAGCACCAGCCACACAACGAGCGCGGTGGCCGCAACAACCGCGCAGACCTTGTCGAAGGTACCGAGCCGTACCAAGTTGTGCCTGGACAGCAGTCCACACGCTACGACCACGAACGGCCCGGCACCCGCCGCCAGCGTCTGCACGGCCGGCAAGCCGACTCCGGCATCGAGCTGCGCGAAGAATCCGATCAGAGGCACAGCGGCCCACAGCGACCACGTCACCATATTCGGACGCGCCGTTCCCCTCACTGTCGCGAAGGCATACCGGGCACTCCCCACCAGGCCAAGCACCGCGCTGACGAACACCCAATGCGGGTCCAGCATGTGAGCCCCTTCACCAGTGAACGGCACGAGCACTCACGAGCCCCCGCAGCACGTCAGTCGCCAACTGATGCAGTGATTCCATCGCGACGACGACCTCCGCCACAACCCTGGGTTGAGAACAGGCTCTCAGCGGCCTCGAAGACCCATTCCCGCCGCTGGTTCGCCGCGAAATCGCTGCCCACTTCGGCGATATCACCCTGGAGACCATCTACGGACACCTGAACCGCCGGGCCGCCAGCGGCCTCTTCCACAAGCCAGGCCCCGGCCTCTACGCGCAACACCATGGTGCTCAGTCCCACTTGCGTGACCCCTCCGAGAACGTCGACTACCCGGCCTTGGACCAAGGCCCGTCTTTCGGCTCGCCCGCAGCCCCCCTAGAGTCGAAGGGCGGGAACGCGGAACACCGATGAGGTGGGGGCGTATGGGAGAGTTCAGGAACGGAGCTGCCGGTCACGGCAGTCGGGACGAGCCCCCGGGCACCAGGACGAGGACCCAGAAGTTCAAGGAAGATCTGGGTTGTGCCGGTCTGGTCGCCGCACTCCTCGGGGCTCCGGCAGCGCTGGCGTTCATGGACTGGCGCCCCCTGCTCGTTCTTCCCGCCCTGGTTGTCGTCCAGCAGGCTGTACGGGTACTCGGCCCCATGTTGAGTGGTCGGCGGAGACTGCGGCAGGTGTCGCTCGTCTTCGCCTGGTCGGTGGGCGTGGTCGTGTCGGCAGCGGTGGCCTACTTCGGGCTGACTCTGTTCTCCGACATTGATCCGAGCTGTGATCCTTCGTCCGGATCGACCTGCAATCTCGTGCGGGACGGGCGGGTCGTCGGCGAAGCCGACTCCTCCGACGCCGGCGGTGTGCGCTTCCAGAACGTGATGATCGCGCTCTCCGCCGTTCTTCTCGGCGGCGTCCCGTTCTGCATGCTGGTCTGGAACGGCTACCGGGTTCTGCGCCAGCGGCGCTGAGCGGCTTCCGCAGGCAGTTCGCCGGTGAACTGAACCGCCCCGGGTACGGAGGTCGTCTTCGAGCGCCTGGCGGGACCGAGCAGCAGATCGCCGACCATCCGCCGCCCGCAGCGCCGCCCAGGGCCAAGTGACAGGCGCTGCTTCAGCGGCACCTCCCCCACCCAGGCGTAGGCCCTGCCGCCCGGCATACTCGCGGCCGTACCCAACGCCGCGATCACCTCCCACCGGGACATGTACGTCCAGTCCTGGCGAGCGCTGGGAACCTGACCGGCACCTGCCGACAGAGTCAGCCCCAAGGCGAAAGCCGCCGCGCCGCTCCCCGGTCCGGACGCCCCCGGGGTTCCCTCAGTCGCCCAGCACCGCCTGCATCACGCTCTTCGCGATCGGGGCGCCGAGCCGGCCGCCGGAGATGTCGGAGCGGGAGATGTCCATGTCCGTCGGGTCGATGAACACGGCGACGGCGACCGAGCGGCCGTCGTCCTTCTTGCCGTAGCTGACGAACCAGCCGTACGGGACCTCGTCGCGGACGTCCACGCCGCGCTGGGCGGTGCCCGTCTTGCCGCCGACCGTGACACCGTCGATCAGGGCGCGCTGGGCGCTGCCCTCCTTCGCGGTGTGCTCCATCATCTCCTGGACCTTCTTCGCCGTCTCGGGCGAGACGGCCTGGCTCAGCTCCGCCGGCTCGTTCTTCTCCAGCGTGGAGAGGTCCGGGCCGCGCAGCTCGTCGACGATGTAGGGCTGCATCAGCTTGCCGTCGTTGGCGAGGGCGGCCGTGACCATCGCCATCTGCATCGGGGTGCTGGTGAGGCTGCCCTGGCCCATGCCGGTGAGGGCCGTGCCGGGCTTGTCGAGCTTCGGCGGGTAGAGGCTCTTCGTAGCGAGCATGTCGCCGAAATCGTCCGAGTAGACGTCCTCGTTGAAGCCGAACTTCTCCGCCGTCTCCCGCATCCGGTCCTCGCCCAGTTCGGACGCCGCGTCGAGGAAGACGTTGTTGCAGGAGTACTGCATGGCGGTCTTCATGGACGCCTTGTCGCAGACCTCGTCACCCGCCTCGCTGCCGATCTTGTTCGTGGAGAGCGGCAGCGGGTAGGGCGAGACCGCGTCCGTCCGGGCGTCCACGTCGGTGACCACGCCGTGCTCCAGCGCCGCCGCGGCCGTGAGGATCTTGAAGGTGGAGCCGGGCGGGTAGGTCTCGCGCAGCGGGCGGTTGGCCAGCGGCTTGCCCTTCTTCTTCTCCAGCGCCGTGAAGCGGTCGCTCTCCTTGAACGAGATCCCGGCGAAGACCTCGGGGTTGTACGAGGGCGTGGAGACCAGGGACAGCACCTTGCCGGTGCGCGGGTCCAGGGCGACCACCGCGCCCCGGGCGCCCAGATCCGTCAGACCCTTGTAGGCCGCCTTCTGCGCCTTGGCGTCGATCGTGGTGATCACGTCGCCGCCGCGCCGGTCCTCCCCCATCAGGACGTCCTTGGCGTGCCGGAAGGCGAAGCGGTCGTCCTGGCCGCTGAGGACGCTGTCGTAGGTCCGCTCCAGCAGCGAGGTGCCCCGGGACTGGGAGGCGTACCCGGTGACGGGCGCGTACATCGGACCGTCCTTGTAGGTCCGGCGGAACGCGTAGTCGCGGCTCTCGGTCTCCTTCGACCCGGTGATCGCCTTGCCGCCGACGATGATGTCGCCGCGCGGGGTGGAGAACCGTTCGAACCGCACCCGGGCGTTGTTCTCGTGCTGGGCCAGCTCCTGGCGGTCGACGTGCTGGAGCCAGTTCGCCCGCAGCAGCAGGGCCAGCACCAGCAGCCCGCAGAAGATGGCTATGTGCCGCAACGGCCTGTTCATTCCACTCCCCACCCGGGCGGGCTCCGGTCCGCGCGGCGATGTGCCTGCCGACCGGGCCCGCGAATGCGATCCCGGTGAGTAAGGATGCCCTGTGGACGTGCCCGGTTGCACCTGCGGGCCCGCGCGCGGGTCCGGGCGACCCTTCTCACAGGGGCCGGGCACCCCTCCTCAGAGGTACGCGGCGTACGCGTCCAGCGTCCGCAGGACCTCCGCTTCGTCCGCCGGGGGCAGCTGGAGCACGACCTCCTCGATGCCCAGCTCCGCGTAGTGGGCGAGCTTCCCGGGGCTGGGCAGGACGGCGTAGGGCACCACCTGGAGGCCCTTCGGGTCGCGCCCCGCCTCCTCCCAGGCCGCCCGCAGTTTCGGCAGGGACCCGGTGAGTCCCCCGCCGCCGATGGGCAGCCAGCCGTCCGCGTACTCCGCGATGTGCGCGAACAGTTTCGGGCCGGCCCCGCCGCCGATCAGGGTGCGCGGGCCGTTGACCGGGCCGCGGGGCCGCCGGGCCGGCTTGGGGTGCGCCTCGCTCGCCTGTACGGAGCCGAACTCGCCCTCGTATCCGGTCGGCTCGTCCGCCCACAGGGCCCGCATCAGGGCCATCCTGTCCCGCCCCAGGTCCCGGCGCGTCGACCACTCCACTCCGTGGTCGGCCGCCTCCTCGACGTTCCAGCCGTAGCCGACGCCGAGGGTGAACCGGCCGCCGGAGAGGTGGTCCAGGGTGGCCGCCTGCTTGGCCAGGCCGATCGGGTCGTGCTGGGCGACCAGCGTGATGCCGGTGCCCAGCGTGAGGCGTTCGGTGACGGCGGCGGCCTGGCCGAGGGCGACGAAGGGGTCCAGCGTGCGGCCGTACTCGCGGGGCAGCTCACCGCCCATCGGGTACGGCGTACGGCGGCTCACCGGGATGTGCGTGTGCTCGGGCAGATACAGCCCGGCGAACCCCCGCTGCTCCAGCTCGCGGGCGAGCCTGACCGGGGTCACCGTCTCGTCGGTGAGGAAGATCGTTGTGGCGATCCGCATCGAGAACACCTCCGTGGTCGTCGGTCGGTAGGTCGCCGGTCGGTACACCGCCGGTCCGTACGTCGTCCCTCAGTACGTCCTTCAGTACGTCGTCCGTGCGCAGCGCCAACCTAAGCCGTACGTCGGTGAAATCCGAGACCGTGACAGCCGTGAACAGCGACCGCGAACCGCATGCCCGGAAGCCACCCCCGCTCCCTGTCGCCCGGCGCGGCCTGCTCGCCGGGACCGCCGCGACGGGCCCCCGGTGCCGCCCGGTGCGTGCGCGGCGCTCACCAGCCCGGTCTTCCTCGACGCGGAGGCCGGTACACCGGGCTGAGAAGCGGGAAGGGAGGATGCACGCGTAACCGGAGCCGGACGGAGAGGGGCTGCGATGGGACCGGGGCTGGGGCTGGGGTACTTCCTGTTGCCGGCGGGCGGCGCGCTGAGTCTGACCGGGGTCATCACCGGCAACGGCACACTGATCGGCCTGAGCTGGATCATGTGGGTGCTCGGGATCCTGCTGCTGTTCCGGAACCGTTCCCGCCGCCCCGCCGATCCGCGGGAGCTCGCGGCGGCGGCCGCCGCCGGGGACGCCCGGGCGGTACGGAAGCTGCGCGCGCTCGCCCTGACCGCGCGGGCCGAGGGGCGTCCCGACACGGCCGGGCGACTGCTGCGGCAGGCGGTGCGGGCCGGAGACGTGGAGTCGATGTGGGAGCTGGGCCGGCTGGTCGAGCAGCGCGAGGGGCTGGCGGCGGCGGAGCCGTGGTTCCGGATGGCGGCGGAGGGCGGGCACGCGGTGGCCAAGCGGCTGTTCCGGCCGGGCGGCGCGCTGCACCCGGACGGGGCGGGCCCGCCCGCATAGGGCCCCGTAGGGCACACCGGACGGGGGGCGGGCCCGCCCCCCGTGGGCCCCGTAGGGCGCACCCCCGTGAGCCGGCCCGCAGCCGCCCCCGAGCGGTCTGCCGCTACCCGAGGCGCAATGCCGCCTCCCTCGTCAGGAACGCGAGCCGGGCCGTCTTCTCCGGCTTCACGATCTCCGGACCCAGCTCGAAGCCGGCCCGGACCATCCGGGCGAGGGCCTTCTCGTTGCGGGCGTCGGGCTCGACGACGACCCGCAGGCGGGCCGGGTCGCCGAAGACATGGCCGACGAACACGGTGAGCAGGGCGTCCGTGTATCCCTTCACCGCTCCCTCGCCCTCGGCGGGCGCGATCAGCAGGTGGATGCCGAAGTCGCCGGGCTGTACGTCGTAGCACTCGCCGACCGGGTCGGCCTGCGGCTCGTACGTCTGGAAGAGCGCGGCCGGGACCCCGTCGCGCAGGGCGAGGTAGGCGTGGTGCGTGGGGAGCGAGTCGACGAACTCGTAGGTTTCCCGAACCTGTTCGCGGGTGTGGTCGCCCATGCCCCAGAAGCGGGCCCGCTCCTCGGTGACCCAGCCGTGCAGCAGGTCGACGTCGGCCGCCGGGACGACCGGGACCAGGCGGACCACGCCGAAGCCCTCGACCTTCTGTTCGTGGACGGCGGCGCGGAGGGCCGGCGGGGTGGGCTCGGCGGCGGCGGTCATGGCGGGGTTCTCCTCCGGGTGGCGGGTCGTGCGGTGCAGCAGGTTCCAGTCGGTGACGACCGGGGCGAACACGCCCCGTGCCCACAGGGGCGTCTGGTCGCGGTGGTGGGCGGATCCGGGGACTCCGGACGCGCCGAACGGGACCACCCACCGGCTGTCCTCGCGGCGGGCCAGGTCCCAGACGTAACGGGCCGCCGGGCCCCGGGCGAACAGGTCGGTGACGCCGGGGACGCTGGAGGTGGACAGCACACAGTCGTGGTCGCCCGCGAGCCCCGGCCGGATCTCTCCCTCGTCGGGCGTGAGGTCCGGCAGGGCCTGCCAGGGGGACAGCCGGTGCAGCTCGCCCCACGCGCCCGGCGGCACCTCCTCGGCCGCCGCGGCGACCGCATCGGCCGAGGCCGCGACCACCGCCGACCGGTCCTCGTACGACAGGAGTCCGTCGGTGAGCAGGCTCTCCAGGGCGTAGCCGATTCGGGGGACCGCGGCGAGCCAGGGCCGGAAGAGCGACGGGTAGGCGGCCGAGCGCCACGGGTCGTCCGCGCCCGTGACGCCCCTCAGGGTGGGGTGGCCGGCCAGTCGGTGGACGACGTCTGCGCGCAGGCGGGCGTAGAGGGTCGCGTCGGTGCTGTCCGCGTCCATGTGGCGGTCCCAGCGCAGCAGCCGGTCCCGGAGGCGTCTCGCGGCGGGCCCCAGGCCGGGGGCCCGGGCCAGCAGGGACAGCAGCGGGCGGGACGAGGCGAGGCGGGTGTCGGTGTGGACGGCGGCCTGGGCGTCGGGCGACCAGTCCGTGCCCGCGCCGAGCAACTCCCGTATCCGGTGGGCCCGGTGCGGGGGTGCGAACTCGACGCCGAGCGGGGCGGCGAGGCCGCGCTCGTTGGCCATCACGGCGATCCCGCCGGGGCCGTCCACCTCGGTACGGGGCAGGGGGACGGCCTCGCCCTCGCGCCAGGCGTACGCGGGGTCCTCGGCCGGGACGACCCGCAGCCGGTTGGCGTACGGGCGCACCGGGACGTGTCCGGCGACCCGGTGCAGGGTGCCCCCGGCGGTGTCGGCGGCCAGGACCACGTTGACGGGTTCGGCCCAGCGGTCGAGGGCGGTGTCGAGGTCGGCGACCGTACGGGCCCGGAGCAGCGCGGGCAGCACGTCGAAGCCGAGCTCGCCGGTGACGCGGGGCGGGTAGCGCAGGCTGATGACGGGTGCGTCGGAGGCGGGTTCGGCGCCCTCGTCCTCTCCGGCAGCCCTCTCTCCGCCCATCTCCGCTCCGGTGGCCTCACCGATGATCACCGGCCCCCGGTCCGTCTCGATCACCTCGACCGTCTCCGGGTCCGCGCCCGCCACCTCGATCGTCTCGGTGTGGGCGTGGGCCTGGTACCAGCCGTCCGGGCCGAGCGCCTCCACCCCGCCGTCCGGGGTGCGGCGCACCTGCTCCCGGTACAGGTCCTGGTAGTCGGCCATGGCGTTGGTGATCGCCCAGGCGACGCCGCCGGTGTGCCCGAAGTGGGCGATGCCGGGGATGCCGGGGACCGCGAGGCCGACGACGTCGAACTCGGGGCAGGCGAGGCGGATCTGCTGGTAGACGCCGGGGTCCTCGATGAAGCGGTGCGGGTCGCCCGCGAGGAGCGGGGCGCCGGTGGCGGTGCGGGCTCCGGTGAGCAGCCAGCCGTTGCTGCCCGCGGTGCCGGGGCCGTCGGTGGCGAAGAGGGTCATCCGGTCCTCGCCGAGCCGGCGGGCGACCTCTTCGCGCCAGAGTTTGGTCGGGAACCCCGCGAACAGGATGTGGGTGGAGAGCCAGACGCCGAGCGGGGTCCAGGGCTCCCAGCGGCCGGGGGCGAGGCCCACGGCGGCGAACTCGGTTGCGCGGGCGGCCCCTTCGGCGAGGCCCTCGTTGACGCCTTCGACGTACGCGCCCACCCAGGCGGCGGTCTCGGGCGCGAGGCGGTCGAAGCAGCGGCGGGCGGTGTCGGCGATCCGGGCCCGCCGGACGAACCGGTCCCAGTCGACGGCTTCCGCACCGAGGTGGGAAGCGGAGGTGCCGAGCACCCGGTGCCGTTCGGTCTCCAGTTGCCAGGCCCGGTCGAGGGCGGTGACGCGGCCCTGGGCGCGGGCCAGCACGAGGGCGTCGGCGGCCCGCAGGTGGGGGATCCCCCAGTCGTCGCGGAACACCTCGAAGCCGTCGCTCGGCCTCTCGCCCGGCCTCTCGCTGTCGACGTCGGCGGTCATCGCTCTGCCCATCCCTGCTCCCGGTGCTTTTCAGCCACTCCCCAGCCCCCGAAATTTAGGCTAGCCTAACCTAAAGTGACCCTCTGGGCAGTGGGCCGGGGCACCGGGGCTAGGCAGGAGACACCGTGGGTCATGGCTGGGAAGGCGTCGTTCTCAAACTGCTCCGGGGGCGTGATTTCACGTTCACGGTGACCGGCGCGGAACAGGTCACCGACCGCTTCCGGCGGGTGCACATGACCGACGGCGGGCTGCTCGCCGCGACCGGCGGGGCCCACCCGACGATGTGGGTGCGGCTGTGGTTCGAGAACAACGGCAAGCCGCATCAGCGCGGCTACACCCTGGTGGACCCGGATCCGGAGGCCGGCACCTTCAGTCTGGAATTCGCCCTGCACGAAGGGGCCGCATGCACCTGGGCGCGGGAGGCGAAGGCCGGCGACACGATCGACGCGACACTTCAGGGCACGGGCTTCACGCTGCCCGACCCGGCACCCTCGCGGCTCTTCGTGATCGGTGACGCGGCGGCGCTGCCCGCGATCAACTCCCTGCTGGACGCGGTCCCGTCGACCCCGGCGACGATCTGGTTCGAGACCGCGCACGAGGAGGACCGGAAACTGCCGTTCCGCCTCGACGAGGCCCACCACACCCTGCACCACGTGGAGCGCCGCGAGGCGGGCGCGCATCTCGTCTCCGAGGTGAAGGCGGCCCTGCCGGGGCTGCTGGGCGAGGACCACTCGGACGCGTACGTCTGGGTCGCCTGCGACACGTCGACCACCCGGACCCTGTCGGCGTACCTCCGCAAGGAACTGGGCCTGCCCAAGGACCGGGTGAACGCGCTGGGTTACTGGCGGCCGTAGCGACCGCGGGACCCGGTACCGGGAGACGCCGTATCGGACAGGCCGTACCGGCACACGCCGTACCGGAGACCTCAGTCCTCGACCACGAGGGCCGGGGTCTCCTTCGTCAGGACCTCGCCCCGGAAGAACACCGGGCTGCGGCGCTCCACCGCGACCATCAGCACCACGCCGAGAAGATCGCAGCACTGGTCGTCCTGTGCCGAATCGAAAATTCTCCCGCGCCGCGTGACCGTGACCTCAGCCCGGCCAGACGATCGCCTGCGTCTCGCTGTAGGCGTGCAGCGCGTACGAGCCCACGTCCCGCCCCACCCCGCTCTTCTTGAACCCGCCGAACGGTGCCTCCATGTTCCGGCCGACCGTGTTGACGCCGACCCCGCCCGCGCGCAGCCGGCGGGCGATCCGGAAGGCGCGGGCCACGTCGCCGGACCACACGTAGTCGATGAGGCCGTAGTCGCTGTCGTTGGCCAGCGCGACGGCCTCCTCCTCGTCGTCGAAGGGGACGACCACGACGACCGGCCCGAAGATCTCCTCGCGGACGACCCGCATGTCATGGGTGCAGTCGGCGAGGAGGGTGGGGGCCACGTAGAAGCCCCGGTCCAGGTGGCCGGGACGGACGCCGCCCGTGACGACCCGCGCCCCCTCCTTCCGGCCCAGCTCCACGTACGCCTCGACGCGGTCGCGGTGGGCGGCGGAGATCACCGGGCCGACCACGGTGGCCCGGTCGGAGGGGTCGCCGACGGTGAGGCGGTTCGCGTACGCGGCCAGTGCGGCGATCAGCTCGTCCTGGCGGGACCGGTGGACCAGGACACGGGTCGGAGCGGTACAGATCTGTCCGCTGTAGAAGGAGAACGTCGTGCCGATCCCCGCGACCGCCGCGTCCAGGTCCGCGTCCTCCATGACCAGCGCGGCGCCCTTGCCGCCCAGCTCCATCAGCTGCCGCTTCATCCCGCGCCCGCACACCTCGGCGATGCGCTGCCCGACGGCGGTGGAGCCGGTGAAGCTGACCATGTCGACGTCCGGGAAGTCGACGGCGGCCTCCCCCGCCTCCGCGCCCGACCCGGTGACGACGTTCACGACGCCCGGCGGAACGCCCGCCTCCGCGAGGGCTGCGGCCATCCGGTAGACGGAGAGCGGGTCCTGCGGGGCGGGCTTCACCACGACCGTGTTGCCCATCGCGAGCGCCGGCGCGACCTTGCCCGCCGGGTTGGCCCAGGGGTTGTTGTACGAGGTGACGCAGGTGACCACGCCGACCGGCCGGCGGGCGGCCAGCGCCCCGAAGACCCCGGCCCGCCCCATCGGCCCGGCCTCGTTGATCTGGGGCGCGATGGCCTCCTCGACGGGCTCCAGCGCCCCCTTCGCGTACCGCCGGAAGCGCGCGACGCCCACCCCCACCTGCATGCCCCGGGCGGTGGAGGCGGTGGCTCCGCTCTCCGCGCGGGCGACTTCGGCGTGGGCGAGGAAGTCGCGCTGGACGAGGTCCGCCGCCCGGTCCAGGATCGCCGCGCGCACCTCGGGACGCGTCAGCGACCAGGCCCCGAACGCCTCCCGGGCCGCCGCCGCGGCCTCGTACACCTGGGCGCGGCTCGCCTCGGGGGCGAGGCCGACGACCTCCTCGGTGGCCGGGTCGATCACCTCGTAGTGCCCGTCGGCGGGTTCGGTCCACTCGCCGTCGATGAACAGCTTCCCGGGGGCGGGGCTTCCTGGCTGGGGGCTCACGCCGTACTCACCGTCCGGGTGTCGCGGCCCGAGCGCAGCACCGTCCCCGGCACCGCCCCCGTCACCTTGTCGTCGCGCAGGGTCTCGATCCCGTTGACGCGTACGGAGACGATCCCGATGGCCTTGGAATCCAGGCGCGGGCTGTCCCCGGGCAGGTCGTGGACGAGGGTGGCGGGTCCGGCGTCGATGCGCTCGGGGTCGAAGAGGACGAGGTCGGCGTGGAAGCCCTCCTCGATCCGGCCGCGTTCGCGCAGCCCGAAGAGCCGGGCCGGGTCGTCGGTGAGCATCCTGACGGCGGTGGTCAGCGGGACGAGCCCGCGCCCGCGCAGGCAGTCGCCGAGGAAGCGGGTCGTGTAGGGCGCCCCGCACATCCGGTCCAGGTGCGCGCCCGCGTCGGAGCCGCCGAGCAGGACGTCCTCGTGCTCCCAGGTCCGCTGCCGCAGCGCCCAGGAGTCCGGGTCGTTGTCGGTGGGCATCGGCCACAGCACCGTACGCAGGTCGTCGGCGGCGCAGATCTCCACCAGGCAGTGGAAGGCGTCCTGGCCGCGCTCGGCCGCGATGTCGCTGACGACGCGCCCGCCGAGGCCTTCGTTGGCGGCGCTGTACGTGTCCCCGATGACGTACCGGCCGAAGTTGGCGAGCCGCCGGAAGACCCCGGCCACCTTGCTGTCGGCGCGGCGCAGCAGTTCGGCGCGGGTGCCGGCGTCGCGGAGCCGTTCGATGCGCTCGGGGACGGGGAGGGCGAGGATCTCGCCCCAGCCGGGGATGAGGTTGAGGGCGCAGAAGGTGCCGAGCGACATGTTCATCGGCGTCAGGATCGGCATGGTGAGGGCCACGATCCGGCCGCCCGCGCGGCGGGCGCGTTCGCTGGGGATCAGCTGGCGCGGTACGCGTTCGGGGACGGCGGCGTCGATGGTGAGGACGTTCCAGTTGAGCGGGCGTCCGGCCGCGGCGGTCATGTCGACGAAGAGGTCGATCTCCTCGTCGGAGAACTGGTCCAGGCACCCGGCGACGATCGCCTCCAGCTGGGTCCCCTCGTGCTCGCCGACCGCCCGGGAGAGGGCGAGCAGTTCCTCGGGGCGGGCGTGCCGGGAGGCGACGGGCTCGCCGTCACCGTCGGAGTGGGTGGCGGACTGGGTGGTGGAGAGCCCCCAGGCTCCGGCGTCCATCGCGTCGTGGAACAGCGCGAGCATGGCGTCCAGCTGCGCGGGGGTGGGCTGCCCGCCGACCGCGTCGACGCCCATGACGTGCCGGCGCAGGGCGCAGTGCCCGACCATGAACCCGGCGTTGACGGCGATACGGCCGTCGAGGGCGTCGAGGTACTCGCGGAAGGTCGACCAGGTCCAGTCGACGCCCTCCTCCAGCGCCGCGAGCGCCATGCCTTCGACCCGCGACATCATCCGCCGGGTGTAGTCGGCGTCCTCGGGCCGGTCGGGGTTCAGGGGTGCGAGGGTGAACCCGCAGTTGCCGCCGGCGACGGTGGTGACGCCGTGGTTCATGGAGGGGGTGGCGTAGGGGTCCCAGAAGAGCTGGGCGTCGTAGTGGGTGTGCGGGTCGACGAACCCGGGGGCGAGGACGAGCCCGTCGGCGTCCTCGCCGGTGACGGCTTCTTCGGTGATCGTCCCCGGCTCGGCGATGACGGCGATCCTGCCGTCGCGGATGCCGACGTCTGCGGTGCGGGCGGGGCCGCCGGTGCCGTCCACGACGGTCGCGCGGCGGATGAGGTGGTCGAGCATGACGGTTCCCTTCGCATAGGTCTGTCCGTGATGCGGCCCGGGTGGGACAGCCGGGGTGCGCACGCTTCGGGCCGCGGTACGCACCCCGGCTCACAGGGCGACGGTCCGGGAAGACGCCGCCCGGCTTGTCGGCGGGGGCTCGGCGGGGGCTCCGCCCCCGTACCCCCGCTCCTCAGACGCCGGAGGGGCTGGAACTACGGAACCGCGAGGTCCGGTGCACGGGATCCGTATCGATCTGCGGAATCACGTGCTCCCCGATCAGCCGAATCGTGTTCATCGTGTCCTCGGGACTGATCCCGATCGGCAGCCCGAAGCTCAACTGGTCCGCCCCCGCCCGGTCCCAACGCCGGCACTGCTTCAGCACCTCGTCCGGGTCGCCGCAGATCATCAGCTCCTCCGCGATGAGCAGTTCGACGATCTCCTCGGTGTACTCCGGCAGCAACTGCGGCCACTCCGGAATCCCCTCCGGCCGGGGGAACGTGTCGTGGTAGCGGAACAGCAGCGACTGGAGGTAGTTCAGCCCGCCGCCCACCGCGATCTCCACCGCCTCGGCGTGCGTCTCGGCGCAGATCGCGGTGGACGTCACCATCACGTTGTCGTTGACGAACGCCCCTACCGGCTCCGCGTCCTTGACCGCGTTCTTGTAGGACTCGACGACCCACTCCATGTCGGAGACCTTCTGCACGCTGAAGCCCAGCACGCCGAGCCCCTTCTTTCCCGCCATGGCGTACGAGGACGGCGACCCGGCCGCGTACCACATGGCCGGGTGGGACTTCCCGTACGGCTTCGGCAGGATCTTGCGCGGCGGCAGCGACCAGTGCTTGCCCTGGAAGCCGACGTACTCGTCCTGGAGCCACATCTTGGGGAACTCGGCGATCGTCTCCTCCCACAGCTCCTTCGTGTGGTTCATGTCGGTGATGCCCGGCATGAACCCGAGGATCTCGTGGCTGCCCGCCCCCCGCCCGGTGCCGAACTCGAAGCGCCCCTCGGAGAGGTGGTCGAGCATCGCGACCTTCTCGGCGACCTTCACCGGGTGGTTGACGGGCGCGAGCGGGTTGAAGATGCCGGAGCCGAGATGGATGCGCTCGGTGGCGTGCGCGAGGTAGCCGAGGTACACGTCGTTGGCGGAGAGGTGCGAGTACTCCTCCAGGAAGTGATGCTCGGAGGCCCAGGCGTACTTGAAGCCGGACTTGTCCGCCTGGATGACGTACTCGGTCTCCTCGATCAGCGCCTTGTGCTCTGCCTCGGGGTCCACCTTGGCACGCGCGGCGGGCACGTACCCCTGAACAAAGAGCCCGAATTCCACGGAGGTTCACCGTCCTCAAGTTTCCTGAGTTCTCTGACGCATCGTCAGATCGTGATGCGACCGACTGTTCCACCACCGCTGCGGCCCGTCAATACCTGATGCCCCGTCAGGCAACGTGCTCGGGCGTGCGTCAGAAGGGACTGACCCCGGCCAGCCACCCCCCGTCGATGACGAACGGCTGCCCGGTGATGTACGAGGAGTCCCCCGAGGTCAGGAACAGGACCAGCGCGGCGACCTCCTCCGGCCGGCCGATCCGCCCCAGCGGCACGAGCTTGCGGTAGTACGCGTCCAGGGCGGCGCTCGACGCCGCCAGGTCGGCACCCGCGTCCAGCAGGGCCGGGTTGCTCATCGCGGTGTCGACGGCCCCCGGGCAGACCGCGTTGACCCGGATGCCCTTCCCCGCCAGCTCCATGGCGGCGACCTTGGTGAGGCCCAGCACCGCGTGCTTGGTCGCGGCGTACGCGCCGACCAGCGGCATGCCGGTCAGGCCGGTGTACGAGGACGTGTTGACGATCGTCCCGCCGCCCGCGGCCTCGATCTCCGGCGCGACGGCCCGGATCCCGAGGAACGCCCCCGTCAGATTGACCTGGACCACCTGCTGGAACTCCTCCAGCGGGGTGCTGACCAGCTCGTTGAAGCGCAGGATGCCCGCATTGCTGACGAGCCCGTCGATCTTCCCGAAGGCTTCCTTGGCCACGGCGACGGCGGCGGCCCACTCCTCCTCGCTCCCCACGTCCAGCCGGACGAACCGGGCGACGTCCTGACCCAACTCCTCTGCCAGCGCCTCTCCTTGCTCGACCAGCACATCGGCGACGACGACCCGCGCACCCTCGGCCGCGAAGAGCCGCGCCTCCTGTTCGCCCTGCCCGCGCGCCGCCCCGGTGACCAGGACGACCCGCCCGTCCAGCTTGCCCATGACGCTCTCCCCTACCCGTCGAGACCAGGGGCCACGTCCGCACCGAACGCCGCCATCTGATCGGTCAGTTCGTCCACGCTCCGGCTGCGGAAACGCACCTGGATCTGGTGCACGCCGATCGCCGCGTACTCCCGCAGCGACTCCGCGAGCGCCTCGGGCTTTCCGGCGAGCGTCCGCCGCCCGACGGACCACCCGGGCTCACCGACGTACAGCGGTTCGGTGATCGCGCCGATGACGATCGGCGCTTCGACACCCGCCTCCTCCCGCAGGGCGTGCACCCTGGCGATCTGCGCGGGCAGCCGTTCCCGGGAATCACCCTGCGGCAGCCACCCGTCCCCGCGTACGGCGGCCCGGCGCGTGGCGGCGGGCGAGGAGCCGCCCACCCAGACCGGCACCCGCTCCTGGACGGGCCGGGGCAGCTGCCCGAGCCCGCCGAACGAGAACCGCTCCCCCGCGAACTCCGGGTATTCCTCCGGCCCGAGCGCGGCCCGCAGCGCGTCGATGCTCTCGTCGAGGACGGCGCCGCGCCCGTCGAAGTCCGCCCCGACCGCCTCGAACTCCTCCCGTACGTGCCCGGCCCCGACCCCGAGGATCAACCGCCCGCCGCTGAGGTGGTCGAGGGTGGCGTACTGCTTGGCGGTGACGAGCGGGTGACGCAGTCCCACGACGGCGACATGGCTCATCAGGAGGACGCGCTCGGTGACCCCGGCGAGGAACGAGAGAGTGGCGACGGGGTCGTACCAGACGGTGCTCATGCCGTCGGCGAGCCGTCGCGGGATGGCGACATGGTCACAGCCGGCGATGTAGGCGAAGCCGCCGCGATCGGCGGCGCGGGCGACGCGGACGAGATCGGCGGAGGTCGCCGCCGCCTCCCAGGGTTCCGCGTAGATGACGCTCTGCGACTGGACCGGCAACTGCATCCCGTACGACAGCGGCCCGCTGGGCGGTATCGGCACGGCGGCCTCCTTCCCCTTCGGCCCCGGGGCGTTCCCCGCCCCGGGTGACGGCCGCCATCGTCATACCTGACAGGTCATCAGACAAGGGGCGTGGAAGGCTTCCCGTGGCGTTGATCACTGGAAAGGCGCAGCCCCGGAGAGCGACCGCACCTTTTCGCGCTCTCCGTCTGCTTGCGATAACGCCTGTCCGCCGCCGCGGCCGGGAAACTCCCGCCGTACGTCCGGCGTCAGCTCCCCGACCGGTGCGAGCCGGTCATCGGGACGGACGTCCGGCAGTACGGCCCGGGGTATCTGAGGAAGGAGACCGAGCAGGCCCGGTGGGAGCACGAGCGCCGCGGCCGGCCGGATGCCGACCAGTTCGGGATGCCCGTGACCGACCGGGCGCAGCAGGTCCGGCTACGCGATTCGCACGCGGTCATCGAGCCGACGAGGGCGCAGGTGGAGGACCGGGTGGGGGCGCAGGGCCGCTCCGGCGGACCTGCCCTGCCGCCCAATGCACCGGGCGCGGCCGGCCCCGCGTTCGGTGCCCTACGCCGGGGCCGCCGCCTGAAGCAGCAGCAACGTGTGCGGCCACAGCCCATCCAGGACCGCCGGGTCGTTCTTGAGCTTGGCGAGGAGGACCAGGCCCTCCAGCTGCGAGATGACCGCCTGGGCCGTCCGCGTGGTGGCGCGGCCGCCGGGAATGGCCCCCTCGGCCGCCGCGTCGGCGAGCGCGCCCTCCACGAGGCGGATCTGCTCGTCGAAGACCTCCTCCAGCCGGGCCCGTACGTCCGGTTCCTGGGTGCTCAGTTCCAGGGCGAGGTTGCCCAGCATGCAGCCCTCGACGGCCCCCGACTGCTCCTTCGTCCGCCACTGGACCCCTGTCATCGCGGCCAGCAACCGTTCCAGCCGCTCCAGGGCGGGACCTTCTCCGTCCAACTCCTCCCGCCAGCAAGCACGTTGAGCTTCCCAGTAGCCGTCGACCACCGCCACCGTCAAAGCCTGCTTGGACGCGAAGAAATGGTAGAAGCTGCCCTTCCTGACATCCGCCCTGGCGCAGATCTCGGCGACGCCGAGGCTACCGTAGCCGCGACCGCGCATCAGCTCCTCCGCCGCGCCGACCAGTCGTTCCTTCGCGGTGCTGGTACGTCCCATGGCAGCGAGTATACGTCCGGTCAACTAAAGAAGGCAGGCGTCTGCGGATGCTTTTAGTTGACCGGTCGTCTAGAGTCGTTCACGGTGGCGGGACCAGCCCGCCGTCGATCTTGGAGACCTCATGCCCGGACACCCCGCGCCCGCGTCCACGGACACCGCCGCCCCCGATGACATCCGGCCTCCCACCGCCTCCATCGCCATCGCCTACCACAGCGGCTACGGGCACACGGCCCGCCAGGCGGCGGCGGTCGCGGCGGGCGTCGACTCGGTGGCCGGGGCGGCGGCCGATCTACGGGACGTGACCACGCTCGACCCTGACCTCTGGGCGGCCCTGGAGGCGGCCGACGCGATCATCTTCGGCTCACCGACCTACATGGGCGCCACCTCCGCCGCCTTCCAGCAGTTCGCCGAAGCCAGCAGTACGGTCTGGGCGGCTCGCGGCTGGCAGGACAAGCTCGCGGCCGGCTTCACCAACTCCGCCGGCCTCAACGGGAACAAGGACAACGCGCTGCTCTCCATGGCCGTCCTGGCCGGGCAGCACGGCATGCACTGGATCTCCCTCGGACTGCTGCCCGGCTGGGCCTACACCTCGACCGGCACCCCGGACGAACTCAACCGCCTGGGAGGTTTCCTCGGCGCCATGGCCCAGTCCCCCTCCGACCTCGGCCCCGACGAGGCACCCGGCGACTCCGACCTCCGTACGGCCCATCACCTCGGCAGCCGGGTGGCGCGCACCGCACTCCGTTTCGCCCACGGCCGGGAGGCCACCGCACATCCCGCCGCCTCGCATCTGGCCGCGGCATGAGCGCCGGTCGGCTCGGAGAGCTGCTGGGGCTCCGGCACCCGGTCATCCAGGGGCCGTTCGGCGGCGGACTGTCGACCGTGGCGCTGGCGGCGGCGGTCAGCGAGGCGGGCGGTCTCGGCTCGTACGGGGCGCACATCATGGCCCCTGACGCGATCACAGAGGTGGTCGGGAAGCTACGGGCCGCGACGGAACGACCGTTCGCAGTGAACCTCTGGGTCCCGCAGGAGGGAGAGCGGTCCTCCTTCCGAACGGCCGAGCTGACGGCTCACGGCGAGCGGCTGCGCCCGTACGCCGATGAGCTGGGCCTCCCCCTGCCACCGTCGCACTCCGACGCCGCGGGCACGGTGGAGCACCCCGCCTTCGACGACCAGGCCGACGCCCTGCTCGCGGCGGCGCCACCGGTGATCAGCTTCGTGATGGGCGTACCGCCCGTACGCGTGATCGAGGAGGCACGGCGGCGCGGCATCGTGCTGATCGGTACGGCGACCACGGTGGACGAGGCCGTGGCGCTGGAGCGAGCGGGCGTCGATGTGGTCGTCGCCTCGGGCAGCGACGCGGGCGGGCACCGCGGGGCGTTCCTGCGGCCGGTGGCGGAGTCGCTGGTGGGGACGTTCTCGCTGGTTCCACAGGTCACCGACGCGGTTTCGGTTCCGGTGGTCGCGGCGGGCGGCATCGCCGACGCCAGGGGTGTGGCCGCCGCGCTGGCACTGGGGGCCGACGCCGTACAGGTGGGTACGGGATTCCTCGCCACCGAGGAGTCCGGCGCACCGGCCGTCCACAAGCGGGCGCTGCACAGCGCCGAGGCGCGTTCGACGGTGCTCACCCGGCTCTACTCGGGCCGCCCGGCCCGGGGCATCCCGAACCGGTTCGTACGGGAGATGGCCGCGCACGAGGGGGCCGTGCCGGCGTACCCGCTCCAGAGCCTCCTCATGCAGCCGGTCCGGGTCGCGGCGGCCACCCAGGGCCGCCCGGACCTCGCCGCCCTCTGGGCCGGCCAGGCCGCTCCGCTCACCCGGCCCGCACTGTCGGCCCGGGCGTACCTGGCCACGCTGACGGGGACGCCACCCCGGTCGACCGCGGACTGAGCCGCTCCCGCGGATGTGCTGTGGCCCCGCGCCTCCCGGCCCGGGGCCACAGCCGCGACCGGCACGCATCCCGCCACCACAGGCATGTCAACCAAGTTACTCCCAGGAGGACTTGACTCAAGGTGCGCGTCGAGTGGCCGAACAGGTCCAGACACCGCACGCACCTTGCCAGAGCCGCCCCGGCGTCGGTTGGGTCTCGACGCACGATCCGCCGTTGTCACCGCCGTACGAAGACTTCACCCAGGCACTGTCGGGCAGGCCGTATCGCGCCATCTGCTGTGTCCACCTCTACGCTCTGGTAACGCTTTTCAGAGAAGGCTGTCCCGTACGGCGGCGATGAAGGCCTGCCACTGGGCGGGGGCGAAAGTGTGCGCGCCGAGGGTTCGGTCCTTGGTGTCGCGGATCGCGTGACGGCCGGAGGCCAAAAGGGCGTGCTCGACGCAGCCGTTGTTCGACCCGCTGTACGTGCTCTTGTGCCAGCGTGCACGTTCAAGCTCGGTCTCCGAAACTCGGGGAGCCGATTCCTCGATCATGATCTCGTTTTCTCGATGAGGTCGCGAATGTACTGCCGGGATGCAGTGGGTGACAGAGCGGCAGCGGTCAATTCGTCCCACGCCTTGATATACGCCTGCACATCGGGGCGCTGCTCCAGCAACGTACCACCGGTGATGTGCTCCAACCACACCACTTCCACCGGCGGATCGGCCTGTAGCCCGAAGACGGTGAACGGCGCGTACTGCTCCATCGGCAGGGCGGAATTCAGCGGCAGCACCTGAATGCTGACATTCGACGACGAACCTGCCTCCAGCAGGTGGTCCAACTGCCCGGCAATCAGGTCCGGCCCACCTCCGATGCGGTGTAGTGCGGGGGCGTCGATCACGGCTCGGAGCCTGAAGCCGAGCTTGTCGCCGAGCAACTCCTTGCGCTTCATGCGGGTATCGACGAGGGATTCCACTTGGTCGGCCGGTGACGCCACCGCGTACAGGTGGCGCATGTACGCCTCGGTCTGGAGCAACCCCGGAATGACCATCGGTTCGAACGTGCGGACCGCTTGCGAGTCCGCCTCCAGCATCAGGTAGTCCTTCAGGACATCGTGGAGAAACGGCCCCTGCCCGCTCCACCAGTCGACCTTGTGGATCTCCTTCGCCAGCCGCTTCAGGCTGGCCCGCTGCCGCTCGTCCTCCACTCCGTAGAGGTTGAGGAGGGTCGTCAGGTCGAGCGGGCGAATGCCCCGCTTGCCGTTCTCGATCTGGCTGATCTTCGGCTGCCCACACTCCAGGGCCTCCGCCGCGTCCTGGACCTTGAGACCGGCGTCCAATCGGAGCTGTCGCAGTTCACCGCCGAGTCGGCGGCTCCGCATCGTGGGCATGTCGCTCTGAGCCATGGCGTCATCCTGGCGGCCAAGTTCGCTCAGGCACAACACACTTCGGAATATTGCACCCTCCCAGATGAAGCCGCGAAGAAATACTTGCCTAAGAGATGCTTCGCACACCACTATCCTCCCGTAACCAACAGCGCCCACCCGATCACGGAATGTCGACCGCGTGCGCGGCACTCACTTCGTTCTGGAGGAACCGATGGCCATCACCCCCACCATCGAGTTGGACCTGCCCGACCACCGCCAGGAACTCGTCGCCCGCCCCGAGACGCTCGCGATCATGCGCCGCATCGTCAGCGCGCACCTAGAACTCTGGGACCTGCGCGACCTGAGCGACGCCGCCACGCTCTGCGCCCACGAGCTGCTGACCAACGCCATGCACCACACCGGGTCGCCGCTCTGCACCATCACCCTGCGGCGCAGGCCGGACGGCGTCCGGGTCACCGTCAGCGGCTCCGGCACCGCGCCGCCCGAGCGTCGTGACCCCGACTGGAGCGAGGAGAGCGGGCGCGGGGTGCTCCTGATCGCGGCGCTCGCGGCGCAGTGCGGGACGGTGATGCGGCGGGACGGCAAGGACGTCTGGGCCGACATCCGCACCACGGCACCCGTGCCCGCCACGTGAACAGGCCGCTGCCGCGCACCTATTGGTGTCACGCGGATGTCGACCCCGCGCCGCCCGCAGAGCCTCCGGACGACCTGGTCACCACCGCGCCCGGTCAGGCCGTGGCCTGGATGCGCGCATCCGTGCGACGACTGACGCCGCGACTCGACCGTGACACCTTTCACCGGGCCTGGTCCTGTCTCGGTGACCACCGGAGTGCCGAGGCCGCCGTGAAGAGCCCGCGGCGGGGCCAGGGTTACGCGTACGAGCTGCCCACCCCCGACAGGACCTGGCGTTGGACGGCGTACCCGGTCTCCGTCCTCCCTCTGTTACCGACCGACCCGCCGCTCAGGAGCCACGGATGAACGACACACCCACGCCCGCACCGCCGTCGCCCTCGGCGGAACCGCGAGCCGCGCTCAGCGAGGCAGGATTGCGCGCGGAAGTCACGGATGCGGAGGTGGGTGACCTCGTACGCATCACGCCTCTCGACCCGGTTGACGCACGGCAGTTGGCCCGCCTCATCCGTACCGGGACCGAGCGCACGCTGAAGGCCGCCCGTGTCCTGCGGGAAATCCGCGCGGCACACCGGATCGAGCTCCCCGGGCTGCGGGTCCGGCAGGGCCGCATCACTCTGGGGCCCGTCCAGGTCGAGGACGCGGCACGGCTGGCCCGGCTTCTGGGTGCGGTGCCGCCGACCACCGTGCAGCCGGACACCGACGCCGTGAGGACCATGCTCGGCCAGGTCTTCCCGCAGGCCACAGGCGGCGGCGTCCTCTCCGCATCCGTACGAGGGGACGCGTCGCACATCCTGGAACTGGGCTCGGTCGACGCCCGGACCGCGCGACGCCTGATTCGCGCACTCCAGTTCTGAACCGCTTTTCGTCCTACGGCAGTCGAAGATGTCGTGCGTCGGCCTGGACCAGCCGACGGGCGGCCTCCGCGCATCCCGGCACGTACGGAGCCCCAAGACTTCACAGTGGGCCGTGGGGCCGGCCGCCTCAGCCCTTCGGCTCGGAGCTGTTCATCGACCGGCTCGACGGTATGCGTCGTGGCGCCATACCACGCGGACCATTCTCCAAGCAGCGCAGATCAGTCCTACGGCTCCACCGGCCATCCGCAGGGCAGAATTCGCCTGCTGAGGTAGATCCCACACCAACGCCGGGAGGACCACGGCGCCGAATACCAGCAGTCCGAGCAGGACTCCGCTCACCACTGCGAACACGATCTCAACGGTCAGCGCGTCCTTCTCCCAACGCGATTCACGCCCCATGTCCATGGGGCAAGCATTGCATAGACGCCGATCCCCCCTCTCAGGCAGTGCAAGGAGTTACTGCGGGACGCCGCCCACGGTGAACACGGCCGGCGGGACGCCCATGAAGGGGCGGAACTCGGCCGTCACGTGGGGCTGCCCGTAGTAGCCGACCGTCGCGGCGACGTCCGACCACCGCCCGGCACCGGCCGCGAGCACGGCGCGAAGGCGGTCGATGCGTGCGAAGTGATAGGGAGACGGTTCCGCAGCCTGGTGAACGTTTCCGCCCACACCGTCTCAGCCCGCAATACCCCACCCATACAGGAGAAATAACCGCACCACAGCCTTCTGCAACACGCTCTAGCCGTTCTCCCGGCCCGGCAGGGGCGCGCCCTCCAGGAACGCGTGATAGGTCCCGACGGCTTCCGGCTCGATCTCCGGGCTGGCGGGGCCGTAACGGGTGTCGGTGCGGTCCCTCTTCGGCCCGGAGATCCAGAACTCCTCGTCGGTCCGCACGTCGTAGAAGTTCGCCCCGAACATCCCCCCGGCCCGGCGCAGTGTCCTGCCGTGAAAGTTCGCGGTGCTCCAGGTCTTCGAGAAGTTCACCCACGCGATCCACGAGGGCCCGCGGTCGGTGTTGAAACCGGTCTTCAACTGCACGAACATCAGGCGTCGAGGCATACGCCCAGGGTCCCGCACAGCCTGCGCCCGTGACCAGCCATTCTGCGAGCGCCACGGGACCTCGCGCGGCCACCATGGCGACGTATCACGGCCGGGAGACCAGAGCGGATGCCAGAGGGCCGGTGATCACTTTCAGCAAGGACGCCAAGCTGCTGTACCGAGAGGGAACCGACTCGGTCGGCTCAAAGCCCGTATCCGTGGTGCTCCTCCACCCGCTCACACCCGAGGCTCCTCTTCCTGCCGGAGTGGCCCGCTGGCCGGGTCCGGGCGAGCCGCGCTTTCCCCGGAACTCATCAGGACTACGGCGAGCTTTCCGAGACGAGCTGCCGGGCGGAAGGCTCCTCGTCGCCGGAGGGCACGTCGACCCGGGCCACCAGCGCCTTGAAGACGGCCAGGGCGTGCATGCGTACGACGCCAAGGGCGCGAACGGCTGGAGCGAGGCCCCCAGATGGGCGTCAACCGGTTGTCGCGGGCGTCACCATTGCCCCGGCGGGAGAGGTAGTATCATGTAGTACATGGAGACCACGGCCCGCGAGTTCAACCAGAGATCTTCACAGATCCTCGCCGCGGCAGCACGCGGCGAGACCATCACCGTCACCAAGAACGGCACCGCCGTCGCGCGCGTCGTGCCCATCACCGACGATGACGTTCCTCCCTACCCCACCGACCCCATGGGCGCCATACACCTCCCCGACCTGAGCCTTCCTGATCTCACCGACGAGGAGATCGAAGACACGCTCCAGGGGATGGGATCGTGAGCCTGGTCGCCGTCGCCGGCACCAACGCCCTCTACCGGCTCCTCGACCCGAGACTCACCGGCCACGAGGCGCACAAGAAGGCGCTGGGCGCCATCAGCCACCTGATCATCTCCCCGTTCGTCCTGGCCGAGCTGGACTACCTGATCACCACGAAGGCCGGGGCCGACAAGGCCCTGACGGCAGCACGGTTCATCGAACGCAACGCAGCCACCCGCAGGTTCGAGATCCCCGCAGTCGGCCCACACCTGAGCGCGGCGATCGCCGTCGCGGAGGGATACCTGGACGCTGACGGCGGCAAAGGCACCGGGCTGGCGGACGCGATGAACGTCGCGCTGGCCGCCGCGTACGGTACCGAGGTCGTCTTCACCTCCGACCGCCACTTCCGTATGGTCCGGCCACTGACCGGGCACAAGGCGTTCCGGTTGCTGCCCGACGACCTGTGAGAAGGGCACCCGCCGCAGCGCCTGCCCGCGGCCGGCTTCACCCGGCGGAGTGGAGTCGGCCGCCCGCAGGGGCGTTCCGGCCTCGCCATGCTCCGGTCTCGTCGTGGTGTGCCGAACGATGAGCGCATGTCCCTGAACCGTCTGCGTTCGCTGGCCCGCCGCGTGGTTCCCACGCTGCTGGTCGCCCAAGTCGTCTTCCTTCCCCTTCAGTCCGCCTCTGCCGCCGAGCACACGGCGCACCCGTGCGCATCGTCCGCCGATTGCGGTTCGGTCATCGTCGCCCCCGTCTCCCAGGCAGCCCCGGACCACGGTGACTGCACCAGTCCGGAACCGGTCGTGTGCCAGATCCGGAGCGAGACGCCGCAGGAGCGCGAGGTCGCCCGCGATCAGCGGATGCGCTATCACGACCTGCTTGAGGACATGGAGCGCACGGAGTGCGCCATGCGCGCCGAAGGGCGCTCGGAGGAGGACATCGCCCGCACCCTGGTCCAGATGCGCAACGACGCCAAGGACGTCGTCCGCGCCGGCATGACCCGGGAGCAGGTCGCGGAACTGGAGGCACGCAACCAGAAGAAGTACGGCAACCCGCTCGGCCCGACAGCGGACCAGCTCTATCTGAAGTACGGCTCCTGGGAGAAGGTCTCCGACGCCGCCACGCGTTCGAGCGCGGCCGTGGACCGCGAACTCGGTCTGGAATTCCGCCACTGCTCCTGTGACGTGCTCCGGGCTGCCTGACCCGGTTCCCGGCCGATCGGGAACCGGCCGACCGGGGACGGAGCCCCCTCACTTCCGGTACAGCGCCTCGATCTCCCCCGTGAAGTCCCGTGCGATCGCGTCCCGCTTCAGCTTCAGCGACGGCGTCAGGTGGCCGCTCTCCTCCGTGAAGTCGACCGGCAGGACCGTGAACTTACGGATCGACTCGGCCCGCGAGACCAGGCGGTTGGCCTCGTCGACCGCCTTCCGGAGCGAGGTGAGCAGGTCCTCGTCGTGGACCAGGTCCCGCATCGGGATGTCCTGTTTCCCGGTCATCCGCCGCCAGTGCTCCAGACCGTCCGGCTCCAGGGTGATCAGGGCGGTGATGAACGAGCGGTTGTCGCCGACGACCATGCACTGACTGACCAGGGGGTGGGCGCGCAGCCAGTCCTCCAGCGGGGCCGGGGTGACGTTCTTGCCGCCCGACGTGATGATGATGTCCTTCTTGCGGCCCGTGATCGCCAGATAACCGTCCTCGTCCAGCGCGCCCAGGTCGCCCGTGGGGAACCAGTCGTCCGGCAGGAGCGCCGGGGTCGCCTCCGCCCGTTCGCCGTCCCAGTACCCCCGGAAGACCTGGCCGCCCTTCAGGAGCACCTCGCCGTCGTCCGCGATGCGCACCGACGTGCCGGGCAGCGGCCAGCCAACGGTGCCCAGGCGGGGTTTGAGGGGCGGGGTCACCGTGTGGGCGGCGGTGGTCTCCGTGAGGCCGTAGCCCTCGAAGATGCCGATGCCCGCGCCCTCGTAGAACGCGGCGAGCCGGCGGCCCAGCGGGGAGCCGCCGCAGATCACGTACCGGACCCTCCCGCCGAGCGCCGCCCGGATACGGCGGTAGACCAGCGGGTCGTACAGGGCGCGGGCGGCGCGCAGGCCGAGACCGGGGCCCGGTCCGGTGCCGTGTTCGGCGGCCTCGACCGCCTTTCCGTAGCGCTGGGCGATACGGGCCGCACGGTCGAACGAGGAGGCCCGGCCCATCTTCTCTGCCGTCGCCCGGCCCGTGTTGTAGACCTTCTCCAGGACGTACGGGATGGCCAGGAGGAAGGTGGGGCGGAAGCCGGCCAGGTCGGCGAGGAGGTCCTCCGTCCGGATGGAGGGGGCGTGGCCCAGGCGGACCCTCGCCCGCATGCAGCCGATCGCCACCATGCGGCCGAAGACATGCGAGAGGGGGAGGAAGAGCAGGGTGGAGGCCGGGTCCTTCGAGACCGACTTGAAGACCGGGTGGAGGAGCTCGATCGCGTTGTCGACCTCGGCGAAGAAGTTGCCGTGGGTCAGGACACAGCCCTTCGGGCGGCCCGTGGTGCCCGAGGTGTAGATCAGAGTGGCGGGGGTGTCCGGTTCCAGGGAGGCCCGGCGGGCGGCCACCGCCGCGTCCGGGATGTCCTTGCCGAGGGACTTGAGCTGGCCGATCGCCCCCGTGTCGAACTGCCACAGATGCGCCAGGTCGCCGAGCTGCTTGCGCTCCCGGCTGATCAGCCGGCCCTGTTCCTTCGTCTCCACCGCGCACGCCACCGCGCCCGAGTTCTGGAGGATCCAGCGGGTCTGGAAGGCGGAGGAGGTGGGGTATATGGGGACCGTCACCAGCCCTGCCGCCCAGGACGCGAAGTCCAGCAGCGTCCACTCGTACGTCGTCCGGGCCATGATCGCGACCCGGTCCCCCGCCCGCAGCCCCTCCGCCATCAGGCCCTTGGCGACCGCCAGTACCTCGGCGGCGAACTCGGCCGCCGTCACGTCCTGCCAGACGCCCTCGGCGTCCTTGCGGCTGAGGACGGCGTCGCCCGGGGCCTCCCTGGCGTTGTCGAACGGGATCTCGGCCAGCGAGCCGCGCTCCACGGTCGGCGCGAACTTCGGTACGGAGACCTCCCGGACCCCGCCGTCGGGGCCGCGCTTCTTCGTCGGTTCGACCAGGACGGGCGGCGATGCGGCAGGGGCGGTCGTGGCGGATGAAGGGGGCGTTGACACGTGCGGCTCCTCGGTTCGGGGGTCGGGCGGGTCGGTTCGCCGGGTCGTCCGTCCGGCAGTAGAAGCAGAAGAGGCGGAAGAGGCGGAAGAGGCGACAGAAGGACGCGGGTCAGGGGCGTTCCAGGATCGCCGTCACCCCCTGGCCGCCCGCCGCGCAGATCGAGACCAGGCCGCGTCCCGGGCCCTCCCGTTCCGCCAGGAGCTTCGCCAGCGTCGCCACGATCCGGGCGCCCGTCGCGGCGAAGGGGTGGCCGGTGGCCAGGGAGGACCCGGCCACGTTCAGGCGGGTCCGGTCCACCGGGGCCAGGCCCTGCTTCTCCCAGGCCGCGAGGGTCGCCAGCACCTGGGAGGCGAACGCCTCGTGGATCTCGTACAGGTCGAAGTCCTCGATGCCGAGACCGGCCCGCTCCAGCAGGCGCGGCACCGCGTACGCCGGGGCCATGAGCAGGCCGTCGTCGCCGTCCACGTGGTCCACCGCCGCCGTCTCGTACAGGGAGAGGTACGCGAGCGGCTCCAGGCCCCGCTCCCGCGCCCACTCCTCCGTCGCCAGCAGGACCGTCGCCGCCCCGTCCGTCAGTGGCGTCGAATTGCCCGCCGTCATGGTGGGGTCGGGGCCGGACGTCCCGAACACCGGCTTCAGCCCGGCCAGTTTCGCGGCCGTCGATCCCGGACGCAGGTTCTGGTCGCGCTCCAGGCCCCGGGAGGGGACCACCAGGTCGTCGAGAAAGCCTCGTTCGTACGCGGCGGCCAGGCGCTGGTGGCTCGTGGCGGCCAGCAGGTCCTGGTCCTCGCGGCTCACCGCCCAGCGGCGCGCGGTGACGGCGGCGTGCTCGCCCATCGACAGGCCGGTGCGCGGCTCGGCGTTGCGCGGGATGTCCGGGACGAGGTGGCGGGGGCGGACGGCGGCCAGGGCCCCCAGGCGGGCGCCCGTCGTCTTCGCCCGGCGGGCGGCGAGCAGGATGCGGCGCAGTTCGTCGTTGACGCCGAGCGGGGCGTCGCTGGTGGTGTCGGAGCCGCCCGCGATCGCCGAGTCGGCGGCCCCGAGCGCGATGGTGTTCGCGGCGGCTATCACCGCCTGGAGGCCCGTGCCGCACGCCTGCTGGATGTCGTACGCCGGGGTGCGCGGGTCGAGCGCGGAGCCGAGGACCGTCTCCCTCGCCAGGTTGAAGTCCCGGCTGTGCTTGAGGACCGCGCCCGCGACGAACATCCCGACCCGGTCGCCGGCCAGGCCGTACCGCTCCACCAGACCGTCCAGCGCGGCCGTCAGCAGGTCCTGGTTGGAGGCGGTCGCGTACGGGCCGTCGGAGCGGGCGAACGGAGTGCGGCTGCCGCCGACGACCGCGACGCGGCGCGGCTGCGGCAGGGCGAGAGGAATCAACGGGCGGGGCGTCGTCACGGTGACCGTCTCGTCTCGGTCGGTCCGGGATTGTTCATCTCGACCAGCTCCTGACTCTTGAGTAACCTTACTCAAGAGTAAATCTACGACCGAGCAGGGAGTCAGGACAATGGCCGATCGCTATCTCCACCTCACCGGCACAGCACCCGGCCGTTTCCTCACCCGGCGGCTCGGTCTGCCGCAGCCCGCCCCGCTGCGCCGCTGGACCCTTCGGACCCCGAGCCTGGACGGGCCGCTGCTGCATCTGACCGCCGGGGCCTCGGCGATCCGGGACGAGCTGGCGAAGGTGCTGGCCACGACCGGGCCGACGGCCGACGCGCAGGCCGCCCGGCCCGCCGGAATCGTCCTGGACGCCACGGCGGTCACCTCAGCCCGGGGCCTCGCCGAGGTGCACGCCGCCCTCCATCCCGTCGTACGGTCGCTGGCTCCCGGTGGCCGGATCGTCGTCCTCGGCACGCCGCCGTCCTCCGAGGACCACCATCAGGCCGCCGCCCAGCAGGCGTTGGAGGGTTTCGTCCGGTCGCTGGGCAAGGAGATCGGGCGCGGCGCCACCGCGCAGCTCCTGCGGATCCCGGACGGCGGAACGCCGGCGGCCGCCGAGTCCACCCTCCGCTTCCTCCTCTCCCCCCGGTCCGCGTACGTCAGCGGCCAGGTGATCGAGCTGACCACCGCCGCGCCCGGATCGGTGACCGACCGGGACGCCCCCCTCACCGGCCGCACCGCCCTGGTCACCGGAGCGGCCCGGGGCATCGGCGCGTCCGTCGCCTCGGTGCTGGCCCGCGACGGGGCCCACGTGATCGCACTGGACGTCCCCCGGGCCCAGGACGACCTGGTGCGCACCGCCGACCGGCTCGGGGCCACCGCACTGCCGCTGGACATCACCGCACCCGATGCCGCGGCCCGCATCGCCGCCGCCGTACCGGACGGGCTCGACGTCCTCGTCCACAACGCGGGCATCACCCGCGACCGCCGCCTCGCCAACATGCCGGCCGACCGCTGGGCCCAGGTCATCGAGGTCAACCTGGACAGCGTGCTCCGCACCACCGACGAGCTCCTGACGTCGGGCGCCCTCAACCGGGGCGGCCGGATCGTCGCCACCGCCTCCATCGCGGGCATCGCGGGCAACGACGGCCAGACCAACTACGCGGCCAGCAAGGCGGGCGTCATCGGCCTCGTCCGCTCGCTCGGCCCGCGCGCCGCCGCCGTACACGGGGTCACGGTCAACGCGGTGGCACCCGGGTTCATCGAGACGAAGATGACCGCCGCCGTGCCGTTCCTCATCCGCGAGGCGGGCCGCCGGATGAACTCCCTTTCCCAGGGCGGCCTTCCGGTCGACGTCGCCGAGGCCGTCGCCTGGTTCGCGGGGCCCGACTCCGGCGCCGTCAACGGTCAGGTGCTGCGCGTGTGCGGCCAGAGCCTGCTGGGGGCGTGAGACCGATGACCTCACTCGGCGCCTCGCTCGTGCGCGGGGCCCTCTCCGCACCGTTCAAGCGGGCCGGGCGACCGGACGCCACACTGCCCCCGGGCCGCCTCACCCGTCCGTCCGGGCCCGTGGCGCCCGGCCCCCTCGCCGCGTACGGCAGGATCTGCGGATTCGCGGAGGCCGGTCCGCTTCCCCTCACGTACCCGCATGTCCTGGCCTTCCCGCTCACCATGCGGCTGATGACCGGCCGCACGTTCCCACTGCCGGTGCTCGGGCTCGTCCACACCTGGATCGAGATCGCCCCGCACCGGGCCGTGCAGCCCACCGAGCCGCTCGAACTAACCTCGTACGCAACCGAGTTGGCCCCGCACCGACGGGGCACCGAGGTCACGATGACGACCGAGGCGCGGGTGGGCGGGGAGCTGGTGTGGGAGTCGCGCAGCGGCTATCTGTCCCGGCACCGGCAGGCGACGGCGACCCCGGCGACGGCGGACCGGGCAGCGCCTTCACGGTCGTCCGCCCCGACTGCCGAGGGCCTGCCCACCGTCGCCGAATGGCGGCTGCCCGGGGATCTCGGGCGGCGGTACGGAGCCGTCTCAGGCGACCGCAACCCGATCCACCTGCACCCGCTGACCGCCCGGCCGTTCGGCTTCCCCCGGGCCATAGCGCACGGCATGTGGACGGTCGCCCGGTGCCTCGCCGAGGCCGGCGATCCAGCCGGAATACGTTCCGTACGAGCCGAGTTCAGGGCTCCCGTCCTGCTGCCCGCCACCGTGACGTACGCGGCCGACGCCCCCGGGAACGCCTTCGCACTGCGGAGCGCCGACGGGCGCGTGCACCTCGTGGGGTCGGTGGGCCGGAGAGGCTAGGGGGTGTCGTCCGGATCAGGCCGGAGGCGTCCAGGGACGGGCGTGCATCAGGTTCTCCAGGCCCGCCCAGGCGAAGTTCATCAGGGTCGCCGCGGCCTCCTTCGCCGAGACGTCCGGGGTGTCGTTGGCCCAGCCCGCCAGTGACTCCGCGGCCCCCACCAGGGCCTGGGCGAGGCCAGCCACGTCCCGGTCCGCGAGTGCGGGGTCGCTGTGGGCCTCGCGGGCGGCGGCCCCGATCAGGCTGGTGACGAACGCGACGATCTCGGCCCGCATGGAGCCGACCTCGCTGACGAACGGCTCCCCGTGCGAGCGTGCCTGGCGGTGCAGGACCGACCAGCCGTCCGGGTTCTCGGCGGTGTGGACGAAGAACGCCCGCAACCCCGACCACAGTTGGCCGTCGGCGGGCAGCCCCGGCTCCGCCCCGGCCCGGACCGCCTCCAGCAGGGCCTTCGCCTCACGGCGGATGCAGGCGGAGAACAGCTCTTCCTTGGAATTCAGGTACAGGTAGACCAACGGTTTGGAGACGCCCGCCAGCTCCGCGATCTCGTCCATCGAGGCGGCCCGGTAGCCGCGCTGCCCGAAGGTCCGCACCGCCGCGTCCATCATCTGCTGCTCGCGCACGGCGCGCGGCATCCGTTTGCTCTTCACTGCACCCACGTCCGGCTTCCTCCCCGCCCCCACTGCCCTGCTCACCGCCCAGAGTACGGCGGCGCGCGGCCCGGCGTCGCAGGGAGCGATCACCTGCGGGAAGGATGGCCTGTTGCTACCGGCGGACGAGGAGGGGTCCTCCCCCGGTCCGACACCGGCTCCACCTGGCGTCCGATGTGCCGGGTCGGCCACCCGTCTAGCTTTGCGGGCATGTCGCTCCTTCTTCGTAACAGACCGGCCGTGACCGCCGCGGTGCTCGCCCTGGCCACTCTGGCAGCCCTGGGCGGAACGGCCGCGCCCGCCACGGCGTCCGGTCGGGCGCCGGCGCCGGCCGCCGCCTTATCCCCTGCCGCTACCGCCGCTGCTCCCGCTCCCGGCGACCTCGCCGTACCGTCCGCGCTGACGCTTCCCCGCCCCACCGGCCCGTACGCCACCGGCCGCGACACCCTGTTCCTGACCGACCACGCGCGCCCCGACCCCTGGGTACCGGCCGCTGGGCCGCGCCGGTTGCTGGTGTCGCTGCACTACCCGGCCCGCCCAGGCAGCGGCGGTGCCCCGGCCCCGTACATGGCGGAGGAAGAGGCCCGGCTGATGCTCGCACAACGCGGGCTCGACGACCCGGAATGGCCCGGACTGGTCGGCGCCGCCCGGACCCACGCGCGTACGGCCGCCCGGCCGGCCCCGGGGCGCTTCCCGCTGGTCCTGCTCTCCCCCGGCTTCGGCACGCCGCGGGCCACGCTGACCGGGCTCGCGGAGGAACTGGCGAGCCGGGGTTACGTCGTGGCGACCGCGGACCACCCGTACGAGACGACCGGCACGGAGCTGCCCGACGGGCGGGTCCTCACCTGTGCGGCCTGCGACGCGGTGGACGAGCAGCCCGACGACGCCGGGCGGCGGAAGGTCCTGGCCGCCGTCTCCGCCGGGCGGGCCGCCGACTTCTCGTTCCTGCTGGACCGGCTGACGGGCCCGCGTCCGGCATGGCGGCACGCCCGGACGATCGATCCGCACCGGGTGGGCATGGCGGGCCACTCCATCGGGGGCAACGCGGCCGCCTCCACGATGGCCGCCGACCGCCGGGTGGACGCGGGCCTCAATATGGACGGCACGTTCTTCGACCCGGCTCCCGTCCGGGGCCTGGACGGGCGGCCGTTCCTGATGCTGGGGACCGACCCCGACCACCGCCCCGGCGCCGGCGACACGTCCTGGGACGAGGGCTGGGACCGGCTGGACGACTGGAAGCGGTGGCTGACGGTGCGGGACTCCGGGCACTTCACGTTCACGGACACACCGGAGATCGGGGAGCAGCTCGGCCTCGTGGACCCGGACGCACCGCTCTCCGCCACCCGTTCCACCACGATCACCCGGAGTTACGTGACCGCCTTCTTCGACCGGAGCCTGCGCGGCCGGCCGGCCCGGCTGCTGGACGGCCCGACCCCGGCCAACCCCGAGGTTCTCTTCCAGCGCCCCTGACCGTACGGAGAACACGACCGAGCCCCCGGCCCACGTTACGAACGTGGGCCGGGGGGCTCGGTCGTGCGGGGCGTGTGCCGCCCGCGGGGCTACGCGGGGACCGGCAAGGTCGCCTTCTGCTCCGCCTCGCGGACGTCGTCCTGGCCGAAGGAGTCGATCGGGGAGGACGAGGCCGAGTTGTACGCGTCGTGGTCGAGGATCTTCTCCCGCGCCGAGACGATCACCGGGATCAGCGCCTGGCCGGCCACGTTGGTGGCGGTGCGCATCATGTCCAGGATCGGGTCGATGGCCATCAGCAGGCCGACACCCTCCAGGGGGAGCCCCAGCGTGGACAGGGTGAGGGTCAGCATGACCGTCGCGCCGGTGAGACCGGCGGTGGCCGCCGAGCCGATCACCGAGACGAAGGCGATCAGGAGGTAGTCACCGATGCCCAGCTGCACGTCGAAGATCTGCGCGATGAAGATCGCCGCCAGCGCCGGGTAGATCGCGGCGCAGCCGTCCATCTTCGTGGTCGCGCCGAACGGGACGGCGAAGGAGGCGTACTCCTTCGGAACACCGAGGCGCTCGGTGACCCGCTGGGTGACCGGCATGGTGCCGACCGAGGAGCGGGAGACGAAGGCGAGCTGGATCGCGGGCCAGGCGCCCTTGAAGAACTGGAGCGGGCTGACCTTGGCGACGGTGGCCAGGAGCAGCGGGTAGACACCGAACATCACCAGGGCGCAGCCGATGTAGACGTCGGCGGTGAACGTCGCGTACTTGCCGATGAGGTCCCAGCCGTAGTCGGCGATGGCGTAGCCGATGAGGCCGACGGTGCCGATCGGGGCGAGGCGGATGACCCACCACAGGGCCTTCTGGAGCAGCTCCAGGACCGACTGGCTGAGGGTGAGGATCGGCTTGGCCTTGTCGCCGAGCTTGAGGGCGGCGATACCGGCGACGGCCGCCATGAACACGATCTGGAGCACGTTCAGCTCGGTGAACGGTGTGATCACGTTGTCCGGGACGATGCCGGTCAGGAAGTCGATCCAGCTGCCCTTGGTGTCGGAGAGCTTGCCGTCCTTCGGCGTGAGGCCGGTGCCGGAGCCCGGGTTGGTGAGCAGGCCGATGGTCAGGCCGATGCCGACCGCGATCAGCGAGGTGATCATGAACCAGAGCAGGGTGCGGGTCGCGAGCCGGGCGGCGTTGTTGACCTGGCGCAGGTTGGTGATCGACACGAGGATCGCGAAGAAGACCAGCGGTGCGACGGCCAGCTTCAGCAGCTGGACGAAGAGCGAGCCGATCTCGTCGAGGGTGGTGACGAGCCAGCCGAGGTCCTGGCTGCGGGCCAGCCAGCCGAGCAGCACGCCGAGGACCAGACCGGCGACGATCTGGGCCCAGAACGGGACCTTGGGTATACGGAAGCCGGGGCCGGAGCCGGTGGGCTGCTCGACCTCGGGCGCGGCGGACGCGGGATTCGCGGACACGGACACACTCCAGCTGGGAACGCATCGGAACGCACGGAGGCATCCGTACGGTCGTGCGGTGGAACGGGGACGGGGTCGCGGCGCCCGCGTCAGGGGCGGCGCCGCTGCATGATGCCGTATCAGATCTTGCGGCAACAGACCGCGGACATACAGCGGCAGAGATCGACATGCAGGCGCGCCACGAGCGGGATGCTCGCGGCATGACGGAGGCGCACAGCTGTCTTCACGTCGAATACGTTAACACTTGAACTTTGAGAACCTCAAAGCCCTTCTTTGACCTCCGCGCAGGGCCCCGCCGGGCAGGAACGGCCGGAAAGCAGCGAGAGGCGCCGGTGAACAGCGGAGGAACGCCGCGGACCCCGGTGCTGGAGCCGGTCGGCTCCCGCCCGGGGTCCGGCGGAGAAGGGGTGCGCACGGCGTGCGCGTGTGAGGAAGCTTACGTGGCACCTGCGGGCGCGTCCGGCGCGTCGGCTGGACGAGGTGGCACCACCGGCGCTACTGGACCGCGTCCTCGCGGGTGCGGTTGGCGTCGAGGCGCGCCTTGGTGCGGTCGACGGTGGAGACGATCTGCTCGGACATCTCGTCGCGCTGCCTGCGCAGCAGCACATAGCTGAGCGGGGCGGAGAGGAGGAGGCCGAGGAGGATCACCCAGACGACGTTGGAGCCCCCGAGCCCTGCGGGCACCAGACCGAAGTGGACGGCGACACCGGCGGCGAGGAAGCAGCCGACGAAGATCAGCAGGCGCAACGCCGTGTAACGGATCAAGGCGCTCGGCTTGGCAGCGGACACGGCTGACCCTCTCTTCCCATGGACTCTCGACACGCTTCTGCCCGTCCAGTGAAGCATGGCCCGAATTCTCTCGGTTCAGGGGGTTGCCGGGCCGGAGGACGTCCTGTCGGTCAGGAGGCCGTCGGGCCCAACGGGAGCAGCATGACGATGTCGTCCCGGTCGTCGCCGGGTGCGACCCGGATCCCGCCCGGCACCCGGCCGACCTCCTTGTATCCGCAGGCGGCGTAGAAGCGGTCGGCGCCGGTGCCGCCCCGGCAGGTGAGGCGGATCGCCTCGATGTCCTCGATGGAACGGGCGGCGTCGGCGGTGGCGGCCATGAGGTCGCGGCCGTACCCCTTGCCCTGGTGCCGGGGGTGGACCATGACGGTGTAGAGCCACAGCCAGTGCCGCAGCAGCCGGTGTTCGTTGAGGGTGAGGAAGGCGGTGGCGGCGACAACGCCGTCCTCGTCGCGGCCGACGAGCAGCCGGGTGCGGCCCTGCTCAATGGCGACCAGGTGCTTGAGCAGATCGGGCCGGACCTCCTCGGCCGTGACGGGCGGGACGAAGCCGACAGCGCCGCCCGCGTTGGTGACATCGGCCCAGAGGGCGGTGATGCCGTCGCGCAGGGCGGGGGTGAAGTCGGGATCCAGCTCGAATGTAAGTGCCATAGAGGCAGACTAGCCATTACGCATCGCTCGGCTCAACCCGTTTCCGCAACACGGGAAGGCGGGCCGGAAGTCGTTCCCGCTCCGAAGGAACGCCCCGGCCCGGCGTCTCGACCCGGCGTCCCTGCCCAGCGTCCCTGCCCGGTGGCCCGAACACGGGAAAGCCCCGGTCGGGGCAACGGCCGGGGCTTTCCTTCGGAGCGGGTCGGGCGGGGTGCGCGTCAGACGCGCATCGGCTGCGGCGACTCGCGCCGGCCCGCCTCCGGGCCCGGGTACTCGCGCAGGATCTCGTACCGGGTGTTCCGTTCGACCGGCCGGAAACCGGCGTCGCGGATCAGGTCCAGCAGATCCTCACGGCCGAGCTTGTTCGGCGTGCCGAAGTCGTCGGCGTCGTGCGTGATCTTGTACTCGACGACCGAGCCGTCCATGTCGTCCGCACCGTGCTGCAGCGCGAGCTGGGCGGTCTGCACGCCGTGCATCACCCAGAACACCTTGACGTGCGGCACGTTGTCGAAGAGCAGCCGGGAGACCGCGAAGGTCTTCAGCGCCTCCGCGCCGGTCGCCATCGTGGTGCGCGCCTGGAGCCTGTTGCGGACCTTGCCGTCCTTCATGTCCACGAAGTCGTGCTGGTAGCGCAGCGGGATGAAGACCTGGAAGCCGCCGGTCTCGTCCTGCATCTCCCGCAGCCGCAGTACGTGATCGACGCGGTGACGGGGCTCCTCGATGTGCCCGTACAGCATCGTCGCGGGGGTCTTGAGCCCCTTCTCGTGCGCGAGGCGGTGGATGCGCGACCAGTCCTCCCAGTGGGTGCGGTGGTCGACGATGTGCTGGCGGACCTCCCAGTCGAAGATCTCCGCGCCGCCGCCGGTCAGCGATTCGAGACCGGCCTCGATCAGCTCGTCGAGGATCTCGGAGGCCGAGAGGCCGGAGATCGTCTCGAAGTGGTGGATCTCCGTCGCCGTGAACGCCTTCAGCGCGACGTCCGGCAGGGCTTCCTTCAGCGCGCTGAGCGAACGCGGGTAGTAGCGCCACGGGAGGGTCGGGTGGAGCCCGTTGACGATGTGCAGCTCGGTGAGGTTCTCGCCCTCCATCGCCTTGGCGAGGCGGACGGCCTCCTCGATGCGCATCGTGTACGCGTCCTTCTCGCCCGGCTTGCGCTGGAACGAGCAGTACGCGCACGAGGCGGTGCACACGTTGGTCATGTTGAGGTGACGGTTGACGTTGAAGTGCACCACGTCGCCGTTCTTGCGCATGCGCACCTCGTGCGCCAGCCCGCCCAGCCACGCCAGGTCGTCGGACTCGTAGAGGGCGATCCCGTCCTCGCGGGTCAGCCGCTCGCCGGCCCGGACCTTCTCCTCCAGCTCGCGCTTGAGTCCCGCGTCCACTAGGCCGCCTCCCATTTCTCCGTGTATTCAGACTCCGACCAACCGTACTCCCCCACCCTTCGGGCGGGAGGGGCCCCCTTTACGGCGCTCCGCGCCTACGCCTCTTCCGGGAGTTCTCCGACCCGGTTCTCCCACTTGGTGGAGAGCACGATCGTCGTCCGGGTCCGCGAGACCCCCTTCGTGCCGCTGAGGCGCCGAATCGTCTTCTCCAGGCCGTCCACGTCACCGACCCGGACCTTGAGCATGTACGAGTCGTCGCCCGCGATGAACCAGCAGTCCTCGATCTCCGCGAGGTCCTTCAGCCGGACCGCCACGTCCTGGTGGTCGGCCGCGTCCGAGAGCGAGATCCCGATCAGCGCGGTCACGCCGAGGCCGAGCGACGCGGAGTCGACGGTGGCGCGGTAGCCGGTGATGACCCCGGCGGTTTCCAGCCGGTTGATGCGGTCGGTGACGCTGGGCCCGGAGAGCCCCACGAGCCGTCCCAGCTCGGCGTACGAGGCCCTGCCGTTCTCCCTGAGGGCCTGGATGAGCTGCCTGTCCACCGCGTCCATATGACTGAGACCTTCCATTGTTCAGCAGTACCGCGAGTTTACGTGTAGAATCTAAGGCATGCAGGGATCACACCCTGCAAATCTTCTAGAACATCCAAGAAACGCTTTCGAATCTTCAGGAGTGAACTTCACCGTGTACACGATCGAGATGGCCTACGCCCGGATGCGCGAGCTGCAGGACCTGGCCAACCGCTCGCGTGCCCACCAGCCCGCCGCCGCGCACCGCGCCGACAAGACCCGCGCCCCCCGCGCGCACAAGAAGCGCTGACCAGGACCTATCGATCTCCCGGGTTGCGGGAGCGGCCACCGAGCTCTCCTTCCCAGCGGCGGTACAGCAGGTGCGGCACGCCTGCCGCGTCCAGCACCCGCCCCGCGACGAAATCCACCAGGTCCTGGATGTGCGTCGCACCCGCGTAGAACGCCGGAGAGGCGGGCAGCACGACCGCGCCCGCCTCGTCCAGGGCCACCATCTGCTTCAGCGTCTGGCCGCTCAGCGGGGTCTCGCGCACCGCGACGACGAGCAGGCGGCGCTCCTTGAGCGTCACACTCGCGGCCCGCTGGAGCAGATCCTTCGACAGACCGAGGGCCACTCCGGCCACACAGGCCGTCGAGGCCGGCACGATCAGCATCCCCTTCGCCGGGTACGACCCGGAGGACGGCCCGGCCGCCAGATCCCCGGCCGGCCAATGGCGTACGCGCTCCAGCTCCGCGGCCCCCACCGCGAACGCGTCCGGCTTCCCGTCGGCACCACGGTCCAGCCAGGCCCGCAGATCCTCGCGCCAGTGCCCGTCCCGGAACGCGATGCCGGTCTCGTCCAGCAGCGTGAGCCGCGAGGCCCGGCTCACCACCAGATCCACGCTCTCACCGGCCGCCAGGAGCCCGCGCAGAACGGCGGCCGCGAACGGGGTACCCGAAGCGCCGGACACCCCGACAATCCAAGGCCGCCGCTGCTGCTGAGTCACTGAATTCCTGGATTCCACAACTGCGAGCCTATCCGGCACGCTCCCGCACCCAGCACCCGGAACCGGGCAGGCGCCCCGCACGTTCACCCAGTGACGGGCAACCCGGGGGCAGGGGCAGACCATGGGCGACTACTGGACCACCGACCGCACCACGGACAACGGCGCCACCGGCGGCGCGCGGGCCCTGACCGCCGGAATCCTGATGGCGGCCTGGGTGGCCCTCCTGTGGGCCCTCGAAGGCATCGACACGGCCACGGGCCACGCCCTGGACACCTACGGCATCAGCCCGCGCGAGATGGCGGAGCTGCGGGACGTGGTGCCCGCCGCGTTCCTGCACAGCGGCTGGGAGCACGTGGCCTCCAACAGTGTCCCGCTGCTGGTCCTCGGCTTCATCGCGGCCTTCGCGGGGCTGCGCCGGTTCGCCGCCGTCGTCGTGACGATCATCCTGGTCAGCGGCCTCGGTGTCTGGCTGACCGCCCCGGAGAACACGGTGACGCTCGGCGCGTCCGGCGTGGTCTTCGGACTGCTCGGCTATCTGCTGGTCCGCGGCTTCGTGGACCGCCGCCCCTGGGACGTCCTCATAGGCATCGGCGTCGCCGTGGTCTACGGCTCGCTGCTGTGGGGCGTCCTGCCCACCCAGTCGGGCGTCAGCTGGCAGGGCCACCTCTTCGGGCTGGCCGGCGGTGTGGCGGCGGCCTTCTTCTTCCGCCGCCCGCGCCGCGCGCCGGACAACCTGGTCACGGTCTGACCCCGGCTCCCACCGACTGCTCCTACGGGGTCAGGCCCCGTGCCAGCAGGTCGAGCAGCGCACAGGCGAACAGCGCGATGCCGATGAATCCGTTCACCGAGAAGAACGCCCGGTTCAGCCGGGACAGATCGTGCGGCCGCACCACCCGGTGCTCGTAGACGAACGCCACCGCGACGATGACCATGCCGATCCAGTAGAAGACCTCGGCGTCCGTGGCCAGCCCGAACCACACCAGCAGCCCCGTCGTGACCGCGTGGCACACCCGCGCGCCCCACAGCGAGGCCGGGACCCCGAAGCGCGCCGGGAAGGAGAGCACCCCGTGGGCGCGGTCCGCCTGGACGTCCTGGCAGGCGAAGATCAGGTCGAAGCCGCCGATCCAGATGCCCACGACGAGCCCGAGGATCACCGCGTCCCACGACCAGCTGCCGGTCACCGCCAGCCAGGCGCCGACCGGACCGATGGCCTGCGCGAGGCCCAGGATGGCGTGCGGGAAGTTCGTGAACCGCTTGCCGTACGGGTAGACCACCATCGGCACGACGGCCAGCGGCGCGAGCGCCAGGCACAGCGGGTTGAGCAGCGCGGCAGCGCCGAGGAAAACGGCGAGGGCGACGAGCGCGCCGGTCCACGCGGACTTCACCGACACCGCGCCGGTCACCAGCTCGCGGCCGGCGGTGCGCGGGTTCCGGGCGTCGATCTCCCGGTCGATGATCCGGTTGGCGGCCATCGCGAAGGTCCGCAGCCCCACCATCGCCAGCGTGACGAGCAGCAGCGTGCCCCAGTGGATGGTGCCGTCCAGCAGGAACATCGCGGTCAGCGCGGCGATGTAGGCGAAGGGCAGCGCGAAGACCGAGTGCTCGATCATCACGAGCCGCAGGAACGCCTTGACCTTGCTGCCCGAGGGCGCGGAACCGGGTACGGACGCCGCCGCCTCCGCCGCGCTGCTCACAGCCCGTACTCCTTCCAGCGGCGGTCGACCTTCGCCGCCGTCTCCGGGTCGGAGACGACCATCTCCGGCCAGCCCCCGTCCCGGGTGTAGCCCTCCGTGGGCAGCTTCCGGGTGGCGTCGATGCCTGCCTTGCCGCCCCAGAACTGCTGGTACGAGGCGTGGTCCAGATGGTCGACCGGGCCCTCGGTGACCGTGAGGTCACGGGCGTAGTCGGTGTTGCCGAGCGCCCGCCAGGCGACCTCGTGCAGATCGTGGACGTCGCAGTCCGCGTCCACCACCACGATCAGCTTGGTCAGCGACATCATGTGCGCGCCCCAGATCGCGCTCATCACCTTCTGGGCGTGCTTCGGGTACTTCTTGTCGATCGAGACGATCGCACAGTTGTGGAAGCCGCCCGACTCCGGCAGGTGGTAGTCCACGATGTCCGGCACGACGATCTTCAGCAGCGGCAGGAAGAACCGCTCCGTGGCCCGGCCCAGCGGCCCGTCCTCGGTCGGCGGGCGGCCCACCACGATGGACTGGAGCAGCGGCCGCTTGCGCATCGTGACGCAGTCGATGGTCAGTGCGGGGAACGGTTCCTGCGGGGTGTAGAAGCCTGTGTGGTCCCCGAACGGGCCCTCGGGGAGCATCTCGCCCGGCTCCAGCCAGCCCTCTATGACGACCTCCGCCTGCGCGGGGACCTGGAGCGGCACGGTCTTGCAGTCGACCATCTCGATCCGCTTGCCCTGGATGAACCCGGCGAAGAGGTACTCGTCGATGTCCCCGGGCAGCGGGGCGGTAGAGGCGTACGTCACGGCGGGCGGGCAGCCGAACGCGATGGCGACGGGCAGCCGCTCACCGCGCCGGGCGGCGACCTGGTAGTGGTTGGCGCTGTCCTTGTGGATCTGCCAGTGCATCCCGATGGTGCGCTTGTCGTGACGCTGGAGCCGGTAGAGACCCAGGTTCCGGACACCGTTCTCGGGGTGCTTGGTGTGCGTGAGGCCCAGATTGAAGAACGAGCCGCCGTCCTCGGGCCACGTGAACAGCGCGGGCAGCCGGTCCAGATCGACGTCGTCACCGGTCAGCACGACTTCCTGGACGGGCGCGTCGCCTGACTTCACCTTCTTCGGCGGCACGTGCACCATCGAGCCGAGCTTCCCGAAGGCCTCCCGCACCCCGACGAAGCCCTGCGGCAGCTCCGGCTTGAGGAGCCCGCCGATCTTGTCGCTGATGTCGCTGTACGACTTCAGCCCGAGCGCCTTGAGCAGGCGCCGGTCGGTGCCGAAGACGTTCATGGCCAGGGGCATCGAGGAGCCCTTGACGTTCTCGAACAGCAGGGCGGGGCCGCCTGCCTTGTTGACCCGGTCGACGATCTCGCCGACCTCCAGGTGGGGGTCTACCTCGACCTTGACGCGCTTGAGATCACCATCGCGCTCAAGAGCCCGGAGCAGGGAGCGAAGATCGTCGTAAGCCATGCGGTCCAGTTTGTCATCCCCGCCCGCGCGGCCCCGCCGGGGCTCCCCGCCGCCGGGCCCCGGATCCTTCACGCCGAGCCGGTACCCTGGCCGCGACACCGGGGGAACACCGAGCCCCGCCACCGCCCACTGGGGGACGCACCATGAGAGCCCTGATGTTCATCGTCCCGCTGGCTCTGACGATCTACGCGTTCATCGACTGCCTGAACACCTCGGAGGAGGACACCAAGCATCTGCCGAAGATCGCCTGGGTCTTCATCATCCTGCTGTTCTGGATCGCCGGCCCGATCGTGTGGCTCGTGGCGGGCAAGGCACGGCACGGTGCGGCGGCGGGCGGCGGCGCCCCCTCCTCGTGGCAGCGGGGCAGGCGTACGCAGTGGGTGGCCCCGGACGACAACCCCGACTTCCTGAAGTCGCTCAAGGGCGACGAGAAGGACGGCGGCAGGGACGGCGCGGCCGGCGAGGACGCGCCGGAGAAGGCCGACGCCCCGCAGGACGGGCAGAAGGACGAGAAGGACCCTTCGGCCCTGAAGGACTGGGAGGCGGACCTGCGCCGCCGCGAGGAGGAGCTCAAGCGCCGCGAGCGCAGCGCCGGCCCCGACGAATCGGCCCCGCCCGCCACCTGACCTCACCGGAGAACGGATACGGCCCCCGTACGGATCATCGCGATCCGTACGGGGGCCGTATCCGTGTCCGGGCTCAGACCCCCGCGTAGGAGTGCAGGCCGGAGACGAAGATGTTCACGCCGTAGTAGTTGAACAGCCAGCAGGCGAAGGCGACGAGCGCCAAGTAGGCGGCCTTGCGGCCCTTCCAGCCGGCGGTGGCGCGGGCGTGCAGGTAGGCGGCGTAGGCGACCCAGGTGATGAAGGACCAGACCTCCTTGGGGTCCCAGCCCCAGTACCGGCCCCAGGCGTCGCCGGCCCAGATCGCGCCGGCGATGATCGTGAACGTCCACAGCGGGAAGACGGCCGCGTTGATCCGGTACGCGAACTTGTCCAGCGTGGACGCCGAGGGCAACCGCTCCATGACCGAGGCCGCGAACTTGCCGGGCGTACCGCCGGAGACGAGCTTGTTCTCGTAGCTGTCGCGGAAGAGGTAGAGGACCGTGCCGACCGCGCCGAGGTAGAAGACGGCACCGCAGATGATCGCGGTCGAGACGTGGATCCACAGCCAGTACGAGTGCAGCGCGGGCACCAGCTGGTCGCTGTCGGTGTAGAGCGTCGTGACCGCGATGCCGAGGTCCAGAAGGACCGTGGTGACCAGCGGGAGGCCGATCCAGCGGACGTTCTTCTTCAGCGCGAGCAGCACCAGGTAGGAGCCGACCGCCACCGTGGAGAAGGTGATGGAGAACTCGTACATGTTGGCCCAGGGGGCCCGCTGCACGGACAGGGCGCGGGTGGCGACGCCGCTCGCCTCGACGAGGAACGCGACCACGGTCAGCGAGACCGCGATCCGGCCCCACAGGTCGCCCTTGAACGTGCCGCCGGCCGCACCCGGGCCGTCGGGCACGTCACGCGTCCCGGCGGCGGCGCGGGTGATGACCTCGGGCCGCTCCAGCACGGCGGTGCCGCCGGACTGCGCCTTCGCCACCGGGGGGGCGGCGGAGGCACCGGCTCCGGCTCCGGCTCCGGCTCCGGCTCCGGACAGCGCGGCGGCCGTGCGGCCGACCTTGCTGCGGCTGCCGAGGACCCACTCCGCGATGTGCGCGAAGAAGGCCAGGGTGTAGACGGCCATCGACGAATAGATCAGCACATTGCTGGTGTTCGCCAGGCTCTCGTTGGTTGCGGCGGCGAGATTCACTTCTCAGCCCCTTCGACAGGTGCTTCGGCAAGGTGTACGGGCCGGCTCCCGGCCTCGTTCGTGGCATCGGTGGTGCCGGGCTCGTCCGGCGCATCCGACTCGTCCGGTTCCTCCGGTGCGGCGGCGGGGGCGACGGGCGCCGTGGTGACGAGAGCGGCCGAGAGGTCGCCCAGTTCCTCGGGGAGCTTCGCGGACTCGCTGCGGCCCAGGCCCGCCATCTCCACGACCGTGACGCCGTCGGCGCCCCGGACCGCCCGCACCCACACCCGGCGGCGCTGGATGAACAGCGATCCGGCGAGACCGGCGATGGCGGCGACGGCTCCACCGAGCGCCCAGCCGTTGCCCGGCTGCTGTGAGATCTGGAAGCTGGCCCACTCCTCGACGCCCTCGAAGGTGATCGACCCGGCGCCGCCGGACAGTTCCAGCTTCTCGCCCGGCATCAGCAGCTTCTTGAGCAGCTCGCCGTCCTTGTCCTTGAACTCCTTCATCTTGGACGTGTCGAGCTGGTAGACGTTCTGCGCGAGCCCGGAGTCGACGCCGAGCGAGCCGTGGTAGGCGCTGAGCGCCAGCACGGGGAAGTCCAGGCCGGGGAACTGCGAGAACATCTGGCCCTGGCCATGGCCGGCGAACGTCGGCACGAAGAACGCCTTGAAGCCCAGCTGGGTCTTGACGCCCTTCTTGTCCTTGTAGCCGTCCATCACCTTGATGGCGCCGGACGAGGTGATGTTGTTGTCGATCGGCAGCAGCGGGACGGCGGACCGCGAGACGACCTTGCCCTTGCCGTCCCGGACGGTGACGACGGGGGCGTAGCCGTGGGCGATCAGGTAGACCTTGGTGCCGTCCACGACGAGCGGTTCGTTGACCTTGATGACACCCTTGCGCTCCGCGCCCTCGGCTCCCCCGGTGTACGTCACCCGGGCCTCGAAGGTGCGCGGGGTGCCGCGCTGCGGGCCGCTCTTCTCGTACGTACCGACGAAGTCGTCCAGCACGAAGCTGAACGGGGCCAGGGAGTCGGAGTCGTAGAGCGAGCCCGACCGGAAGTCGTCGTACTGGGTGAGCGTGTTGGAGAAACCGTCGCCCTCGACGACCAGCTTGCCGCCCTCGGACTTGAAGAGCTGCCCGGAGGCGAAGGCCACCAGCATCACGATCAGGGCGATGTGGAAGACCAGGTTCCCGGCCTCGCGGAGGTAGCCCTTCTCGGCGGCGACCGCGTCGCCTGCCTCGTCCGTCCGGAAGCGCCGCTTGCGCAGCACGGCGAGAGCCGCCGCACGGACCGCCTCGGGCTCCGCGTCGGTGCGCCAGGTGGTGTACGCGGGCAGCCGGGTCAGCCGCTTCGGCGCGCCCGGCGGGCGGCTGCGCAGCTGGCCGACGAACTGGCCGGTGCGCGGCACGATGCAGCCGATGAGCGAGAGGAACAGCAGGATGTAGATCGCGGAGAACCACACCGAGCTGTAGACGTCGAAGAGCTGGAGCTTCTCGTAGACCGGGGTGAGGGTGGGGTGCTGGTCCTTGAAGGCCTGCACCTTCATGTCGTCGACGCTGGTCTGCGGGATCAGCGACCCCGGGATCGCGCCCAGGGAGAGCAGGAAGAGCAGGATCAGCGCCACCCGCATCGAGGTGAGCTGCCGCCAGAACCAGCGGACCCAGCCGGTCACGCTCATCGCGGGGACGCCCGCTCCGGTGTCGGGGCGCTCCTCGCGGGGGGCGGTGGAGAGCCGGTCGCCGGCCGCGCCGTGGGCGGAGCCCCGCGCGTGCTCGTCCTCGTGCTGCCGCGTCTCCGTGCTGTTCGCCTTGCTCATTGGACTCAGATCCCTACAACGAAGCCGCTGGACCAGCTCTGCATGTGCTGCATGAGCGTGGCCCACGCACCGGTCAGCAGCAGGATTCCGGTCACGATCATCATGCCGCCGCCAATCCGCATCACCCACGCGTAGTGCCGCTTGACCCAGCCGAACGCGCCGAGCGCCTTGCGGAAGGCGACCGCGGCCAGGACGAACGGGACACCGAGTCCGAGACAGTACGCGACGGTCAGTATCGCGCCGCGTCCGGCGGTGCCCTCGGTGAACGCGAGCGTGCTCACGGCGGCGAACGTCGGGCCGATGCACGGCGTCCAGCCGATCCCGAAGAGCGCGCCCAGCAGCGGCGCCCCGGCCAGTCCGGTCACCGGCCGCTTGTGGAACCGGAACTCGCGCTGCGTCACGCCCGGCAGGAGTCCCATGAAGAAGACGCCCATGAGGATCATCAGGACGCCGAGGATTCTGTTGAACAGCTCGGCGTGCACCTGGAGCTCCCGGCCGAAGTAGCCGAAGAGGGCTCCGCCCGAGACGAAGACGACGGTGAAGCCGAGCACGAAGAGTGCGGCGCCCGTCACGACGCGGCCCCGGCGCGCCTCGGCGAGGTCGGTGCCGCTGACCCCGGTGACGTAGCTCAGGTAGCCGGGCACGAGGGGGAGCACGCACGGGGAGAAGAACGAGATGAGACCGGCCAGCAGGGCGATGGGCAGGGACACCAGGAGGGTCCCGCTCATGACGGTCTCGTTGTACGCGGCGAGCGTGACGGTCTCGTGGTGGGCGGCGAGCGGGATCACCGGATCACTTCTCCGCGATGATCGGGTCGATCATCTTGTGCAGTTCGTCCGCGTCGAGCGCCTGGAGCGTGCGGGCCGCGATCTTCCCGTCCCGGTCGATGACCACGGTGGACGGGATGGCCTGCGGGTTCAGGGTGCCCTTGGGAAAGCGGAGGATGAGCTTGCCGATCGGGTCGTAGAAGCTCGGGTACTCGACCCCGTAGTCCTTCTCGAAGTTGATCGCTGCGTCCCGCTGGGCGTCGCGGGTGTTGATCCCGACGAACTGGACGCCCTGGCCCGCCGTCTCCTCGGAGACCTTCGCGAAGTACTTCGCCTCCAGGCGGCAGGGGCCGCACCAGGAGCCCCAGACGTTGAGCACGACGACCTTGCCCCGGTAGTCGGCGAGGTCGAGCGGCTTGCCGTCCAGACCCTCGCCGTCGAGCTTCGGCGCCGCCACCCGGTCGCCCTTCGCGACGGTGGAGACACCCCCGCTGCCGGTGACGAAGTTGGTGTTGCCGCCACCCCCGGCCGTGCTGCCGCCGCTGCACGCGGACAGCGTCAGGGCACCGGCTACTGCGGTGACGGCGAGCAGGGTGAAACGGCGTCGGGACGCGCGGCCAAGGCTCATGTGAAAAGTTTCGCATGGCAGATTCCGGGCTTCCCCGCGCCCCCCTCGGTGCCCGTAAAGCCCCTTGTCAAGCCTGTTTAAAGAAGGAGTTCCAGCCGCCGACGGGCGCCTGACCGACGTCCAGCGTCCGGAGCTTGGCGAGCACGGCGGGATCCTGTACGTCGAGCCAGTCGACGTACTGCCGGAAGGAGACGAGACGCACGTCGTCCTTGTCCGCCACCTTCTTGATCACTTCTTCCACGGCGTCCATATAGATGCCGCCGTTCCACTCCTCGAAGTGGTTGCCGATGTAGAACGGCGCACGATTCGACTCGTACGCGCGCCGGAAACCGGCGAGATACGCCCCGGCCGCCTGGGTACGCCAGCCCGGATAACGCGAGGGCATGCCCTTCGTCGAATTCTTCGACTGATTGGCGAGGATGTTGTAGTCCATCGAGAGCACCTCGAAGGAGTGCCCGGGGAACGGCATCGCCTGTAGCGGCAGATCCCAGACGCCGCCGCGCTTCACGGGCCAGACCTGACGGCCGCCGGGCGAACTGGCGTCGTAGCGCCAGCCCAGTTTGCTCGCGGTCGGCAGGAGATTGTCCTGGCCGAGCAGGCAGGGGGTCCGGCCGCCGATCAGTTCCTTCCGATAGTCGAACGGGAGCGGGTCCTCGTTCTCCCAGCCGGTATTGGTCCGCCATTCTGTGACGAACGACACAGCCTGATTGATCTCGCTGTGCCATTGGGTGGGCGTCCAGCGCTCCACGGATCCGGAGCCGGCACAGAAATGCCCGTTGAAGTGGGTGCCGATCTCATGGCCGTCCAGCCATGCCTGGCGTACGTACTTCAGCGTATCCTTGACGTGATCGTCGGTGAGATATCCGATGTCGGATGCGCCACGGGGGTTGTTCGGCGGACGGTAGAGGGATTTCTTCGACTCGGGCAGCAGATAGATCCCGGAGAGGAAGAACGTCATCGCCGCGTCGTGTTCCTTGGCGAGTTCGAGAAAGCGCGGGAAGAGCCCGTTGCCGACCTCGCCCGCGCCGTCCCAGGAAAAGATCACGAACTGCGGCGGCTTCTGGCCGGGTTCGAGCGGAACGGGCGACGGCGGCTGGTGCGGCTGCTTGCCGGTGTCGGCGGTCGAGCCGTCACCGATCAGCCGGCCCTTGTTCTTCGGTGAACCGTTTCCGCTGCCGTTGCCGCTGGCGTCGCCGTTGCCGCCGGCGCCGGTGTCGCCCTTGCCGCCCTGGCCGCCCTGGCCGGACCCTCCGTCGCCGGAGGTGTCCGAGGCGCCACAGCCGGCGAGTCCGATCGCGGCTGCGGCGCCGAGCCCTGCCCCGAGCAGACCCCTTCGATTGATGTCGCGCATACCGTCCCCATCTGCGGTCGTTTTATCTCAAGCACATACAAACTGCTGAAGAGTTAGATGAGCCGCGTAACACGTCGGTTCCGTGCAATTGGGGACTTTCTTTACGCTTTACCTCTCGGGCAGCCCGACCGATCATGATGCGACGCCCGTACAGCGCTCGTACGCTCCTACGGGCGCCCCTGATGGGGACGCAGGAGCGGCCCTCCGCAGTTCTGCCGCCGGGTCGGCTTCCCTGGACCGTCGAACTCATGCACGGGCGCGGAGACCGTCCGCCGGCCGAGCCCGGCTGGACGTCGCCCCACCCGGAATCTGACGGCCTGCCACATCACCCCCGGCGCAACGGCCCGAGGCCTTCCCGTACCGCACCGGCGGCACAGGGGACGGGACCGGCCGCCGTTGCTCCGGCGACCGGTCCCGTCGTGTCCCACGTGTCTTTCGGTGGCTGCGTCCGCAGCTACGGCTACGGCTACGCGCCGAACGCCTTGGACTGCCCCGGCTTCCCCTTCACCGGCTTGGCCCCGGCCAGCAGGTGCACGGGCACCAGGTCCCGGGCCGGCTCCGAGTAGCCTACCGAGACGATCCGGTCGCCCCGGTAGGTGAAGCTGGTCAGCGAGGCCAGCGTGCACTGCCGCTTGCGCGGGTCGTGCCACAGGCGGCGGCGCTCCACGAAGGAGCGCAGGATCCAGATCGGCAGCTGGTGGCTGACGCAGACCGCCTCGTGTCCGCGCGCCGCGTCCCGGGCGGCGTCCAGCGCGCCCATCATCCGGACGACCTGCTCGATGTACGGCTCGCCCCAGGACGGCTTGAACGGGTTGGTGAGGTGCTTCCAGTTGTCCGGCTTGCGCAGCGCGCCGTCGCCGACGCCGAAGGTCTTGCCCTCGAAGACGTTGGCGGCCTCGATCAGCCGGGCGTCGGTGGCCAGGTCCAGGCCGTGCACCTTGGCGACAGGGGCGGCCGTCTCCTGGGCGCGCTCCAGCGGGGAGGCGACGACATGCGTGATGTCGCGCTTCTCCAGGTGCTCGGCCACCCGGTCGGCCATCGTCCGGCCCAGGTCGGAGAGGTGGTAGCCGGGGCGGCGCCCGTAGAGCACGCCCTCCGGGTTGTGCACCTCGCCGTGCCGGACGACGTGCACCACGGTCAGCTGCTCGTCGCGGTTCGCGTTCTCGCGGTTCGCGTTCTCGCTCATGCGGTGGCCTCCGATGCGGCGCGGGCGGCGGCGGGCAGGGCGGCGGCGATGCGCTCGACCGCCCGCTCGTCGTGGGCCGTGGAGACGAACCAGGACTCGAACGCCGAGGGCGGCAGGTAGACGCCCTGCTCCAGCATCGCGTGGAAGAACGCGGTGAAGCGGAAGACGTCCTGCTTCTTGGCGTCGTCGTAGTCACGGACGGGCTCGTCGGTGAAGAAGACCGAGAACATGTTGCTCGCGGCGGACACGGTGTGCGCGACGCCCTCCTTGGTGAGTGCCCCGCCCACCAGGCCGCGCAGCTCGGCGGAGACCGCGTCGATCTTCGCGTACGCCGCGTCGTCCAGCAGTCGCAGCTGGGCGAGCCCGGCGGCGGTGGCGACCGGGTTCCCGGAGAGCGTGCCCGCCTGGTAGACCGGGCCGGCCGGGGCCAGGTGCGCCATCACGTCGCGGCGACCACCGAAGGCCGCGGCGGGGAAGCCACCGCCCATCACCTTGCCGAAGGTCATCAGGTCGGGCCGGACGCCGTCGACGCCGTACCAGCCGGCCTTCGACGTACGGAAGCCCGTCATGACCTCGTCGGAGATGTACAGGGCGCCGTTCGCCGCGCACAGCTCCTTGAGCCCGGCGTTGAAGCCGTCCGCCGGCGGGACGACGCCCATGTTGCCGGGCGAGGCCTCGGTGATCACGCAGGCGATCTCGCCCGGGTGCGCGGCGAACGCGGCGCGCACCGCGTCCAGGTCGTTGTACGGCAGCACGACGGTGTCGCCGGCCGTGGCGCCCGTGACCCCCGGGGTGTCGGGCAGCCCGAAGGTGGCCACGCCCGACCCGGCGGCGGCGAGCAGCGCGTCCACGTGCCCGTGGTAGCAGCCGGCGAACTTCACGACCTTGGCCCGGCCCGTGAAACCGCGGGCCAGCCGGATCGCCGACATGGTCGCCTCGGTGCCGGAGGAGACCAGGCGCACCTGCTCGACGGGCTCGATCCGCGCCACGATCTCCTCGGCGAGCGCGACCTCGCCCTCACCCGGCGTACCGAAGGAGGTGCCCCGGGACGCCGTCTCATGGACGGCGGCGATGACCTCGGGGTGAGAGTGGCCGAGAATCATCGGCCCCCACGAGCACACGAGGTCGACATACTCACGGCCGTCGGCATCGGTGAGGTACGGACCGGTGCCGGACACCATGAACCGGGGCGTACCGCCCACGGCCCGGAAGGCACGCACGGGAGAGTTCACGCCGCCGGGCGTCACGACGGACGCCCGGTCGAACAGCGACTGCGAAACTGGGGCTTCGTATGAATACGCCACTTTGGTCCTGATCTGCGATTCGGGTATCGGGAGGCCGGGCCGGGAAATCCCTATCCATCTCGGCCACCGGTGAGCAGGGAGCGCGCTCCCCTCGTATCACGAAAGAGCGTCAGCCCCCTCGCGTCTGCGAAACTGGGGCGTCACAGGGAAAGCTCACACATGCCATGGTGTCAGAGGCACGGACGGTCTTGCGGACAGGTGTTTCACCGCACGCCCGTGGGGGAGGTCACTGACACGATGATCGGGTTGCACGGCGGGGGCTGTGTCTCCTAAGAAGTAGTCGGGTGGATGAGATATGCATCGCGGTGGCGGAGTGGGCGAAGGGACCGACGACCTGGGGCCCGAGCCTGCCCGGCGAGGGCGGCACCGGCGCAGGGCCGAGCGCGCCCAGAGACGGGGCGCGGAGAGCACGCCGCCCCCCGGGACCAGGAGCGGGGGCGGGATGGGGGTGACGTACAAGTACTTCGGCGCCCCGGACGGCGCCACCGCCGCCCGCGTGCCCATCTCGATGCGCCCGGAGGAGCTCGGCGGTGACGAGCTGGGCATGGGCGGCATGTTCACCAAGATCAAGCCGGAGACCGTGGCCGCCATGGTCCTGACCGGAATCCAGGGCATACCCCTGCACAAGGTCCCCCCGCTGGAACTGGTCGTCCTCCACCCCGACTACGCCGTGGTCAAACTCCCGATGACCGTCGTCGACCCGCTGCGCGGCGTCGGCGAGGAGTCGGTCGGCGCGGCGGCCTTCATCTGGTCCACGGTCCCCGACCGCGGCGGCCCGCGCGACGCCTTCAACGTCTACCAGCTGCTCCACGAGTGGCAGGACTTCTCCCACCGGCTGCACGACGCGGGGCACCAGGCGTACTGCCTGGTGTGGCCCTGAACTGGGGTTTCGGTGGGTTCGGTCGGGACTTCCGGGTCCCGCTCTCGTTAGTGCCTGAGAGGGGCCGTCAGGCAGCCAGGGCACATTGAGGGCACATTGGTTTCGCTTCGGGCACTGATGTGGCCCGGGCGGCAGCGGGATCGCCGTCGTCCTCGATCTCAGCTTCCGTGAAGGCGTCGTCGATCGCCTTCGGGTGCGGGTCTCACTGGACGGCAGCAGGTGGGTGTACGTCCGCAGCGTGAAGCCCTGGTCCGAGTGGCCGAGGTACTCGGAGAGTGCCTTGATGCTCTCGCCCGCGTCCAGAAGCACGGAGGCGTAGGCGTGCCGGAGGGCGTGCATGCCGTCTTCCCGCGCCGCCTGCAGGTAACGCGCGCCGCGCTGGCGGGGAGGGATCATGCCGGCGGCGGCCAGGGCACGCTTCCAGTCGCCCATGTTGAAGACGCTGCGGTTGTAGGCCCGCTTCTTCTGGTCGGCGAAGAGGAGACGGATACCAGCGCTGATCACGCCCGCGCGGACAGCGCAGGAGCGACGAGCTCCAGCACTTCCTCCCAGGGGTAGCGGTCGGCCCCGCCGACGGCCTTCGGCCGGTGAGGCTCGTACGAGCCGATCAGGATGCCCATCTCGCGCAGCCGCGCCAGGCTCTGGCGGTACGCGGGGTGGGCAGCCTGGGCCGAGTTCAGGAAGGGCAGCACGGCAACCGGGATGTCCATGGCGGGTGCTTCGCACAGGATGCCCAGCGCGAGATTGTCGGAGATCCCGGCGGCCCACTTGTTGACGGTGTTGAAGCTGGCCAGAGCGACCGCGATCGCAACCGCAGGCCGAGTAGGACGCGATTCTCCAAGTGATCGCCAGGCCGAGCGGATGGGGTGGCCGGCCGGTCTGGGCCTCAACCGCCTTCACGTCAAGGAAGCCGAGTTCCTGTGGGGTCGCGATGACTCGACGTCCCAGTGCCATTCGTGTGCGGTGATCAGCTTGCCGACGTCGGTGGCAATGCTGGCCTCGCACACCACGATCTGGAGGAACGGCTTGTCGGGATCTGAGTGTCCATCAGGCTCACTTCACAGAGGCAGTGCGTTCGGGTCGGAAAGGCGTGCAAGGCTTTCCCGGATCACGCTGTCGCTGGCGCTCAATGCCGCTGTCAGTTCTGCTTGCAGCTGGTCCGGCATAGTCCCTGCCCCGATGGCGCAGGCACGTACCAGGGCGCGGCAATCCTGTTCTTGCCGATCGGTGGCGATCGCGACGAACAGAGGGTGCGCCAGGTTCTCGCGGGCCGCGTAGCCGTCTTCGGCGTCCGTTGTCCTCCGGTGGAGATCCTCGACGATGCGGTGTGCAGCGGGCGCCTCGGCGGAGCCGATCGCGTCGAGGACGGTAAGGCCGAGCCGGATGTCGAAGACGGTTATCCCAGGTTCGGCCTGCCGCTCAAGACAGGTGGCTGCCAGGTCCCTCAGGTGGCTGTCGACGGGCTGCCTGGCGTCACGCCGGGACAGGGCGGTCAGACAGGCCGTGACGGCTCGCTCCCACGGATCGCCGGGCATCGTCTCAGTGAGCAGAGCAGCGGCCCCTGCTGTGTCACTCACAACGAGGGCGGCAAGTACAGCGACCTGACGCCCGTCGAGCATCCGTTTTCCGACGCCATGGTGAGCTTCGATGTGTGCCAGGGCCTCGGCCCAACGTCCCTCGGTGGTGAGAGTGCGCGTGCCGTCGGCGAGGAGCACGCGCCACAGCCACGCGCGAACCTCGTGGCGGTCTTCGTCGGTCGCAGTGAGGTCCGCGGGCACGGTGACGCCCTCGAACCGAACAGGCGTGCCTACCTCGACGGCCCCATACAGGTCGAGCAGTCGCCGACGGCCCTCATCTGCGCGGCCGGCGCGGATCTGGAGGCGGGCGAGGTTGACGACGGGCTCCAGCCCCCGGATCGCGGTCATGCCGGGCAGGGGGCAGGCGTGGAGGTAGGCGGCGGCATGCTGGTGGCACATCTCGCGTGCGAGGTCGGGAACGTCGAGATCGGAGGCGATGAGCGCAGCCTGGTTGTAGACGGAGGACGCCACCCCCTGATCGGTCTCCGCCATCGCGGTGTCGGCCAGGTCGACGAGCGCGCGCACGCGCTTCGGCAGGGGAAGGCAAGCGGGCCGGAATCGGGCGACGAGCGGAAAGCGCTGAGCTGTGGATCCGTGCGGGTCCACGGACTCCCCCAGGTGTGTGTGAAGACGGATAAGGCCACGGTGGCCGCCGGTTGCGCGTCGGCGGCCACCGCCCACTACGCGTGGGGTGTCAACTCCAGTCGACGACGATGCGGTTCAGCGGGGTGTCAAGCGCGAAGAGGCCGGCTCGCTGCTCGATCGCGGGGGCGTCGAGAGGCTGGATCTCGAACGTGGCTTCACGGCCCCGGTACTCCAGGTCCCACGCGCGGATGGCCGCAGCGACCTTTGCGGCCAGTTCATCGCTGCCGGGACCGTGGCCGATGACCCCGAACTCCCACAGCTTGCCGCCCTCGGAGGTCTTCTTCTCCGACAGACGCCGTGCGAGGTAGGTGACGGCGCCTTTGTCGACGGCTGCGGTCGAGGAGGGGTAGGGGTCCTCGGTGAGCAAAGTGCCCTTGGCGGCTTGCGGGAAGAGCATCCGGATCAGGCCGGAGGGGAGAGCGCAGGTGAGGAACAGTTCCATCCACTCCGGCGACTCCATGGCGCGGACCGTCATGCCCGTCCACTCCTCGGTGCGCGGCTCGTGCAGGACGCCGTCGAGGGCCTCGGCGTCGATTGCCTGCCCGGCGGGGACCTGGAGCCGTACGGTTCCGTCCGTGCTGAGCGGGATCGCCCGGCGGTCGTCGTCGGCGATGCCCCGCCTGAGCGGCATGAAGGTGTTCATCTCGCTACCGAGGGACATCCACCGGCCATCGCGCTGCTCATAGGCGATGGACCGGGACACCGTGCCCTTGAGGCGCTGCGGAACGAGAAGCCGGCCCCCGGGAGCAAGCTGCTGCAACCAGGCGTGCGGCACGCCGTGCGCGCCTACGGTGGCGATGATTCGGTCGTACGGCGCACCTTCCGCGTAGCCGAGGGCCCCGTCTCGGGTGACCGCCTCAACGTTGGTGGTTCCGGCGGCGGAGAGATGCGCGCGGGCGCCCTCTACGAGGTCGTCGTCGACATCGAGCGTGGTGACGTGCCCGCTCTCACCGACCAGATGGGCGAGCAGACCGGCGTTGTAACCGGTGCCTGCGCCAAGTTCGAGGACGCGCTCGCCTTGCTGGGCGTCGAGCTGGTCCAGCATGAGGGCGACCACGCCCGGCTGGGAGGCACAGGAGATCGAGCTGCCGTCGGTGTCGTACTTGATGTGCACCGGCGCGTTGGCGTATGCGTCTTCGAGCGGCACATCGGGCACGAACACGTGACGGGGCACGGTCCGCAACGCGGTCTCCACGCCGGGAGTGCGGGCGCTTCCGTCAGCGCGGAGCTGGTCCACCAGGGCGTTACGGAGGCGCGCGGCATCGGACGTCGGAGTGGCGATCGTGTCGGTGTTCACCCCTTTCACGCTATCGGCGTCGGTCGTCGACTCGGTCGGCGACGCGGTGTGGTCACTCGTTCCCATGACTGCCTCTCGTGCAATGTTGGACAGAGCGCTCTGGTCGTCCCTGATGAGACCGGCGCGGTTGGCGTGGAAGATGATGTGGTGGGCTATGACGGCTCGCAGGCCGCGTGTGAGGGCGCCGCGGCAGGCCAGCGCGGCGAGCGCGGCACCGGCCCGTTCGAAGGCGGTCACCCACTCCTCGTGCGCGTGGAGTGGACCACCCTGGTTGCAGAGGCTGTAGGCGTCAGCGGTCATGAGCTTCCGCATCGCCGGAACCAACTCAGCGGCTCGTTCGGAGCGCGCTGGGTCGGTGGGCGGCCGAAGAGCCGAGACCTTCGCCCATACGTCGCCCTGCTCGAACCAGTCGAGTCCGGCGCCGCGCATCATGGCGCTCGCCAGCAGGACCGCAGTCTCCTTGCGCCCCAGGTGGTCCGGGCTCGGCTGGTAGGTGAGCAGGTGGCGGGAGTCGCTGTGGAACAGTCCGTGGGCCGTGTCCATAGCGTCCGGGCCGCCAAATGCCTCGGACTCGGGCTCGTAGAGAGAGGGCAGCCATGACACGACCGCCCCGTCACCCACGAGATCGCTCAGCAGCGACTCAATGATCGGGGAGGGCTCGTCGGCGAGGTACCGCAGCGGCCAGGGCTGCTTGTTCATGAACCACCAGCCGGTGAGCTGCCCCTCGGTCTCGGCTGTGATCAGGGCGGGCCCGAGGCGTTCGTCGATGGCGTGCCGGGCGCTCTCGCGGTCGATGAAGGTGATGTTGTGCTGCTGCCAGTCAGGGGGCATCGAGGTCCTTCGGTCGGTGAATCAAGCAATGAGCAGGCAGGAATCCCAGGCGGACTGGGGCGGTGCGGCGGTATCGGCAGCGAGAAGAGCCAGGGCTACTCCGGCGGCTCCATCGAGCAGGCCGGGCCCCGCTCCGGTGCCGCTGACAAGTGCCGTGGCCGCGCGTTCGAGGTCGTTGTCCACCGAGCAGATAGCGGCCAAGAGTCCCGGGATCGCGCCTCGGAGTCGACCGGCGGTTGAAGGATGGGCGTCTGCGGCCGTGCGGACGGCGATGTGGGTGAGGCCGGCGAAGCCGTGGCACAGGCCGTGGTCCGTCGTGGCGCCGAGCTGGTCCGGGTCGGTGAGGGCGGTGGCGAGCGCGCTTTCCGCCGTGATCTGGCGTTCGATGTCGCTGGTAGCGAGCGCGGCAAGTTGCTGAGCGCGGGCGAGGCCGACGGTGCCGTAACACCATGACGGCCGCCGGAGCTTGGACGCGGCGCGGCGACCGGTACGTAGCTCGCTCCGGGTAATCCAGTACGGCCAGGTTGGTCCTCGGCCTGCCTCCTCCTGCCAGCGGTCGAGCCAGGTCAGGATGGTGCGCAGCGCTCTGAGGTGCCCGTTCGTAACGGTGCTCTTCCGGGCGGCGAGGGCCAGAAGCACGAGCACTGAGCGACTCTGTCGGGAAGCTTGAGGACGGGGGGTCACTTTCCCTGCCGCCACCACAGGGGTCGGGGCAGGTCGCGTGCGTCGAGGTACTGCTGGAACGCGGTGGGAGGGCGGGGACGGTAGGGGCTGTTGGCGGGTTCCTGAAGGCTGAGTCGCTCGACGTTGATCGCGAGTGCGGTCAGGATGTGTTGGACGTGGGTCTTGGCCCGTCCGCGGTAGCGGCACCGGCGGCCGTGGTGGCCGTCCGCGAATTCCTCGATGGTGCCCTCGGCCCCCGAGCGCCGCGCGTAGAGCCGGCGCCAGTCCGTGTCCTGCTGGTCGGCGCGGTTCTTGGCCTGGAGTTCGTGCAGGTGGCGGGCGGGAAAGTAGAGGCTGCGGAAGGGGCCTGGGGTGCATTTAGCCTGTTCGGGGCAGCGGCCGCACTGGCGGGCGTCGAACCGGACGGTGACCTTGGTCGGCGCTGCCACGGGGAGGTCCTGCCAGTTGCCGCTGACCTGTCCGTTGGGGCAGGTGACCTCGCGTCGGTCGAAGTCGATGATGAAGTTGTCCCTGCCGAAGCCGTCCCGGGCTCGGTGTTGCGGGCTGGTGTTGGGCGCGAGCGGTCCGATCAGGTCGACGCGGTGGAGGCGGGCGGCGGAGTCCATGCCGGCCACGGAGGTGTAGCCGCCGTCGACCAGGTGCTTCCCCGGCAGCAGACGCAACCTCCTGAGACGGGCGTGGATGCCGGGCAGTGCTTGGCTGTCCGCGCTGGAGACGACAGTGGCCACGTCGGTGATCAGGTTGACGTGCTTGTCATCGCAGGTCTCGGTCACGTGTACGAGGTAGCCGTTCCAGCGAGTGTCGCCGCGCATGGTGCAGCGGGCCTCGGTCTCGTACGGGGAGGTGATCCGGACTCGGGAGGGCGGCTGGCCGTCGCGCTTCGTGCGCGGCCGGAACCGGCCCTTGGCGTCCACCAGGAAGTGCTGCACCAGAATCGCCCGGAGCACCTTCGCCTGCGGCAAAACGGTGCCGCCGGGGAAGTGTGTGTCGAGATGGTGCAGCAGTTCGCGGGCGTCGTTGCCCGCCTGCTCGAGGCGGGCAACGGGGTGACTGGGCTGGGAGCATAAGCGCACCGGCCGCCCGTAGCGCGTCGCCCACTCGGCCGTGACCAGGTCATCCAGCAGCTCCGGCGCCTGGCGGGCCACCTCCTCCAGCGCGGCGCGGACCGCCTCGGTCACCAGCTCCAGACGGGTCAACTCCCGGGCAGCGGACAGGACGTGGGTGGAGTCGGTGCGCTGCGTGACGCGCCCCTTGAGTAGGCCGGCCCGCCGGATCCGGGTGAGCGCCAGGCCCAGCAGCCGGTCGGCACGGTCGCCTTCGGCCAGTCGGTCACGGAAGTCGGACAGGACACTGTGATGGAAGCCTGGGTCCTCCAGCTCCAGCCCGAGGGCGTACTTGAAGTCGATCCGGCAGCGCACCGCCTCAGCGGCCTGGCGGTCGGAGAGATTCATCGCGTACTGCAGCACGCAGACGGTGGCCAGCTGCGCGGGTGAGAGCCCGGGCCGGCCATCACGCGGGTACCAGGCGGCGAAGTCCTCATCGCTCCACAGACCGTCGAGGCGGTCACGGATCCACATCGCGGTGGTGCCCCGGGGGTTGCTGGCCCGGGCGACACGCACGGTCAGCGGCGGGATCTTGGCTCCGGAAGAGGGCTGGAGGGACAATACGGGCTCCTGAAGAACGCGGACGGCACGATCCACCGAGCCTGGCGCAGCACCACGATCGTTTGCTGCCCGTCCTCAAGATTCCCGACAGAGTCACTCA
>NZ_NEUE01000117.1 GCF_002910905.1 Streptomyces sp. SM11 | reverse complement strand
TCATCGCGGTCGCGCTGCCACAGTGCCATCTCCAGTGCGTCCAGGACGAGCCTGGTTTCCTTCGATGTCGCGGCGGACCAGCCGACGATGCGGCGGGAGAAGGTGTCCACGACGAAGGCGACGTAGACGACGCCGGCCCAGGTGGCGATGTGGGTGAAGTCGGCGACCCAGCAGCGGTTCGGAGCGGTCGCGACGAAGTCGCGGTCCACCAGGTCCGGGGCCCGCTCGGCGGCCGGATCCACGAGCGTGGTGATGACCTTCTTGCCCCGGACGGCGCCGGCGATGCCGAGGTCGCGCATCAGGCGTTCGACAGTGCAGCGGGCCACCTCGTGGCCCTGTCGGTTCAGTTCCTGCCAGATCTTCCTGGCCCCGTAAACCCGGTAGTTGGTGGTGAACACCTCGTGGATCAGGGCCTTGAGTTCCGTGTCGCGCACGGATCGCGCCGATGGTTCGGCGAGGCGTTTATGGTGGGCGTAGTAGGTGGAGGGGGCGATCTTGCAGTCGTGCTCGGTGAGCGTTCTGCAGATCGGCTCGACCCCGCCGAAGCGGTCCCGGTGCTCGTCGATGAACGCTACGAGCGTGTGTGTGGCCGGTCGAGCTCGGCCGCGAAGAAACTCGCCGCCGCCTTCAGGATCTCGTTCGCCCGCTTCAGCTCGGCGACCTCCTTCTTCAGCGCCTTGAGCTGGGCCGATTCCTCCGTCGTCGTCCCCGGCCGTGTCCCCGCGTCGATCTCGTGCTGCTTGATCCAGTTCCGCAGCGTCTCGCGGGAGCCGATACCGAGCTTCTCCGCGACCGCCTGCAGGGCGGCCGTCTCGGTCGGGTAGTCGCCGCGCACCTCGGCGGCCATGCGCACCGCACGACGGCGGAGCTCAAGCGGATAACGGGAAGGTCGTGCCATGACTCGATCCTTTCATGAAATCGAGTCTCTATTCGACACGGGGCGGTTCA
>NZ_NEUE01000116.1 GCF_002910905.1 Streptomyces sp. SM11 | reverse complement strand
GCCGAGCCCAGGTCCGCCGCCGAGCCCAGGCCCGCCGCCGGGACCGGATCCGCGTCCGCCGCCGGGGCCGGGACCGGGACCGGAGCCGCCGTCTGGGCCAGGTCCGCTGCCGCGTCCGGACCTGGGTCCGGGGCTGCCGCCGGTCCCGGGACCACTGCGGTGTCCGCGTCCGGGACCGGATCCGGGACCCGGTCCGGTTCCCGCTGTGCCACCACGGGCCGGCTCGGCTCCGGCGGCCGGTACGCATCCGTCGCGTACGGGACCTCGTAGTGGTCGGCTTGGTCGGCGTCCGCTTCCTCGTACCGGTCCGCGTACGGGTCCTCGTACGCCACCGCGTACGGGTCCCGGACGGTCTCGCACACGGTGTCCCGGTGGCCGTCCACCGGCCTGCTCACCGTGTTCGACACGGAGTCGAAGCGGTCGTCGAGGCTGTCGGCCGCAATGCTGGGACCCGTGTCCGGCGCGGTCTCGTCGTACAGCTTGCGCCACCAGTCGTCCTCGTGGGCGGCGGGCTTCTCCCCCTGTTGACTCATGCCCTTATTGTCCACCGCGGAGGCGGCCCGAAAACGGGACATCAGGAAAAAGTGGCCCGTAAACAGGTCCGCCGGGCTGCCCCACCCTCCACGGGAAGGACGCCCGGCGGACCGGTCGAAGTGATCGGCATGTCGGCGTTCCAGCCGTTCGTACGCTCAGCCGATCACCGGTTCGGCGGCCCGGCGGGCGGGCCGCTTCAGCGCACGACGTAGGCGTCGTTGACGGTCTGGACGACGGAGTTGCCGTTCGCGTCGCTCAGTTCCGTCCGCAGGGTGACGGACTTCCCGGTCGCGTCCGCGTGGCCGACGGTCGCGGTCCAGCGGCCGTTCTGCCGCGCGGTGGTGGCCGTGTGCCAGGTCTCGCCGTCGTCGTAGCTGAAGGAGACCTTCGCACCGGTGAGCTTGCCGGGGGTGTATCCGGCGTGCCCGGTCGCGCCGAGCCCGATCATCTGGCCGTTCTCCGCGGGCAGGGTCTTCATCGCGTCCGACGGCACGTCGTAGCGCGGGAAGAGCAGCGGGAGACCCTGCGACTCCACATCCGGCTTCCGCTCGGAACGGAACGCCCAGGTGGTCTCCGTCCGTGTGGACCGCTTCCAGACCTCGGCGGGCGAGCCGATCTTCGTGGTCATCATGGTGAGTTCGTACGCCGCGTCCTCGGCGGGCACGGCGAAGGCGCCGAACGGATAGCCGCTCTGGCCGACGAGTTCACCCCCACGCTTGAGCCGCATGTTGCCGATGTCACCGAACGAACTCTGCTGGCCGATGTGTTCGGAGTCGGTCATGAACGCCGGGGCGACGCCGATCACATTGTCCCGGCGCTCACCGGCGAGCAGTTCCACACCTTCGGCGTCGCGCGGGGCGCCGGGGACCAGCAGGCCCCGGTACCACTCCTCCGTCGTGGCCCGACCTGCTTTGTACGTACGGGCGCTGCCCGTCATCAGCTCGCCCCAGGGGAAGCTGGAGGAGAGCATCTTCTGCCAGACGGTGTCCCCCGCCGTGTAGTACTCGGTGCGTTTTCCGGGGGCGGCGACCACGGCGAGCGAGGACGCGCCGAAGCTCGCGCCGTAGGGGCGGGAGACCAGCAGCGTGTCGACGAAGTCGGCGGCCACGCCCATGGATTCATGAGTGGAGACGACCGAGCCGAGCTTCCTGTCACGGACCTTGTAGGTACGGTCCGAGGTGATCCGCCCCTTCTCCGGGAACGACAGGTTGTAGACGAACGGGCTCACGGCCGTGGCCGTCCAGGAGACCTCCGCCCTCCCCTTGCCGAGGGCCTTCCGCAGCACGGCGGCCTCGTCCGCCCGCAGTCCGAGAACCGGAAGGGGCGCCGCCCCGTAGCCGATGGACGGCTTCCAGGCGCCGGCCGAGGGACGGTGCACCAGGAGTGCCGTCGCCCCGGCTGCCCGCGCGGCCCGCGCCTGGGCCAGGACGCCCGCGGAGTCGTCGCCGACCTTCACCAGGGCGATCCGGCCCTTCGCTCCGGCGGCCTCCAGTTCAGCGGCGCTGCCCGCTCCGGCGTCGACGACCTCGGCCCGGCCGACGCCGTCCAGGTTGACCGAGCCCGTGGTGGCGGGCCGGGGGTGCAGGGCCGCGCCGCCGACCAGGGAGAACTTCTGGATCTGCGGGGCGTAGGCACGCCAGAAGGAGGCGAACTCGAAGTCCCCGTCACGCGCCTTGCCCTGGACGTCGACCAGGTAGTCCTTGATCAGCTCATTGCCGGCGATGGACCCGGAGTGCAGCCAGGTGTCGTCCCAGGAGCGCCCGAACGCGAGGGTCGCGCCGCGTGTCTCGGCGGCCTTGTCCTCGGTCCGCACCTTCAGACGGTGCGCCTCGCGGGCGTCCAGGACGAGGGTGGTGTCCTTGGTGACGTTCAGCTGGGGGCGCGCCAGATAGCCGAGAGAGCCCACGAGTCGGCCCGTCGCGCCAGCGGTGTCGGGCGAGGCGATGAAACTGGAGACGAAGTACGCGCCGGGCCGGACCTGGTAGGTCTGGTCGTTGGCGCCCTCGTTGAAGCGGCGTTCGCCGGATGCGTTGTCGGTGCCGATGAGGTCGACCGAGGAGGCGCCGTCGGCGGGCTTGCCGGTGCGGTCGACGAGCTTGACGCGCAGGGTGACGGTCTCCGGCGCGACGTACAGGGAGAACGGGGTGGAGACCGTCACTCCCCCGGAGGCCCTGGCGAGGACGCGGCCGGTGACGTCGCCGTACTGGGCGGCGGTCAGCCGGGCGTCGGGGTCGAGAGCGGGGGGGACCTCGATGGTCTCCCCAGCCGGCACGGTGACGGACTTCCGGCCGAGCGGGGCGACCTTGGACCCGATGGCCGAGCCGTCGTTGCCGGTGACGCCCGCGACCTTCAGCGAGAGCGCGACCGGCTTGCCGCTCGTGTTGGTGTAGGGCACGGCGACCGTGGTGCGGTCGCTCTTGTCCTGCGGCCAGTTGAAGGTGCCGCCCTGCACGGCGGGCGCGCCGAGTACGGGCGTACGGATCGCGCGGTCGACGTCGAGACGGCCTCCTCCGGTCTCGCGCACATCGCCGGGGACGGCGCTCTGCGCCGAGGAGACGAGGGCCGCCTTGATCTGCTGGGCGGTCCACTCGGGGTGACGCTGCTTCACCACGGCCGCGGCACCCGCGACATGCGGGGTCGCCATCGACGTACCGGACATGGACCGGTACGCCTGTGAGCCCCGGCCGCCCGCAGCGGCGGCGGAGATGGCGACGCCGGGCGCGGCGATCTCGGGCTTGAGGGTGTGCGAGCCGATCGCGGGGCCTCGGCTGGAGAAGTTCGCCGTGGAGTCGTCGCGGTCGACCGCTCCCACGGTGAGCACACCGGGTGCGCAGCCGGGTGATGAGACGGTGTTCAGGGACGGGCCGAGGTTTCCGGCGGCGACGACGAAGAGGGTGTCCTTGTTCTTGCCGAGCTCTTCGGCGGCCAGGCTCATCGGGTCGGTGCAGTCGGTGGGTTCCGCGCTGCCGAGGCTCATGGAGACGACGTCGGCCTTGTTGTCGACGGCCCACTGCATGCCCGCGATGATCCAGGAGGCGGCGCCGGATCCGCTGTCGTTGAGGACCTTGCCGACCATCAGGTCGGCGCCGGGCGCCACGCCCTTGTTCTTCCCGTCGCTCGCTGCGCCGGAGCCGCCGACGGTGGACGCGACGTGGGTGCCGTGGCCCCGGCGGTCGTCGGTGCTGTCGGAGTCGGTGAAGTTCTCCGAGGCGGTGACCCGGCCCTGGAGGTCGGGGTGTTCGGCGTCGGCCCCGGTGTCCAGGACGGCGACCTTGGCGCCGGTGCCGTCGTAGCCGGCGGCCCGGGCGAGGTCCGCGCCGACCTGTTTCGTCGACTTGTCGAGACTGGCCTGAACCTTGCGGTCGAGCCAGAGCTTCTTGAGACCGGAGCCCGACCTGGAGCGGGAGGCGGTGAGGTCGGCCCAGAAGTCGGCGGCCCGCTTCTTGTCGGCCTTCAGCGCGATTCCGCCGATGACGTCGAGGGCCGCTCCGCGCTCGGCCCCGCGCGGGGTGAGAGGGGCGCGGCGGGCGGTGTCGCCGGTGTAGGTGGCGATCAGCGGGACGGAGTCGGTGCGGCTGTCGTCGTGGCCCTGGCGGATGAGCCCGGTGACGTTGAACAGTTCCTCGTCCACGGTGTCCGCGGCGAGCGCGGGGACGGCGGACTCGGGGTATACGTACAGGTCCGCGCCGGACTGCCGGGTCTGGACGAGGGGGACGGTGCCGTCCTCGCGGGGCAGGACGGTGGCGGCGGACGCGCCCGAGGCGTCCGTGGTCACCAGCACGGTGTCGCCGGTGACGAGCGTCAGCGTGACGGGCTTCGTGGCCGTGGCGGCGGCCGGAGTGCCGGTGATCGGTCTCGGTGCGTCGCGTCCGCCCGGTGGCGCTGCCACGGACGGTGCGACGACGGTGACGGCAAGCACGGCGGCGGTCGCCGCTCCGAGTGCCGTACGCGATATCGGGCGCATCGCTCTCCCCAGGTCAATCCGGATCAAAGCAGCCCAAGAGACTGCATCTCAGAGGTTGTTGGTGCTGCGGTGGCGCCACAGTGTCAGAGGGGCCAGGGGTACAGGGGATGATGTGCGCGGCGGGTTTACGCCGTGGCCCTTTCCCGCCACCCGGGACCCGCCGCGAGGGCGCCGTGATGCGCGATCACCACATCCGGGGAGGTCGGAGAATGCTGGGGGCCATAGGTCTCGACGAGAGACAGGAAGCCGCGTACCGCGCGCTCGTCGCGGCGGGAGCCGCGGAGCTCACCGATCTCGCGCACCGGCTGGCGCTGTCCGACGCGGACGCCGAACGCGTACTGCGACGTCTGGAGCAGCACGGTCTGGCCGCCCAGTCCTCGGCCCGGCCGGGCCGCTGGGTGGCCGCGCCGCCCGGGGTGGCGCTGGGCGCGCTGCTGATCCAGCAGCGGCACGAGCTGGAGCAGGCGGAGCTGGCGTCCGCGCTGCTCGCCGAGGAGTACCGGGCCGAGGCGAGCGAACCGGCGGTGCACGACCTGGTGGAGGTGGTGACGGGGGCGAGCGCCGTCGCGCAGCGCTTCCACCAGCTGCAGCTGGGGGCGGCGTCCGAGGTCTGCGCCCTGGTGACGGGGAAGCCGATCGCGGTGACCGGGATGGAGAACGAGTCGGAGGAGCGGGCCACCTCGCGCGGGGTGAGTTACCGGGTGGTGGTGGAGCGCGAGGTGCTGTCGATGCCGTTCGGGATCCTGGAGCTGTCGGCGGCGCTGAGCCGGGACGAGCAGTGCCGGGTGGTGGACCGGGTGCCGACGAAGCTGGTGATCGCCGACGGAAGCCTCGCGATGGTCCCGCTGACCGGCCGCGGCGAGGAGCCCGCCGCCCTGGTCGTGCACGCCAGCGGTCTGCTGGAGTCACTGATGGGCCTCTTCGAGGCGGTGTGGCGGGAGGCGATGCCGTTGCGGCTGGGCGAGGGCGGCGGCGGGGTGCGCGAGGACGGGGCCGGGCCGGACCCGACGGACCTGGAGATCCTCTCGCTGCTGCTGGCGGGGCTGACGGATGCCAGTGTGGCCAAGCAGCTGGATCTGGGGCTGCGGACCGTGCAGCGCCGGGTCAAGGGCCTGATGGAGCTGACCGGGGTCTCGACGCGGCTCCAGCTGGGCTGGCACGCGTACGAGCGTGGCTGGGTGGCCCGTACCGAATCGGCCTGAGGTGGCATCGGCGCAGGTCGCCGCGGGTGGCCGGGATGCCCTGACGGGCGGAGCGGGCCACTCTCCGGCAGGCTGGTCAGATGAGTGTGTGGCTGCTCGTCGCCGTGGGCCTGGTCATGCTGCTGGGTCTGGTCGGGGTGCTGGTGCCGGGCGTGCCGGGTCAGGCGATCGTCTGGGCGGCGGTGCTGTGGTGGGCGCTGACGGACGTGACGCCGGCCGCCTGGGGTGTCCTGATCGGCGCGACGGCGCTGATGCTGCTGAACCAGGCCCTCAAACCGCTGCTGCCGCCGCGTCGCCCGGGTGAGTCGGGGGCGCCCCACCGGACCTTGATGATCGGCGGGGTCGCGGGGATCGTGGGCTTCTTCGTGGTGCCCGTGGTGGGCGGGATCCTCGGGTACGTGGGGGCCATCTTCGGCGCGGAGCGGCTGCGTCTCGGCAGTCGCGGCGCGGGCTGGGCCTCGGTGCGCTCGGTGATGCGGGCGACGGGCTACGCGGTGCTGGTGGAGCTGTTCTGCTGCCTGCTGGCGGCGGGGGCCTGGCTGGGCGTGGTGCTCTGGGCCTGACCGGGGCGCACCCGTCGGCCGGAGTCAGCCCGGGACAGCCGCTCCCGCCGTTTCCAGGTGGCGTACGGCGTAGGACCGCCAGGGCCGCCACCGCTGTGCGCCCGGCGTTCCGTACGGGTCCACGTCGGGATCGCCGAGTGCCCGCATCCGGATCAGGGCGGCGGTGCGCCGGCCGATCCCGGGCAGCGTCAGCAGCGTCCGTTCCGCCTCGTCCCGGTCGGCCCCGGCGTCCAGCCGCAGCCGGCCGTCGGCGAGCGCGGTGGCCAGGTCCGCGAGCGCCGGGTCCTCGGCGGAACCGGCGAGCGCGTCCGGCTCCGGGAACACATGGGTGAGCCCGCCGCACGGCACGTCCAGCGTCTTCCCGTACCGCTCGACCAGGTCCCCGGCGTCCGCGTGCCCCACCAGGGTCCGTACGGCGACCTCCTCCGGGTCGGCCGCGCCCGGCGAGCGCAGCCCGGGGCGGGCGGCGACCAGCGGGGCGAGCCGGGGGTCGGCGGCCAGCGCCTCGTCCACGGCGTACGGATCGGCGTCCAGGTCGAGCAGGCGGCGCACCCGCTGGACGGCGGTGGTCAGGTCGCGCAGGTCGGTGAGCTGGATCCGGGCCTCCAGCCAGGGGCCGCCGGGCGACGCCTCGTCGACCGCGACGAGCCCCGTCCCGTACGGCAGGCGGAGGGTGCGCCGGTAGGTGCGGTGACCGGGCCGGCCCACCACCTCCTCGATCCGGACGACCGCCTCGGCGGCCAGCAGGTCGAACAGAGCGGCGGCGGCGTACGGGCCCCGATGGGCGAGCCGCAGCGGGATGCCGGCCCGCATCCCCTCGCGGCGTCCGCCGCCGAGCCCCGTACCGGCCTCGGTGCGCAGGGCGCTGGGGGTGCGGGCGTAGATCTGCCGGATGGTGTCGTTGAACTGCCGGACACTGGCGAACCCGGCGGCGAAGGCGATGTCGGTGACCGGCAGCCCGGTGGTCTGGAGGAGCACCCGGGCAGTGTGGGAGCGCTGGGCCCGGGCGAGGGCGACGGGCCCCGCGCCCAGCTCGGCGTTGAGCTGGCGCTGGACCTGCCGGGCGCTGTAGCCGAGCCGTCCGGCGAGCCCGGGGACGCCTTCACGGTCCACGACGCCGTCGCCGATCAGCCGCATGGCCCGGCCGACGACGTCCGCGCGGACGTTCCACTCGGCGGAGCCGGGCACCGCGTCCGGGCGGCAGCGGCGGCAGGCCCGGAAGCCACCCGCCTGGGCCGCCGCGGCGGTGGGGTAGAAGCGCACGTTGGCGCGTTTGGGGGTGACGGCGGGGCAGCTCGGCCGGCAGTAGATGCCGGTGGTCACGACGGCGAAGAAGAACGCGCCGTCGAACCGTGCGTCACGGCTGCTCACCGCCTCGTACCTGGTCCGTTCGTCCATCACACCGTCCAGTGTGCGGCAGCCGGGGCCGCCGCACTCGCGGAATTCGGACGTCGAGCCGGGCCGCCCCGGCTACCGCACCCGGCCGCGCTTGGCCTGCACGGCCGCGCGCCCCTCCGCGCCCTTGCGCTTCCAGTCCCGGCGGATCTCGGCACGCATCCGGGCATCGGTCTTGGCGGCGATCCGCTGGTTCTCGCGGATCAGCTTGCGGTAGCTGTCGAGCCGCCGCTCGGCCAGGACTCCGTCCGCCAGTGCCCCGAGGACGGCGCACCCCGGCTCCGCCTTGTGGGCGCAGTCGTGGAACCGGCACCGCCCGGCCAGCTCCTCGATCTCGGAGAACACCTCGCCGACCCCGGTCGTGGCGTCGAAGAGGCCGACCCCGCGGAGGCCGGGGGTGTCGATGAGGACACCCCCGTGCGGCAGGAGCAGGAGGTTGCGGGTCGTGGTGGTGTGCCGGCCCTTGCCGTCGACGTCACGGGCGGCCCGCACCTCCATCACGTCCATGCCCAGCAGGGTGTTGGCCAGGGTGGACTTGCCCGCTCCGGAGATCCCGAGCAGCACGCACGTGCCGCCGGAGACGACGGCCCCGAGAACGTCGAGCCCCTCGCCCGTGGTGGAGCTGACGGGCAGCACCTGGATACCGGGGGCGATCGCCTCGATGTCCTGGACCAGGTGGGACACGGTGACCGCGTCGGGCACCAGGTCCGCCTTGGTCAGCAGCACGATCGGCTCCGGGCGGTGGCCCGTGTCGTGGCCGTCGCCGAGCAGCGCGGCGCCGCTGGAGCTGGACAGGGCGAGCGTGAGGAAGCGCTCCAGGCGGCCGAGGTCCAGCTCGACGGCGAGCGAGACACAGATGGCGATGTGGTCGATGTTGGTGGCGAGCACCTGGCCCTCGGACCGTTCCGAGGAGCTGGAGCGGACGAAAGCGGTGCGGCGGGGCAGCAGCGTACGGACGAACAGCGGGTCGCCGTCCGGGTCGAGCGCCACCCAGTCGCCGGTGCAGACGATCCGCATCGGGTCACGGGGCACCACGAACGCGGTGTCGGCGCGTACGGGGCCGTCAGCGGTGATCACGTCGCACTGACCGCGGTCCACCCGCACGACCCGCCCCGGCACGAACCCCTGCTCGGCGTACGGGGAGAAAGCAGCCGCCCAGTCCTCGTCCCAGCCGTACGGAGCCAGCGGGTGCGAGGGGGAGGGAGCGGAGAGAGAAGAGAAAGACAAGGGAAACCCTTCACAGGGTGGCCCCGGCACGCGCGCTCGGCGCGGGAAAATGAGTGAAGTGGTTCAGCCGGTGGCCACGGGGATGAGGACGATGCTCTTCCGGTTGTGGGCAGTGCCCATCGCAACGACAGTCATCAATGTCCTCACCTCCTGGTTCCTCAGGGTTCCGCGCCGCACGCGTCACTGCGGCGTGCGGACAGTGGTCACATTAGCCCGGCCCCCGGGAGCGGCGTCAACAGCTTTTCCGCGCACCTCCGATGGAGGCATCCGTGGAACGGCCGCACCGGGGTGTTCGCCGGAGTTACCCATAGATCTCCCTCGATCGAGTGATACGCATGCATAGCACCCGGTCCGTGACCGTTAGGGTGCCGAGCATGACCACACCCCAGGCCTCCACCGGCACGTTCACACAAGCCCAGTTGGGCACGCAGATCCTGATCGGCTGGAGCGGCCGGCAGCCCGACGCCGACCAGGACACCGCCTTCCTCCTCGCCTATTCGCTGGGCGACGGGCAGGACGGCCCGGAAGTCGGCCGCGATGCCATGCGCGCCGCGCTGGAGCGCGCGGGCCTCCACGTCGGCGGCCCGATCCAGGACGCGGCCGAGACCCCGGGCATCCAGGCGAAGCTCCTCGTCCAGGCAGGGCGGGCCGTCCTGACACTGCCTCACCTCACGGCGCAGTACCCCGCCCCCGCGGAGTGGCTGGCCGCCGCCCAGGCGCAGGGTCAGGTGTATGGAATGTTCGCCACCATCCCGTGGCCGGAAGCCCTTCCCGGACAACCGGTCAGCGAGGACCAGCTGCGGGCCTTCGCCACCGACGAGGAGGTCGTCCGCACCGCCGCTCACTGTCTGCTCCCGGTCCGCACCCTGGGCTGAGCGGCAACCCCGCCGCCCCGCACACACGACGAGGCCCACCACCCCCGTGGAGTGGTGGGCCTCGCCCGTGCGGCCGTGCGCGCGTACCGCCGTACGGCGAAACGAGGACGGGCGGCCCGGAGTGTGATCTCCGGACCGCCCGCGCTCGGTAGGTCAGTTGTTGCCGACACCGTTGCCCGAGAGGACCGGGATGTCGTCCAGGATGTGCGACAGCGGCTCGTCGCCCTTGGCCTGGGTGGAGTTGTCGGCGCACTGCTGGTTCTGCGGGTTGGACAGGACGTTGATGTCCTGGACCGCGATCGGCACGACGCCGACGAGCGAACCGACGTTGGCCTTGAGCGGCAGACCGACGCAGAGCTTGTTCAGGGTGCCCTGAACGAGCTGGTTCTGCGGGCTCCAGTCGCCCTTGGTCGTGGCGTTGCCGACCTCCGACTCGGCACCGTTGCCGTTGACCGTGGTGGTGCCACCGTCGTTGCCGATCGCCATGGCCGTGGGAGCCGCGGCCGCGGACAGACCGAGCAGGGACACGGCCACTGCAGCGCCGGCCATCATCTTCTTCATCAACTTCACCTTTCGGAGCGTCCCGTTGTGGAACGTACTGATCAACTGCCCCCACCCCTGATCGGTTGCGCAGTACCACTCAAATGGGTTCGTTACGGCGCAAGGTCGACGCCACTGCTCAGTTCCCACGGGCCTCAGAGCCAGGGACCTCGTCCGAAGTGCGCGCCGCCGGCACGAAACCGGCGCCGTGGCGGGGGGCGGGGGGCGGGGGCGGTTCTGCGAGGGGGTGACTGCCTCCGGCCGCCCGCCACTCGGCGACGAGCCGGTCGTAGATCGGTGTGCCGCTCGGCGCGGGCCACCGCTCTCCGCTCTGCGAGGTCTGACTGTCGTACGGATCCATACGGAGGCCCTACCCGGCCCGGCACGGATCGTCAGCCGGGGCTACGGCATCCGGTCCAACGGGATGCCCCGACCGGCGGCACCGGCACACGTCGAAGGGCCAGTCCGGCCGGTCCGGCGAAGAACGGTCGCCGTACGGATGGACTGGCCCCACGCGGGTCAGGCGGTGCGGAGCGGAGCTACCCGGTCTCAGTTGTTGCCGGCGCCGTTGCCGGAGAGGATCGGGATGTCGTTCAGGATGTGCGACAGGGCCTCGTCACCCTTGGCCTGGGTGGAGTTCTCGGTGCACTGCTGGTTCTGCGGGGAGGACAGGACATTGATGTCCTGGACCGCGATCGGCACGAGACCGACGAGCGAACCGAGGTTCGCCTTGGCCGGCAGAGCGATGCAGGGCTTGTTGAGCGAACCCTGGACGAGCGCGAACTGCGGGCTCCAGTCACCGTGGGTCTCGGAGTTGCCGTAGGCCTGCGAAGCACCGTTGCCATTGACCGTGGTGGTGCCGCCGTCATTGGCGATGGCCATGGCGGACGGGGCGGCAGCGGCGGAGGCGCCGACGACCGAGGCGGCGACAGCGGCCGAGGCCATGATCTTCTTGAACATGATGGAGCCCTTCTGGGGAGTGATGCGGATCGGTGAAGGAACCAGGGGGAACGGTCGTGCCGCGGCGGTCAGCCGCCGAGGGGAACTCCACCGAGCAGCGGTGCGGCACCCTCCGCCGCACCGGTTGCCTGGCCCGCCAGCTTGCCGACCGTGCCGTCCTTCGAGACCGTCTCAGTGGTCTCGGCGACCGTGTCCACCACCGGGTCCACGACCTGCGGGGCACTGGCCATCACCTGGTTGAGGCCACTGTCGAGGCTGAAGTTGGGGGCCGTGGGGGTAGTAGCGGCGAAGGCGGGAGCGGCCGTTCCGAGGGCAGCCACGGAACCGGCAACGAGGGCGGCGGTCTTCGCGTACTTCACTTTTCTGGTTCCCTTCTACGCGGCGTCTGCTTCGGTCACGTTTCCGTGCCGCACACAAGCTCTCTTTACCTGTGACTTCTGCCGCTTTCTCCCTGACCAACGATCAGGCCGCTTTCGGGAAACTGTGGGGCGACGATTTTCTCCGGCACCGTCGACGGATCCGGTCGGCGAAACCGGACCGCGAAAAGGCCCCGGACGGCGGATGCCTGGCGGATGCCGTCCGGGGCCCACCGGCAACGGGCACTGGGCCCTGCCGGTCAGGGGGTCACTTGTTGATGCAGGTGTTGCCGAAGGCCGGGTTCAGCGCACCGGCCAAGTTGACGGTGTTGCCGCAGACGTTGACCGGAATGTGGATCGGGGCCTGGAGGATGTTGCCCGACAGTACGCCCGGGGAGTGCGCGGCAATGGCCTCGGCACCCGAGTCGGCCATGGCGGGCGCGGCCGTGCCCATCGCCATGAGCGTGCCCGCGGCGACTGCGGCAACCTTGGTGTACTTCACTTTTCGTCCCTTTCCTCGGCGGAGTCCGGTGCGGTCACGGCTGTCGTGCCCGCCCGAGCCGGGTCCTGATCGCTCGCGACTCCGGCGCTGTCCTACGTAACGATGAGCACCCGGGATCGGAACTGTTCGGCGGGTGAATTTCTGGATATCCGCCCGAATGCCGCAATGCCCGGCGGGCGGTCCAGCGGAGGACGCTGGCGAGGAACCCGTGCCCCCGTCCCGGGAAAGCAACGGGCCCGAGCCGCTCGGTGGAGGAACGCCGAGGGCTCGGGCCCGAGTAGGGCGGCTGCGCGTCAGTTGTTGCCGGCGCCGTTGCCGGAGAGGATCGGGATGTCCTCCAGGATGTGCGACAGGGCCTCGTCACCCTTGGCCTGGGTGGAGTTCTCGGTGCACTGCTGGTTCTGCGGGGAGGACAGGACATTGATGTCCTGGACCGCGATCGGCACGAGACCGACGAGCGAACCGAGGTTCGCCTTGGCCGGCAGAGCGATGCAGGGCTTGTTGAGCGAACCCTGGACGAGCGCGAACTGCGGGCTCCAGTCACCGTGGGTCTCGGAGTTGCCGTAGGCCTGCGAAGCACCGTTGCCATTGACCGTGGTGGTGCCGCCGTCATTGGCGATGGCCATGGCCTGCGTCGCGCCGAGGCCGAGAATGGAGGCGGCGGCAGCGCCGGTAGCCAGAACCTTCTTGATCACGATTAGCCCTTCTCGCACTGGTTGCCCCGTAGGCGGAGCCCCCTGGTCAACTCACCACCCGGCGTTTGGTTCCGCCCATTCACCCGAATGCCGGACACGAGGCGTGACCTCCACCTCCGTCGCACGGCCGCCTGTCCCTTCGTGAAGAAATGGCGTACTGCCCCTCCGACCCCCGTTTCGCCCGAACGGGTGGGCGAGGCTCGATGACCCTGACGCCACGACGCGTCCCGGGAGGGCTTTTACCCCCGGTCAACACCAGCAGCGGGCAACAAAGTTGGGAGCGAATCGTTTTTCTTGCTCTGCGAACCGGGATGTACGAGATCCACGCACGCCACCCGTTCGGGTGATTACACCATTTCCACGCAACTCCAAGTTTCCCGCACAGCCCCCAGTCGTTATGGCAATCGTCCAGCGCACACGACTTCACCACTTTCACCATGGCTTCCTGCGGGACACGGTTGCGGCAGCGGCTCCGCCCGATGGCTGCCCGTCTCCGCGCGCGAAGCACCCACGCGATGTCCTCGCGAATGTCCTAAGGAAGGGCAAGTAATGCGACAGGTCCTGAACAAGAGCATCATCGTCATGGCGGCCGCATCGGGCCTCCTGGCGGCGGTGGGCGGCACCGCACACGCCGACGCGTCGGCCGAGGGGGCGGCCGTCGGTTCGCCGGGGGTCGGTTCGGGCAACGCCGTGCAGGTGCCGGTGCACGTCCCGGTCAATGTGTGCGGCAACACCGTCAATGTGATCGCCCTGCTGAACCCGGCCTTCGGCAACAAGTGCGTGAATGCCGACGGCCCGAAGCACAACCACCCGCCGGTGGACGAGCCGCCCGTCGACGAACCGCCCGTCGACGAACCGCCCGTGGACGAGCCCCCCGTCGACGAGCCCCCCGTCGACGAGCCGCCGGTCGACGAGCCCCCCGTCGACGAGCCCCCCGTCGACGAGCCGCCGGTCGACGAGCCCCCCGTCGACGAGCCCCCCGTCGACGAGCCGCCGGTCGACGAGCCGCCGGTGGACCAGCCCCCCGTCGACGAGCCGCCGACCGACACCCCCGGTACCGACACCCCCGGCTCGGACATTCCCGGTTCCGGCACGCCCGGGTCCAACACCCCGGACGCGCACCTCGCCGACACCGGTGCCGCCGACCTGGGTCTGGCCGCCGGTGCGAGCGCCGCGCTGCTGCTCGGTGGTGCGGTTCTGATGCGCCGCACGCGCAACGCGCGGAACTGAACAGAGCTCCTGCGGGAGAACGAGGTCCGGCCGGACAGCGAGGCTGTCCGGCCGGACCTTCTGTGTGCGCGGCGGCAGCGTTCTCCCGTGGCTCCGGGCACGCTGTTGGAAAGATGACCGGGGGCACCGCGCGCCGCGCGGAATGCCGGGGAGCGAACGGGACGACGGGAAGGGCCGGGGACGTGGCGGCAGCGTTGCGCATCGGGGTGATCGGCGGAAGTATCGCGGGGTGCGCGGTGGCCGTCGCGGGCTCGCGGGCCGGGGCGGACGTCACCGTGTACGAGCGGAGCGACGCCGAGCTCCAGGACCGGGGGTTCGGCATCGTGATCCCGCCGCCGCTGCACGCGGAGCTGGTCGGGTCCGGGTACCTGGACGCGGCGATGCCGACGGCCCCGGTGGGGACACGGATCTGGCTGACCCGGGAGCCCGGCGGCCGGTCGGCTCGGGAGCTGGCCCGGCAGTCCTCCCCCGTGACCCCGTGCAACTGGGGTCACCTGTGGCGGTCGCTGCGCGCGAGTGCCGGAGCGGTGCGCTATCTCCGGGGGCAGCCGGTGGTCTCGGTCGGCCGGGGCGGATCCGGCGGGGCGGTGATCACCAGCGCGCGGGGCGATGAACCCTACGACGTGGTCGTGGGCGCTGACGGGCACGCGTCGGCGACCCGGCGACTGCTCGCCCCGGGGTCGCGGCCGGAGCCCGCTCCCTACCTCGTCTGGCGCGGCGCGATCCCGCTCGGCGCGCCGGCCGGGCGCCCCCGGGAGCTGGAGTTGCTGCGCGAGGCGTGGGTGACCCTGGGTTTCCCCGGCGGGCACGGTGTCTTCTACCTGATCCCGGGCGGCCCGCAGGACGGTGACGGGAGCGGCGGTGAGAGCAACCGGCTGCTCGCGTACGCCGTTTACGGCCGCCCGCCCGAGGGCGCCGAGCCAGGACCGTATGTGCACGAGCTGGCGAAGGAACACTTTCCGGCGGCGTGGGCGGACATCGTCGCCCGGGGCGGGCGCCGGGCGGCGGCCTGCCACCCGGTCGCCGATGTGCAGACCCCCCGGGTCGCCCGCCCGCCGCTGCTGCTGGCCGGGGACGCGGCCGGGGTGACCAGGCCGCACACCGCCACCGGCGCGGTCAAGGCCCTGCAGGACGCCCTGTGCCTGGAACGGGTGCTCCGGGAGGAGCCGGGCCGCTCCGCGGCGCTGGAGCGGTACGCGGACGAACGCACGGCGGCGGGCGCCCACTTGGTGGAGCTGGGCCGCCGGATGGGCCGTGCCCTGGTCGAGGAGACCCCCGACTGGCCGACGATGGGGCAGGTCGAGGTGGACACCTGGTTCCGCGGGGTGCTGGCCGGGACGCGGCACTATCTCTACGCGGAGACCCGGGAGGCCGCCGAGCCGGGACGCCTGGAACGACCGCCGCCCGGTGCGGCGGTTCCGCGCTGACCGCCTTCAGCCCGCGATGCGTTCGAAGACTGCAGCGAGGCCCTGGCCGCCGCCGATGCACATCGTCTCCAGGCCGTACCGGGCCTCACGGCGGTGGAGTTCGCGGGTGAGGGTGGCGAGGATGCGGGCTCCGGTGGCGCCGACCGGGTGGCCCAGCGAGATCCCCGAGCCGTTGACGTTGATCCGCTGCTCGTGGTCGGTGTCGCCGAGGCCCAGTTCCCTTGTGCAGGCCAGCACCTGGGCGGCGAATGCCTCGTTCAGCTCGATCAGGTCGAGGTCGGCGGGGGTGAGGCCCGCCCGGTCGAGAGCGGTGCGGGTGGCGGCGACGGGGGCGATGCCCATCGTCGCCGCGGGGACCCCGGCGCGGGCGAAGGAGACAAGGCGGACGAGCGGGGTGAGACCGAGGCGTCGGGCGGTCTCGGCGCTGGTGACCAGGCAGGCGGCAGCCGCGTCGTTCTGGCCGCTGGCGTTGCCCGCGGTGACGGTGGCGTCCGGGTCGGATTTCGCCATCACCGGCCGGAGGGCGGCGAGTTGTTCGGCGGTGGTGTCGGGGCGGGGGTGCTCGTCGACGGTGACGGTCGTTTCGCCCTTGCGGGTGCGTACCGTGACGGGGACGGTCTCCGCGTCGTAGCGGCCCTCGGCGGCGGCGCGGGCGGCGCGCTGCTGGGAGCGCAGGGCCAGGGCGTCCTGGTCGGCTCGGCTGATGCCGTACTCCCGGCGCAGGTTCTCCGCCGTCTCGATCATGCCGCCGGGGACGGGGTGGTTGACGCCTCCGGCGGTGACGCGGCCCCGTGCGAGGGCGTCGTGGAGCTGGAGGCCGGGGCCCTTGATGCCCCAACGGCCGTCGTGCGTGTAGTAGGGGGCGGCGCTCATCACGTCGACGCCGCCCGCGATCACGACGTCGCTGAACCCGGCCCGGATCTGCATCGCCGCGTCCAGCACGGCCTGGAGCCCGGAGCCGCAGCGGCGGTCGATCTGGGAGCCGGTGACCGTGGTGGGCAGTCCGGCGTCCAGGGCGGCGACCCGGCCGATGGCGGGGGCCTCGCTGGTCGGGTAGGCGTGGCCGAGGATCACCTCGTCGACCCGGGCGGGGTCGATGCCGGTACGGGCGACGATCTCCGCGATGACGTGTGCGGCCAGCGAGGCCGGGGTCTGCTGGGCCAAGGCCCCGCCGAAACGGCCGATGGGGGTACGCAGGGGTTCGCAGATGACGACGTCGAGCGGCACGGCTGGGCCTTCCTTCAGGGCGACGGGCGGGGCGCCGGGTCACGCCCCGGTGGTGGGGTGACCTTCGCATCCGGTGACTGAGCCGGTCCAATACCGGATGTGCTCCCGATCGAGAGGCCCGGCGTCTCAATCGGTCCTCCGCCCGGTCCCCGTACGGGGGTCGGCAGGGCGTCCCGGGCGATGGCGAGCACGGCGTGCAGGGCGGCGGAGGGGTTGTCGGCACGCCAGGCCAGTGCTGCCTGGAGACGGATGGGCGGCCCGCTGAGGGGCCGGTAGACCAGTCCGCTCTGCTGGATGTGCCGTACGGAGGTGACCGTGAGGGTGATGCCGACCCCGGCGGCGACGAGCGCCATGATCGTGTACGAGTCGGGGGCCTCCTGGACGACGCGCGGCGTGAATCCGGCGCTCTCGCAGGCCTCGGTCATGGCGTCGCGCACGGTGGAGCCGGTGTTGGCGGGGAAGGAGACGAACGGTTCGTCCGCCAGCTCGGCGAGCGGCACCGCCTCGTGCCGGGCGAGCGGGTGGTCGAAGGGCAGGGCGCACACCAGCTCCTCCTCGTCGATCACCCGGTGGTCCACGCCCGGCCGGGTCACCGGCAGCCGGACGAAGCCCAGGTCGAGCGAGCCGTCGGCGACCCGGGACAGCGCGACGTTGGCGTAGGTCTGGCCGGTCATGACCAGTTCGAGCCCGGGGTGCGCGGCGCGGACGGCGCGGGTGAGGCGGGGCAGCGTCTCGTGGCTGGAGGCTCCGGCGAAGCCGATGGTCACCCGGCCGTACTCACCGCGGCCCGCCGAGCGGGCGGCCCGGACGGCGGTGTCGAGATCGTCGAGGACGGTCCGTACGGGTTCGAGGAAGGTCTCCCCCGCGCCGGTGAGCCGGACGGAGCGCGTGTTGCGGCGGAAGAGCTGGACACCGAGCTCCTTCTCCAGCTGCCGGATCTGCTGGCTCAGGGGCGGCTGTGCCATCTGGAGGCGCTTGGCGGCCCGGCCGAAGTGCAGCTCCTCGGCCACGGCGAGGAAGGCCTTCAGATGGCGCAGTTCCATGTGGGTCCTCCCCCTCGTTCTTCTTCCGGCCGAGCGGGACCTCCGGCCTCCCCGTGAGACCTCTGACATCTCAATGCGAGCCTAATTCGGTATTGGACACCGATCAATGGTCCCTGGCACGGTGGGGCGACCTGTACACCGACGCCGGGGAGCGCTGTGGAACGGACGGCCGACAAGGTCGTGTCCCTGCGGGAGGCCGTCGCGCGCTCCGTGCACGACGGGGACACCGTGAGCCTGGAAGGGTTCACCCATCTCATCCCGACCGCCGCGGGCCACGAGATCATCCGGCAGGGCCGGCGCGGGCTCACCGTCGTACGGATGACGGCGGACATCGTGGTGGACCAGATGCTGGCGGCCGGCTGTGTCACGCGGCTGGTCTCGTCCTTCGTGGGCAACTCCTCCGCCGGTTCGCTCGGTGAGCTGCGGCGGCGGATCGAGCGGGCCGATCCGGAGCCGCTGGCGTTCGAGGAGTACAGCCACTACGGGATGGTGTGCCGGTATCTCGCCGGTGCGCAGCGGCTGCCGTTCCATCCGCTGCGCTCGTACGGCGGCAGCGACCTGCCCTCGGTCAACCCGGGTATCCGCAAGGTGACTTCGCCCTATCCCGGGCCGGACGGGCGGGAACCCGAGCAGATCTACGTGGTGCCGCCGGTCAACCCTGACGTGACGATCGTCCACGCGCAGCGCGCCGACCGCCGGGGCAATACCCAGATCTGGGGTCTGACCGGGGTCCAGACCGAGGCGGTGTACGCGGCGGACCGGGCGATCGTGGTGGTGGAGGAGCTGGTCGCGGACGAGGTGATCCGCTCGGACCCGAACCGCACGCTGATCCCGGCGCACGCGGTCGACGCGGTGGTGGTCTGCCCGCGCGGGGCGCATCCCTCGTTCGCGCAGGGCTACTACGACCGGGACAACGCCTTCTACCGGTCCTGGTCCGCGATCAGCGCGGACCGGGTGCGGCTGCGGGAGTGGCTGGAGGAATGGGTGTACGGAACCGCCGACCACGCGGAGTACGTGGCGAAGCTGGGTGAGGAGTTCTGGGCGGGGCTCTCGGTCGGCGAGGCGCTGAGCGAGCCGGTGGACTACGGGCGGCGGCGGTGAGCGGGCAGGAGCTGACGCGGGCGGGCGGTGCCGGTGCGCCCGTCACCTCCTCCGAGCTGCTGTCCGTCGTCGCCTCGCGTGAACTGGCGGGCCGCCGAACGGTGTTCGCGGGCATCGGGCTGCCGACGCTCGCGGCCGAACTGTCGCGGCTGACCGTCGCGCCGGCCATCGAGGTGGTGTACGAGTCCGGGGTCTGCGGGGCGCACCCCTCCCATCTGCCGGAGACCATCGCGGACGCCGTCCTGATCACGGGGGCCGAGGCGGTGGTGTCCATGCCCACCCTGTTCGGCTCGGTGCTCCAGGGCGGGCACATCGACGTGGGTTTTCTGGGGGCCGCGCAGATCGACCGGTGGGGCAACCTCAACACCTCGGTCATCGGGGACTGGGACCGCCCGGCGGTTCGGCTGCCGGGTTCCGGGGGCGCGGTCGAGGTGATGGCGAACGCCCGGGAGGTGTTCGTCGTGATGCGCCGCCACACGCCGCGTTCCTTCGCCGGCGTCCTGGACTTCTGCACCACGCCGGGCCCGGAACGGGCGCTGGCGGACGGGATCCGCCCGCTGGGCGTCGGCGTCACCCGGGTCGTCACCGAACTGGGCGTCCTCGCCCGGGAAGGCGTCGGCGACGAACTGCGGCTGGTCGCCGTGCATCCCGGCGTCACCGCCGAGCAGGTCCGGGCCGCGACCGGCTGGGACCTGGAGACGGCCGGCGCGGTCGCGACGACGGCCCCACCGACCGCCGCGGAGCTGCTGCTCCTGCGTGACGAAGTCGACCCCGGCCGTGTCTATCTCCGTTGAAGAACCGCATCCGCCTCCACTGAAAGGGCTCTCACCGCCATGCGTATCAGGATCGTCGGAGCCGGGGCCATGGGCCGCGGCATCGCCCAGTGGGCGGCGAGCGCCGGACACACCGTCGAGCTCGGGGACGTACGGCCCGAGGCGGTGACGGACGCCCTGGACTTCGTCGTCTCGATGCTGGACCGGGCGGTCGCCAAGGGCCGGATGTCCGCCGCCGACCGGGACGGGGCCGTGGGCCGGCTGGTGCCGCTCGCCGAGCCGTGGGCGGCGGGGCCGGAGGTGGAGCTGGTGATCGAGGCCGTACGGGAGGATCTGGCGACCAAGGCCGAGGTGTTCGGGAAGCTGGAGCGGGCGCTGCCGTCCTCCGCCGTCTTCGCGACCAACACCTCCTCCCTGTCGGTGACCCGGATCGCCGCGACGCTCCAGGACCCCGCACGCCTGGCCGGGCTGCACTTCTTCAACCCGGTGCCGCTGATGAGGATCGTCGAGGTGGTGCCGGGCGCGGCCACCCGCCCGGACATTCCGGCCCTGCTGACCGGGCTGGTGGAGGGCTGCGGGCACCAGGCGGTGACCGTCGCCGACACCCCCGGATTCCTGGTCAACCACGCCGGGCGGGGGCTGGTGACCGAGGCGCTCGCGCTGCTGGAGGAGTCGGTGGCGGACCCGGCGGAGATCGACCGGATCGCCCGGGACGTCCTGGGGCTGCGGATGGGCCCCTTCGAACTGATGGACCTGACCGGTCTCGATGTGACGGCCGCGGTGATCGACTCGATCTGGCAGGGCTTCCGGTACGAGGACCGGCTGCGCCCGTCGTTCCTGACCCCGAACCGGGTGGTGGCGGGGCTGCACGGCCGCAAGACGGGCCGGGGCTGGTACGCGTACGGGGACGGGGCGTCCGGCCCCGCACCGGAGAGCGCGGTCACCGGGGACGCGGACCGCCCGGTGTTCCTGGCCCCGGGCGGGCGGCCGGAGACCGCGGCGTACGAGGAGGCCCTGGCCGGTTCGCTGGAGGCGGCGGGGGTCCGGGTGGAGCGGGGCGCGGGGCCGTCGGCGGAGGCCGTGGTGCTGGTGCCGGGCTGGGGGACGTCGGTGTCGGCGGCGGTCGCGGAGGGCGCACTGCCCCGGGACCGTACGTTCGGCGTGGAGGTGCTGCCGGCGGCGGGGCGGCGGCGGGTCCTCGCGGTGACGGCGGCCGGCGACCCGGTGGCCGCCCGGGACGCGCGGGCGGTGCTGGCGCGGGGAGCTGAGGGCGGTGAGCCGTACGCGGTGTCGGTGGTGCGGGACACCGCGGGCTCGGTGGCGCAGCGGCTGCTGTCCTCCGTCGTCGCGGTCGGCTGTTCGATCGCGGAGCGCTCGCTGGCCACGCCCGCCGGCATCGATCTGGCGGTGACCACCGGGCTCGGCTATCCGGCCGGTCCGCTGGTCTGGGGCGAACGCGTCGGGGCCGTGACGATGCTGGAGCTCCAGCGGTCGCTGCACGCGACGACGGGCGATCCGCGTCACCGGCCGACGCGGTGGATCACGGAGCGGGCCGCTCTGGGCCTCGCGCTGACCGATCCTGGGACCTCGCCCGCCGACTGCCTGGGGTGAGTATCCGTCGCGGAAGGCCGATTCGTACAAGACGGCGGGAGCACCGGGTGCCTACGGTCGGGGCATGACTCCACGACTTGACGCGATCAGCATCATCACGGCGGACCTGGCGGCCTCGCTCACCTTCTACCGGAGGCTCGGCCTCGACGTTCCCGACGGGGCGGAGTCCGCGCCCCATGTCGAAGTGACCCTGCCGGGCGGGCAGCGGCTGCTGTGGGACACGGAGGAGGTCATCGCCTCGTTCGATCCCGACTGGCAGCGCCCGGCGGGCGGTGAGCGGGTCGCCCTGGCCTTCGTCTGCGACAGCCCGCAGGAGGTGGACTCGCTGTACGCGGAGCTCACCGGGGCCGGGTACACCGGGCACCTGAAACCGTGGGACGCGGTGTGGGGGCAGCGCTATGCGGTCGTGCTGGACCCGGACGGCTGCGGGGTGTCGCTGTTCGCCGCGGCCGACGCGTCGTAGCGCCCGAAGTAGGCCCCGAGCGTCGTCCCCGCGAGGTCGCGCATCTCGCGGGCCAGGTGCGCCTGGTCCGTGCAGCCCGCCGCGCAGGCCGCCTCGGCGTACGGGAGGCCGGTACGGACCAGGTTCAGGGCGCGTTGGAGGCGGAGGACCCGGGCCAGGGTCTTGGGGCCGTAGCCGAAGGCGGCCAGGGAACGACGGTGCAGCTGACGGGCGCCGAGGCCGACCTCGGCGGCCGTCGACGCGACGGACCTGCCGCGCCGCAGCCGGTCGGCGACGGTCACCGTGAGCGGGTCCGGGGGGCCGGTGTCGGCGGCCCGGCCCAGGGCGAAGTCCTCCAGGGCGGCGGCGGGGTCGGCGGCCCGGTCGATCCGCCCGGTGAGTTCCCGGACGGCGGTACGGGACCAGAGGTCGGCGAGTTCGACCCGGTGGTCGCGCAGTTCGTACGCCGGTACGCCGAGCAGTGCGGGGGCGGTGCCGGGCGCGAACCGGATCGCGGCGCAGGAGCCGCGGTCGTGGGGGTCGACCTGGAAGGCGTGGGTGTCGGGTCCGGCGACGACCAGCCGTCCGGCGGTCCAGATCAGGTCCATGCAGCCGTCGGGCAGGACGGACCGGGCGGGCTGTCGCGGGCCGGGCGGGTCGTCCACGTTCCAGACGACGGCCCCGTCCAGCCGGGACGGCCGTTCCTGGTAGCGCTGGTCCTGGGCATGCCGCCACGCTAGCGCGGTCAGTGGGAGGACGGGTCCTCCGACGACGTGCGCGCCCTGGACTCCCTGGACTCCTTGGTCTCCTTGGTCTCCTTCAGCTCCTTGGGTTCCTTCTCCCAGGTCGCGTGCAGCCGGGACTTCACGTCGTCGGGCGGCAGGAAGCGGGACCAGCGCTCGGGGAACTCGGAGGGCATGTACGCGGGGCCGTCGTCCTCGTCGTCCTCGTCCTCGTCGTCTTCCGCGCCCTCGTAGACGGCCGAGCGGGTCCGGGCGACGAACTCGGCGGCCTGCGCGGCCCGGACGCGTTCGGTGGCCTCGCGGGCGGCGGCCGTGGCGAGCGAGGGCCACACCCGGTCGATGGCCGCGTTGACCGCGGCGCCGACCAGGACCGCGAAGGCGGAGATGCCGATCCACAGCAGGACGGCGATCGGCGCCGCCAAGGAGCCGTAGATGGTCGGGCCCTCGACCGTGTTGGTCAGGTAGATCCGCAGCAGGAAGCTGCCGAGGACCCACATGCCGAGCGCTACCAGCGCTCCGGGGACGTCCTCGATCCACGGCGAACGCACCGGCACGGACACGTGGTAGAGCGTCGTGAGGAACGCGACGGTCAGCAGCATCACGAGTGGCCAGTACAGGACGGCTATGACCTCGGTGCCCCAGGGCACGAACTCGACCACCCGGTCCGGGCCGACGACCAGCAGCGGCAGCACCACCGCGCCGAGCAGCAGGGCGACGACGTACAGCAGGAAGGCCAGCAGCCGGGTCTTGACGATGCCGCGGTGGCCGTCGAGGCCGTACATGACGGTGATGGTGTCGATGAAGACGTTCACCGCGCGGGAGCCGGACCACAGGGCGATGGCGAAGCCGATGGAGATGACGTCGGGGCGGGCCCCGGTCGTGACGTCGGCGAGCAGCGGTTTGGCGAAGTCGTTGACCCCGCGCTCGGACAGCACCGTCTGGGCGGCGGAGAGGATGTTGCGCTCGATGGAGGCGACGGTGGTGGTGGCCGTCCACTCGTCGACGTAACCGAGCAGTCCGATCATGCCGAGCAGCAGCGGGGGAAGCGAGAGCAGGGTGAAGAACGCCGCCTCGGCCGCGAGCCCCAGAATGCGGTACTCGATGCACGAGTTGACGGTGTCCTTGAGCAAGTGCCACGCCATCCGCCGTTTGGAGACGTTGCGGTAGAGCACTCGCGCCCGGTGGAGCCGGCCCGGTGGCCGCTCGGGTGTTTCGTTTGCTGCCTGCACCTCCTTACCGTATCGGCATGGCAGCCACCACCCACACAGTGACCAATCAGGTTCCGCCGCTGGTCGGCTATGACGTCTTCGCCTCCGACCTGGCTCTGTCCGAGGCCGTCGAGCGGCACATCGTGCCCGGGGTCCTGCCCGGGGCACTGGAGGAGCTCGGGGAGCTCGGCCGGTCCGCTGGCTCCGCCCAGGCCCGGGAATGGGGTGAGCAGGCGAACGCGTATCCGCCCGTACTGCGCACCCACGACCGTTACGGGCATCGCATCGACGAAGTGGAGTTCCATCCGGCCTGGCACCGGCTGCTGGGGCACGCGGTCGAGGCCGGGCTGACGGATGCCTGGGGGCGTCCGGCCGGTCATGTGCGGCGTGCCGCGGGGTTCCTGGTCTGGACGCAGGCCGAGGCGGGGCACGGCTGCCCGCTGTCGATGACGCATGCCGCGGTGCCCGCGCTGCGGACCGATCCGGCGCTGGCCGCCGAGTGGGAGCCGCTGCTGACCTCGCACGCGTACGAGGAGGGGCTGCGGCCCGCCGGGCAGAAGAGCGGGGTGCTCCTCGGGATGGGCATGACCGAGAAGCAGGGCGGCACCGACGTGCGGTCCAACACGACGCGGGCGGAGCCGCTGTCCGGCAAGGGCGAGTATCTGCTCACCGGGCACAAGTGGTTCTGCTCGGCGCCGATGTCGGACGGCTTCCTGGTACTGGCGCGGGCGCCGGGCGGACTGAGCTGCTTCCTGGTGCCGCGCGTGCTCCCGGACGGTACGCGCAACGTCTTCGCGATCCAGCGGCTCAAGGACAAGCTCGGCAACCGGTCCAACGCGTCCGGCGAGGTCGAGTTCGACGGGACCTGGGCCCGCCGGGTCGGTGAGGAGGGGCGCGGGGTGCGCACCATCATCGAGATGGTGGCGGCCACCCGGCTCGACTGCGTGGTGGGTTCGGCGGCGCTGATGCGGCAGGCGGTGGCACAGGCGATCCATCACAGCGCCTACCGCGGCGCGTTCGGCGGGCTGCTGATCGACAAGCCGCTGATGCGCAACGTTCTGGCGGATCTGGCGCTGGAGTCGGAGGCGGCGACGGTGCTGGCGATGCGGCTGGCCTCGGCGTACGACACGGACACCGAGGAGGAGCGGGCCTTCCTGCGGCTGGCGGTGCCCGCCGCGAAGTACTGGGTCACCAAGCGGTGTACGGCGGTCGTCGGTGAGGCGCTGGAATGCCTGGGCGGCAACGGGTACGTGGAGGAGTCCGGGATGCCCCGGCTGCTGCGCGAGGCGCCGCTCAACTCGATCTGGGAGGGCTCGGGCAATGTGCAGGCGCTGGATGTGCTGCGGGCCCTGCAGCGGGAGCCGAAGGCGCTGAACGCGTTCCTGCGCGAGGTCGGCAAGGCGCGCGGGGCGGACCACCGGCTGGACGCGGCGATCAAGGGCCTGCTGACGGAGCTGGCCGATCTGGAGGGCATCGAGGCGCGGGCGCGGCGGCTGGTGGAGCGGATCGCGCTGGTGCTCCAGGGTTCGCTGCTGGTGCGCTGGGCTCCGCCGGAGGTGTCCGACGCGTTCTGCGCCTCGCGTCTGGGCGGGGACTGGGGCTCGGCGTTCGGGACACTGCCGCACAGTCTGGACCTGGCATCGGTGGTGGTGCGGGCCCGGCCTGCCGTCGCGTAGCAATCGGGAGGAGGCGACGGAGGGTGATGCTGCGCCGACACGGCACCACCCTCCACGCTCGTGCAACACCGGGCGACCGGGACAGGCCCGGCGCACAGTGTTCCGCCACTCTCGTACGGACCCGCAGGACATCGCCAGAGTTGCAAAGGGTTGCAACCATTGTGTGGACTGACCGGCGGTCGGGCCAGGTGAACGGCAGGATGGGCCGGGCCGGGGATCGGAAGGCGTTCGGGGGGGGGACGGAGACCATGACGGACACGGGTTCTGCGGGGGTGGTCCGGGTGACGGGCCAGGGGGCGGGCCGCCGGGCGACCCGGTTGCTCCACCTGGCGCGGGAGGAGCGGCTGGCGGGGGCACGGTCCGAGGTCGCGCCCCGGGCGGAGATCGACGCCTCCTGGGACCGCGTGGTGCGCAGTGGCATCGACCCCGACCAGTCGCCGGAGAGCGAGCTGCTGCAGGCGGACGAGATCGAGTACCGGCGCCACAGCACGGCGCTCGGCGAGCTGATGCCGTTGCTGCGGGCGGGGCTGGCTTCGATCGCGGATGTCGCGCAGCAGATCATGGTGGTGACCGACACCGAGGGCCGGGTGCTGTGGCGGCAGGGCAACACGGGGGTGCTGCGCCGGGCCCACGACATCTGCCTGGAGGAGGGGGCCGCCTGGGCCGAGGCGGCGACCGGGACGAACGCGATCGGAACGGCGCTGGCCGTCCGGGTCCCCATCCAGGTCCACTCGGCCGAGCACTTCATCCGGGCGCTGCACAGCTGGACCTGTGCGGCGGCCCCGGTGCGGGATCCGCGCGACGGCCGGCTGATAGGGATCGTGGACATCAGCGGTCCCGCGTCCACCTTCCATCCGGCGACGCTGGCCCTGGTCGACTCGGTGGCCCGGCTCGCCGAGGGTGAGATCCGTATCCGCCACCTGGCGGAGATCGAGCGGCTGCGCGCGGTGGCCGCGCCGATCCTGTGCCGGATCGGCGGGCGGGCGCTGGCGGTGGACGTGCACGGACGGCTGGCGGCGGTGACCGGGATGGCCCCGGTGGACCGGCTGCCGCTGCCGAAGTCGCTGCGACCGGGTCCGGTGTGGCTGCCCTCGCTCGGTATGTGCCAGGTCGAGCCGCTGCCGGGCGGCTGGCTGGTGCAGGTGGACGACGGCGGGACGCGGGGGGCGCCGCGCCGGGTGGTGCTGGATTTGAGCCGGTCCCGGACGCTCGCCGTGCATCTGACCGGGCCGCTGGGGAGCCGCACGCAGCGGCTCTCGCCGCGCCACGCGGAGCTGTTGTACGCGCTGGCGGTGCACCGGCAGGGGCGGACGGCCTCGGAGCTGGCGGGGGACATCTTCGGGGACGCGACCCGGACGGTGACGGTCCGGGCCGAGGTCTCCCGGCTGCGGCGTCAGCTGGCGGAGGTCCTGGCCCACCGCCCGTACCGCTTCGGGGACGGGGTGGAGGTGGAGGTGATCCACCCGGAGCACCGTGCGGATCTGCTGCCCCACTCCCTCGCGCCGGTGGTGGCGGAGGCCCGCAGGGCGGCGCAGGCCACTTGAGCGGGGGCGCTGCGCACGGTCGGTCGGTCCAACGTGGGGGCCGCCGTGCACCGACGTGCGGCGGCATGGTTTTCTGGCCGTCATGAGTGACACCCCGCAGCCCGCAGCGCCGACCACCGAGGTGACCGTCTGGTCGCTGGAGCAGACCTCGCCCGCCGATCTCCGCCCGGCGCTCGCGCCGGAGGGTGATGTGCGCATCGTCCGGTCCGAGGTTCCGTTGCCGGAGTTCAGCCGCTTCCTCTACGCCTCCGTGGGCGGCGACATCCGGTGGACCGACCGGCTGGACATGACGTACTCCCAGTGGCAGGAGACTCTGCAGCGGCCCGGGGCGGAGACCTGGGTGGCGTACCTGAACGGGACGCCGGCCGGGTACGTCGAGCTGGACCCGCAGGGCGACGGTGTGGTCGAGATCATGTACTTCGGGCTGATCCCGGCGTTCCGTGGGCGACGGATCGGCGGTCACCTCCTCTCGTACGGGGTGGCGCGCGCCTGGGACCTGGCCGAGCGCTGGCCGGAGCGGCCGGCGACGAAGCGGGTCTGGCTGCACACCTGCTCGAAGGACGGACCGCACGCGATGGACAACTACCTGCGGCGCGGCTTCCGGCTCTTCGACACGAAGACCGAGGTGGAGCCCGAGGTGGCGACGCCCGGTCCGTGGCCCGGGGCGTACGCCTCCTGATCATCCGTGACCCCTGAGGGCGGTGGAGCGGTCGCTCCACCGCCCTCAGGGTTTCCCGTGTGGGCGTCTTGTCGCTAATGCCCAGGCGCACCCCGTGACGAGCACCACAGCATCTCATCCTTCAAGACCAAGTCGTCCACATAGCGGATAGTGGTGGACTGCTCAGAGTTGCGCGTGACACGCTTCCGTCATGTCTGGAACTGGAATTGCCTTGGTGAGTCGACGCCACGTCGACCTCGGCCGCATGTCCAGCGCCATCTGTCCGGCGGGCTGAGAGTCCCAGCACCGCCGCCCCCTCTTACCTCTGAACCGCCCCTGCGCACCGCCGCGCCTCAGCGCGAGTGTGCAGCTCAGAGCCGCCCTCCCGCAGTCCCGAAGGACGTATTGTCATGGCCGCTACCCCAGAACAGCCTGCGACCACCACGCCTCGCCGCAAGGCCGGACGCCACCGTGGCGAGGGTCAGTGGGCCGTGGGACACCACACCCCCCTGAACGGGAACGAGCAGTTCAAGAAGGACGATGACGGTCTCAACGTACGGACACGTATTGAGACGATCTACTCCAAGCGCGGCTTCGACTCCATCGACCCGAACGACCTGCGCGGACGCATGCGCTGGTGGGGGCTGTACACCCAGCGCAAGCCCGGCATCGACGGCGGCAAGACGGCCGTGCTGGAGCCGGAGGAGCTGGACGACAGGTACTTCATGCTGCGCGTCCGCATCGACGGCGGCCGGCTGACCACGCAGCAGCTGCGGGTGATCGGGGAGGTCTCGCAGGAGTTCGCGCGCGGCACCGCCGACCTCACCGACCGGCAGAACGTGCAGTACCACTGGATTCGCATCGAGGACGTGCCGGAGATCTGGCGGCGGCTCGAAGAGGTGGGCCTGTCCACCACCGAGGCCTGCGGAGACACCCCCCGCGTGATCCTCGGCTCGCCCGTCGCGGGCATCGCCGAGAACGAGATCATCGACGGCACGCCCGCCATCGACGAGATCCAGCGCCGGTTCATCGGCAACCCCGACTTCTCCAACCTGCCGCGCAAGTTCAAGTCCGCGGTCTCCGGCTCCCCGCAGCTGGACGTGGCGCACGAGATCAACGACATCGCGTTCGTCGGCGTGAACCACCCGGAGCACGGACCCGGCTTCGACCTCTGGGTCGGCGGCGGCCTCTCCACCAACCCCAAGCTCGGGGTGCGGCTCGGCGCCTGGGTACCGCTGGACGACGTGGCCGACGTGTACGGCGGGGTCATCGGGATCTTCCGCGACTACGGCTACCGCCGGCTGCGCACCCGGGCCCGGCTGAAGTTCCTGGTCGCCGACTGGGGCCCGGAGAAGTTCCGCCAGGTGCTGGAGGACGAGTACCTCCAGCGCAGGCTGACCGACGGGCCCGCGCCCGAGCAGCCCACCCAGACCTGGCGCGACCACCTCGGGGTGCACCGGCAGAAGGACGGCCGCTTCTACGTCGGCTTCGCCGCGCGGGTGGGCCGGGTCGACGGCTCCACGCTCACCAAGATCGCCGAGCTGGCCGACGCGCACGGCTCCGGCCGGGTACGGACCACCGCCGAGCAGAAGATGATCGTGCTGGACGTGGCCGAGGAGCAGGTGGAGTCCCTGGTCGCCGGCCTGGAGGCGCTCGACCTCAAGGTCACCCCGTCCCCGTTCCGGCGCGGCACGATGGCCTGCACCGGCATCGAGTTCTGCAAGCTGGCGATCGTCGAGACGAAGGCGCGCGGTGCTTCCCTCATCGACGAACTGGAGCGCCGCATCCCGGAGTTCGACCACCCGATCACCATCAACATCAACGGCTGCCCGAACGCCTGCGCCCGTATCCAGGTCGCCGACATCGGCCTCAAGGGCCAGCTGATGCTGGACGACAGCGGCAACCAGGTCGAGGGCTACCAGGTACACCTCGGCGGGGCGCTCGGCCTGGAGGCCGGGTTCGGCCGCAAGGTCCGCGGGCTGAAGGTCACTTCGGCCGAACTGCCGGACTACGTCGAGCGGGTGCTCGGCCGCTTCCAGGAGGAGCGCGAGGACGGCGAGCGCTTCGCGGCCTGGGCGGCGCGCGCCAGTGCGGAGTCGCTGTCATGAGCGAGCGAGCCGCGCCGTTCTACTGCCCGTACTGCGGCGACGAGGACCTGCGCCCCAACGAGACCGGTCACGGCGCCTGGGAATGCGCTTCCTGCAACCGTGCGTTCCAGCTGAAGTTCCTGGGGCTGCTGACCCGGGGCGTGCAGCGCAACGACGTTGAAGGGGACCGGACATGACGGACACTCTGCTGACCGGACAGCTCAACGACGAAGAGCTTCGGGAGCTGGCCGAGCGGGTGGGCCGGGAGCTTGAGGACGCCTCCGCCACCGAGATCCTGAAGTGGGCGACCGACACCTTCGGGGCGCGCTTCTGCGTCACCTCCTCGATGGAGGACGCCGTGGTCGCGCACCTGGCCTCGCGGGTGATGCCGGGTGTGGACGTGGTGTTCCTGGACACCGGCTACCACTTCCCGGAGACCATCGGGACCCGGGACGCGGTGGACGCCGTGATGGACGTCAACGTCATCACGATCACCCCCCGGCGGACCGTCGCCGAGCAGGACGCGGAGCACGGCGAGAAGCTGCACGACCGCGACCCCGACCTGTGCTGCGCGCTGCGCAAGGTCAAGCCGTTGGAGGACGGCCTGACCGCGTACGCCGCGTGGGCGACGGGCCTGCGCCGCGACGAGTCCCCGACCCGGGCGAACACCCCGGTCGTGGGCTGGGACGCCAAGCGCCGCAAGGTGAAGGTCTCCCCCATCGCCCGCTGGACCCAGGACGACGTGGACGCCTACGTCGCCGAGCACGGGGTGCTCACCAACCCGCTACTGATGGACGGTTACGCCTCCGTCGGCTGCACGCCCTGCACCCGCCGGGTGCTGGAGGGCGAGGACGCACGGGCCGGCCGCTGGGCCGGACGGGGCAAGACCGAATGCGGGCTGCACGGCTGATGACGACTGATCAGGAGACTTCGATGAGCGTGACGGAGACGGGAGCCACGATCTGGCTGACCGGTCTGCCGAGCGCGGGCAAGACCACCATCGCGTACGAGCTGGCGGGCCGGCTGCGGACCGACGGCCACCGGGTGGAGGTGCTCGACGGCGACGAGATCCGCGAGTTCCTCTCCGCGGGCCTCGGCTTCTCCCGCGAGGACCGGCACACCAACGTGGCCCGGATCGGCTTCGTCGCCGAACTGCTCGCCGCCAACGGCGTGAAGGTGCTGGTCCCCGTCATCGCCCCGTTCGCCGACAGCCGCGAGGCCGTCCGCAAGCGGCACGCCACCGAGTCCACCACCTACCTGGAGGTGCACGTCGCGACGCCCGTCGAGGTGTGCTCCGTACGCGATGTGAAGGGTCTTTACGCCAAGCAGGCGGCCGGCGAGATCAGCGGTCTCACCGGGGTCGACGACCCCTACGAGGCCCCCGAATCACCCGACCTGCGGATCGAGTCGCACCAGCAGACCGTGCAGGAGTCCGCAGCGGCGCTCCACGCGCTGCTCACCGAGAGGGGCCTGGCGTGAGCACCGTCGCCACCGTGCCGGATGGCACCGTCAACCCGTACGCGCTCAGCCACCTGGACTCCCTGGAGTCGGAGGCGGTCCACATCTTCCGCGAGGTCGCGGGTGAGTTCGAGCGGCCGGTGATCCTGTTTTCCGGCGGCAAGGACTCCATCGTGATGCTGCACCTGGCGCTCAAGGCGTTCGCGCCCGCGCCGGTGCCGTTCACGCTGCTGCACGTGGACACCGGGCACAACTTCCCCGAGGTCCTGGAGTACCGCGACCGCACGGTGAAGAAGCACGGGCTGCGGCTGCACGTCGCCTCCGTGCAGGAGTACATCGACGCCGGGAAGCTCCGTGAGCGCCCCGACGGCACCCGCAACCCGCTCCAGACAGTCCCGCTCACCGAGGCGATCCAGCAGCACCGCTTCGACGCGGTGTTCGGCGGCGGGCGGCGCGACGAGGAGAAGGCACGCGCCAAGGAGCGGGTCTTCTCGCTGCGCGACGAGTTCTCGCAGTGGGACCCGCGCCGCCAGCGGCCCGAGCTGTGGCAGCTGTACAACGGCCGGCACGCCCCCGGCGAGCACGTCCGGGTCTTCCCGATCTCCAACTGGACCGAGCTGGACGTCTGGCAGTACATCGAGCGCGAGGGCATCGAGCTCCCGGAGATCTACTTCGCCCACGAGCGCGAGGTCTTCAACCGCGCCGGCATGTGGCTGACGGCGGGGCACTGGGGCGGGCCCAAGGAGCACGAGTCCACCGAGACCCGTCTGGTGCGCTACCGCACGGTCGGCGACATGTCCTGTACCGGGGCCGTCGACTCCGACGCCACCACGCTGGACGCCGTGATCACCGAGATCGCCGCCTCCCGGCTCACCGAGCGGGGCGCGACCCGCGCCGACGACAAGATGTCCGAGGCCGCGATGGAAGACCGCAAGCGCGAGGGGTATTTCTAAGATGAGCACGACCACCGAGCAGTTGTCGGCCACCACCCTGCTGCGGTTCGCCACGGCCGGGTCGGTCGACGACGGCAAGTCCACCCTCGTGGGACGCCTGCTGCACGACTCCAAGTCGATCCTCACCGACCAGCTGGAGGCCGTCGAGCAGGCCTCGCTGAGCCGTGGCCAGGAGGCGCCGGACCTGGCGCTGCTGACCGACGGGCTGCGGGCCGAACGCGAGCAGGGCATCACCATCGACGTCGCCTACCGCTACTTCGCCACCGCCCGGCGGCGGTTCATCCTCGCGGACACCCCGGGCCATGTGCAGTACACCCGCAACATGGTGACCGGCGCCTCCACGGCGGAGCTGGCCGTGGTCCTGGTCGACGCCCGCAACGGGGTCGTCGAGCAGACCCGCCGGCACGCCGCCGTCGCCGCACTGCTGCGCGTCCCGCATGTGGTGCTGGCGGTCAACAAGATGGACCTGGTCGACTACGCGGAGCCCGTGTTCGCCTCGATAGCAGAGGAGTTCACCGCGTACGCCGCCTCGCTCGGCGTCCCGGAGATCACCGCGATCCCGATCTCGGCGCTGGCCGGGGACAACGTGGTGGAGCCGTCCGCGCACATGGACTGGTACGGCGGGCCGACCGTGCTCGAACACCTGGAGACGGTGCCGGTCAGCCATGACCTCACCGCCTGCCACGCGCGTTTCCCCGTGCAGTACGTGATCCGCCCGCAGAGCGCCGAGCACCCGGACTACCGGGGTTACGCCGGTCAGATCGCGGCCGGGGTGTTCCGGGTCGGCGAGTCCGTCTCCGTACTCCCCTCGGGGCGCACCACCACGATCACGGGCATCGAGGCGCTCGGGGAGAGCGTCGACATCGCCTGGGCTCCGCAGTCGGTGACGATCCGGCTGGCCGACGACATCGACATCTCGCGCGGCGACCTGATCGCCCCGGCCGACGACTCCCCCGCAGTCACCCAGGACGTCGAGGCGACCGTCTGCCATGTGGCCGACCAGCCGCTCTCGGTGGGCCAGCGGGTGCTGCTCAAGCACACCACCCGTACGGTCAAGGCGATCGTCAGGGACATCCCCTCGCGGCTCACCCTGGACGACCTCTCCCAGCACCCGGCCCCCGGCCGACTGGTCGCCAACGACATCGGCCGGGTCGTCGTGCGCACCGCCGAGCCGCTCGCGCTCGACGCGTACGCCGACTCCCGGCGCACCGGCTCGTTCCTCCTGATCGACCCGGCGGACGGTACGACGCTGAGCGCCGGCATGGCGGGCGCCTCGTTCGCCGCGGTCGCCGAAACCGTCGCCCCGGCCGCCGACGACGACGCCGAGTGGGACTTCTGATGGCCACCGACTTCTTCTCCACCTTCGCGAAGGAGGGCGGCCGGGTGGGCAGCGGCGCCCTCGGGAGCGGCCAGGGCGGGGTCGGGCGATGTGCGTGATGACGTACGCGCACCGCTCGCGCGCCCTTCCGCACCGCCGAAGACCTGCCGACCTCCCGGCCACGCCCCCCTGACCAGCCAGCGGGACGTGAGCACCGGGCCGACGAGAGGAAAACCTCCCGTGCCTGTCCCCCGTTCCACCGTCCGCCGCGTCCTGGGAGCCGTGGCCGCCCTGCCGCTGCTCGCCCTGGCGGCCACCGCGTGCGGCTACGGCTCCCAGGCCGAGGACGGCGTCGGCGGGACGAAGGTCTCCGCCACGGGGAAGAAGCTCTCCGCCGACACCGTGAGGATCGGCTACCTCCCGAACCTCACGCACGCCACCGCCCTGGTCGGTATCAGGGAAGGCGCCTTCCAGAAGGAACTGGGCGGCACCCGGGTCGAGTCCACGACCTTCAACGCGGGCCCCGCCGAGATCGAGGCGCTGAACGCCGGGTCCATCGACATCGGCTTCATCGGCCCCTCCCCCTCCATCAACGGGTACGCCAAGTCCCGGGGCCAGGGCCTGCGGATCATCTCCGGTTCGGCCTCCGGCGGGGTGAAGCTGGTCGTCGACCCGGACCGGATCAAGACCCTGGACGACCTCAGGGGCAAGAAGATCGCCACCCCGCAGCTCGGCAACACCCAGGACGTGGCCTTTCTCAACTGGATCTCCGAGAAGGGCTGGAAGGTCGACTCACAGAGCGGCAAGGGCGACGTCTCCGTGGTCCGCTCGGACAACAAGGTGACACCGGGCGCCTACAGGTCCGGTGACCTGGACGGTGCTTGGGCAGCCGAACCCACCGCCTCCCAGCTTGTCTCCGAGGGTGCGAAGGTCCTCCTCGACGAGACCGACCTGTGGCCGGACAAGAAGTTCGTGATCACGAACATCATCGTGTCGCAGAAGTTCCTCAAGGAGCACCCGGACGTGGTCGAGGCGGTGCTGAAGGGTTCGGTCGCCACCAACCGGTGGATCAACGCCAACCCCGAGGAGGCCAAGGCCTCCGCGAACAAGGCGCTGGAGTACCTGAGCGGCAAACCGCTGCCCGAGGAGATCCTCGACCCGGCATGGGAGTCCATCGAGATCACCGACGACCCACTGGCCGACACGCTCAGGGCGCAGGCCGGGCACTCGGTGAAGTCCGGTCTGCTCAAGGAACCGAACCTGCGGGGCATCTACGACCTGGGCCCGCTGAACAAGATCCTCCGGGCCGAGGGCCGGCCCGAGGTCGCCGACGCCGGTCTCGGCGTCGAGTAGCCCACCCACCCGTACCAGGACCCAGGATTCCCAGGAGGTGACGACCATGGCGACCCTTACGCTCACCAAGGCCGAGGACCGTACGACGGTCGAGCACGCGGCCCGTCTCGCGCATGTCTCGAAGTCCTTCGCCGGACCCACGGGGCAGCAGCTCGTGCTGGACGACATCACGCTCGACGTCGCTCCGGGTGAGTTCGTCACCCTCCTGGGAGCCTCCGGGTGCGGAAAGTCGACGCTGCTGAGTCTGGTGGCCGGACTGGACCGCCCGTCCGCGGGATCCATCGAGACCCCCGGCGGGCGGCCGGCCCTGATGTTCCAGGAGCACGCCCTCTTCCCGTGGCTGACCGCGGGCAAGAACATCGAACTGGCCCTGCGGCTGCGCGGGGTGCCGAAGTCGGAGCGCCGCACCGAGGCGGAGCGGCTGCTCGAACTCGTCCGGCTCGGCGGGGCGTACGGCAAGCGGGTACACGAGCTGTCCGGCGGTATGCGGCAGCGCGTCGCGATGGCCCGAGCGCTCGCCCAGGACAGCCGACTGCTCCTCATGGACGAGCCGTTCGCGGCGCTCGACGCCATCACCCGCGATGTGCTGCACGACGAGCTGACCCGGATCTGGCGGGAGACGAACGCCTCGGTCCTCTTCGTCACACACAACGTGCGCGAGGCCGTACGGCTCGCGCAGCGCGTCGTGCTGCTGTCGTCCCGGCCGGGACGGATCGCCCGGCAGTGGACGGTCGACATCGAGCAGCCTCGCCGTATCGAGGACACCGCCGTGGCGGAACTGTCCGTCGAGATCACCGAAGAACTGCGTGGGGAGATCCGCCGACATGGCCAGCACTGACATCACGTCGAGCCGGAAGCGGCCGAACGGGGCGGCCGGACCGGGTGACACGAAACCCGACGATCTGGCGGGCCTTGAGGCAGGCCTCGACGCCCTGGACGCCGTGCAGATCCGCCGCACCCCGGTGCGCGAGGTCCTGCTGAGCAAGGTGCTGCCGCCGGTCGTGGCCGTCGCACTGGTCCTGGTCATCTGGGAGCTGCTGGTCCGCGCCCAGGTCACGGAGGTCTACAAGCTGCCGCCGCCGTCCGCCGTATGGGACAGCGCCCGGGAGATGTGGCTCAAGGGCACGCTGCTGGAGGTCGTCTGGACCAGCGTCTCGCGCGGCCTGCTCGGCTTCCTGCTCGCGGTCGCCATCGGTACGCCGCTGGGGCTGCTGGTCGCCCGGGTGAAGCTGATCCGGGCCGCGATCGGCCCCATCCTGTCCGGGCTCCAGTCGCTGCCCTCGGTCGCGTGGGTGGCCCCGGCGGTGATCTGGCTCGGCCTGAACGACCAGATGATGTTCGCGGTGATCCTGCTGGGCGCGGTGCCCTCGATCGCCAACGGGCTGGTCTCCGGCGTCGACCAGGTGCCGCCGCTGTTCCTCCGGGCGGGCCGCACGCTGGGCGCGACCGGGCTGCGCGGGACCTGGCACGTCGTGCTCCCGGCGGCACTGCCCGGCTATCTGGCGGGCCTCAAGCAGGGCTGGGCGTTCTCCTGGCGCTCGCTGATGGCCGCCGAGATCATCGCCTCCTCGCCCGACCTGGGTCTGGGGCTCGGGCAGTTGCTGGAGAACGGCCGCAGCAACTTCGACATGCCCGGGATCTTCCTCTCGATCCTGCTCATCCTGTTCGTCGGCATCGCGATCGACCTGCTCATCTTCAGTCCGCTGGAGCGGTGGGTGCTGCGCAGCCGCGGTCTCCTCGTCAAGAACTGAGTCACGTCATGTCCCGTCCCGTTCTCCTCGTCATCGCCCACGGCAGCCGCGACCCGCGGCACGCCGCGACCGTGCACGCGCTCACCGAGCGGGTACGGGCCGAGCGGCCGGGGCTGCGTGTGGAGACCGCGTTCCTGGAGTTCAACGCGCCTTCCGTGCCCCGGGTGCTGGAGCGCCTGGCCGCACGGGGCGCGGACGAGGTCGTCGCCCTTCCCCTGCTGCTCACCAGGGCGTTCCACGCCAAGACCGACATCCCCTCGGTCCTGCGCGAGGCCCACGCCCGGCTGCCGCGGCTGCACATCCGGCAGGCCGACGTCCTCGGCCCGTCCCCGCTGCTGAACGCCACCGTGGGGCGGCGGCTGCGGGAGGCCGGGATCCGTCCCGGCGACCTCCCCCGGACCGGGCTCGTCCTGGCCTCGGCGGGATCCACAGACCCGGAGGCGATCGCAGTGATCGCTGAAATCGCGCGGGAGCTGCGGCACACCGGTTGGTGCGCCGTGCGGCCTGCGTTCGCCTCCGCACTGCTTCCCCGCACCGAGGACGCGGTGCGGGCCCTGCGCGCCGACGGCGTGGAGCGGGTGGCGGTGGCCCCGTACGTCATCGCGCCCGGCCGGCTCCCCGACCGCATCGCGGCGGGCGCCGAGGCTGCCGGGGCCGACATGCTGGCCGATGTGCTGGGCCCCGCCCCGGAGTTGGCGCGGCTGCTGCTGGACCGGTACGACGAGGCCCGGATGACGGTGGAGGCCTCGCTGTCGGCGTGAGGGCCGGAGCGCGCCCTCTGGCCGATCGGCCCGGCGACCGCGCAGCCGACCGCCCCGAGGGCCATCCCGTCCGCGCCCATCGACCAGCTGTGTCGCTCCACCGCCGCGTAGCGTGCGGACGCCGTACGGTTCAGTCGTAGGACAGGCCGCCGGACCGGGCGCGCTTGAGCTCGAAGAAGGCCGGGTGGTTGGCCAGCACCCGGAAGCTGTCGAAGAGTTCGGCCGCTTCCTCGCCGCGAGGGATCGCGTTCAGGACCGGCCCGAACCACACCGCGCCGTCGACGTGGATCGTCGGCGTACCCACGTACGCGCCCCGCTCCGGGTCCTTGCCCGCATCGTGGCTGCGGGCGACCTCTTCGTCGTACGCCGTCGAGTGCGCGGCCTCCGCCAGCTCGGCGGGCAGGCCCGTTTCGGCGAGGGAGGCGGCGATCACGGCGTCGTAGTCCTCCTCCTTGTGCTGGTGTAGGCGGGTGCCCAGGGCCGTGTAGAGGTCCCGCAGGATCCCGTCGCCGTGGGCGACGGCCGCTGCGACGGCGACCCGGACCGGGCCGATCGACTTGTCGACCAGTTCGCGGTACCAGGCGGGGAGTTCGTTGCCCTCGTTGTGCAGGTGGAGACTCATGGGCCGGAAGCGGAGGTCGAGGTCGCGGTGCTGCTCGACCTCCAGCATCCAGCGGGAGGCGATCCAGGCGAACGGGCAGGCGGGGTCGAAGTAGAAGTCGACGGTGGTGGCGTGGCGGGTGCTCATGGTTTCCACCCTAGGGAGCGATTGGCGCGGGCTCCTGGGCCAATCGGGCTCCGGTCCGGTGGGCCATTCGGCGGCGGCCCGACGGGTGCGCCGGCCCGATGCCGCCCTGGCCGTCGTGCGCGGGGACGACGTGGCGGCCCGTCAGCACGCGACCGCCGCCGCTTCTCCGCTCGGGCGGGAGCGGCGTCGCGTGACGCCGGCGTCCCGCCCGGGGCTCAGGCTTCGGCGGAGGGGCCGGCGACGAGGTCGCCGCTGAACGGCGTCGCCTGGTGGAAGTAGAGCCGCCAGCCCGCCGGGGTCAGCCGCCACAGGGAGCTGCGGTGCGAGTGGATCCCCTTGGACTCCGTGTCGAAGGTGAGGTGCACCAGGTCGGCGCAGAGCTGCGTCCCCCGCATCCGGGAGGCGGTGAGCGGGCCGGGGCGCGGGGCGTCGTCGGCGGTGAGCGAGGCGATGATCGTCTCCCGGTTCCAGAGCCGGCCGCTGGTGCCGATCTCCCGGAACTCGGGGTGCAGCAGCGAGGCGATAAGCTCGGCGGAGGCCCGTACGACCGGGTCCAGCAGACGGAGCTCCCCCTCGATGGCTGCGGCCACGGCGGGCGACGGCTCAGCCACGGGTCATCTCCACGAGCTTCGCCACGGTGTTCCAGTTGCGGCTGGTGGCGGTGAGGCCTTTGACATGGCGGGGGCGTCCCAGCGCGACGGCCAGCTTGGAGCGGCCGAGCCCGTCGGGGGCGTACAGGTACAGGCAGCGGTCGCCGAGCCGGAACTCCTCCGGCAGGAAGTCACCCGCCTCCAGGTCCGCGAAGCGGTCCGCGTCCACGGGCCGGTCGTAGTAGGTGACGTGGAGCTGCCTGCCCTCCAGGCCGGCGGCGGGGAAGGGGCAGGCCTCGGCGACGGCGGCGAGATAGCCGGCGTCGCGGACGAGGCAGTCGACGGAGAATCCGAACCGCTGGCGCAGGGCCTGCTCCAGGGTGGCGGCCAGCGCGTCCTCGTCGTCGCTGTCGCTGCGGAAGACGGCATTGCCGCTCTGCAGATAGGTGGCGATGCCGGTGTGTCCCAGTTCGGTGAGCACGGTGCGCAGTTCGGGCATCGGGACCCGTTTGCTGCCGCTCACGTTGATCCCCCGCAGCAGCGCCGCGTACGTCGTCGTCATGGCCACCCACCCTAGAGCCTCGTGTGTGGATCAGGTCGGACAAACGGCGCGGCCGCCGCGCCCCGTGGGGGAGAGCGCGGCGGCCGCTGTGCGCCGGGGCCGGGCGGCGGGGTACGTGACCACCGCCGCCCGGAGTCCGGTCCCGCCCGGCCGTCGCCCGTATCCCGCCGGAGGCCCCTGAGGCAGGTGTGACCATGAGTGAAGACCCGCGAGGACCCGTGAAGGTGTGCGCGCGAGGCGTGAACGGCCGGTCCCGGGTGTGAAGCCGCGAGGGCGTGTGTGCCGATGCGCCGACCGGGCCCGTCGCCGCATCGGCTTCACGGAGCCGGGACAACGAGGTCCCGCCTCACGGAACCGCCGGCCGCGGCAGGTGGGGCGGGACGGGGAACGTCCGGATATCGGTCAGGCGGATCCGCTCAGCGCCGCAGCTCCGCCTCGATGAGGTCGGCGGCCCGCGGGGTGCCGCCCTCCCGCGCCATCCGCTCACTCAGGCGCCGGCACCGGGCGGCCACTTCGGGGTCGTCCACGAGGGCGAGCACCGCCGCGCGCAGGCTCGCGGCGTCGGCCTCCTCCATCGGCAGGTGCCGGGCCACGCCCAGCGACTGGAGCATGTCCGCGTTGCCGAACTGGTCGACGGCCTGCGGGACGGCGACCATCGGGGTGCCGGTGGCGAGCCCCTCCTGGCTGCCGCCCGCGCCGGCATGGGTGATGAAGGCGTCGGCCTGCTTGAGGACGGCCAGTTGTGGCACCCAGGTGCGTACCTCCACGTTGCCGGGTACGTCACCGAGTTCGGCGGGGTCGACGTGCGCGCCGATCTGGAGCACCACATGCCAGCCGGGCAGGCCACGAGAGGCTTCGACGCACTCCCGGTAGAAGGCGGGCTGCTTGGTGAACGAGGAGCCCAGCGACACCAGCAACACCCTCTCCGCACCGGCCGGCCGGGTCCACTCCCCCTGGTCCGCACGGTCGCCCTGACAGGCCCCGACGAAGGTGTACATCGCCTGGTCCACCCGGTCCGCGTTCGGCTGGAGCGCCTCGGGGATCAGGACGAGGCCATGGCGCGGGCGGGCGACGAAGTCGTCGCTGGAGACATGGCCGAGGCCGTTCTCGGCGAGCCAGTTCGCGAAGCGCGCGTAGTACGCCTTGCCGCGCTCGGTCTGCTTCAGCTCGGCGGTCATCGGCTCCCCGACCTCCTCCTCGTACCCCTCCCAGGGGACCAGGTTGAGCCAGAGGGAGACGGCGGGTACGCCCCAGCGGTGGGCGAGGACCCGGGCGGGATAGGAGGTGATGTCGTGCAGGACGAGATCGGGCTCGTCGCCCACGAAGGCTTCGGCGAGCCGCGGGAGGGCCTGGATGGCGTCGTCGAGGAAGGGTTCGATGTTGTCGATCAGTTCGGTGCCCCAGGCTTCGGGGTCCTCGTCGGTCGGCAGGGTCGAGGTGTAGATCACGGGTTCGGCGCCGGTGGCGGCGACCTTCTCGGCGAACGAGGCCGGGATGGCGTAGCTGACACGGTGTCCACGGTCGACGAGTTCGCGGATGACGTCGAGACTCGGGTTCACATGTCCGTGGGCGGCGATGGAGAACATGGCGATGTGGGCACGCGGGGATTCCGTCATGCCGCCCACGGTAGGCGAGACGAGACGTCTCGTGCAATTTCTTTCCGGGCCGGGGTCAGCGTTGGTAGCGGGCCAGCACCCGGTTCCCGTCGTCCACCAGCCGCTTGTTCAGTTCGTCGGCGTCGATCGCGCCGCTGTAGTACTCCTGGAGCGCCGGGGTCGCCACCTTGTCCTTCCACTCGGGATACCCCCGCACCGACTGGGCCGGCGCCGGCCGCAGCCCCTGCGCGAGCGCGGTGCCGACGGCCCAGCCGTGCTCGGCCGTGTGCAGCGACGGGTCGGCCAGTGCCTCCGTTCCGGTGGGCAGCATCCAGTCGCCGCGCGCCAGGCGCACCATGTTCGGCGGGCGCAGCAGGAAGTCGATGAACGCGACCGCCTCCTTCTTGTGCGGGCTCTCCTCGGCGACCGACAGCGTCTGCGGGCTCACGCCCTGCACCGCGCCGCCCGCGCCCGCCGGCATCGGCAGGACCGTCCAGTCGAACCCTTCGGGCGCCTGCTGGATGACCTGCTGGCGGTACGAGAACCCGAGCGGGAGCATCGCGTACTTACCGCCGAAGAACCCGGGCAGCGCGTCCGACCCGCCCATCCCCAGCGCGCTGCGGGCCGCGCTGCCGTCGATGTTGACCTGGTCGTGGATGGTGCCGGTCACCACGCCGTCACCCTGCTCGAAGCGCAGGACCGCCTTGCCGTCGCCGTCCCGGTGGAAGAGCTGCCCGCCGCCGGACAGGCCCAGGTTGAGGGTGACGGAGACCGGCTCCTTGAGGGGCCAGGCGATCCCGTACCGCCCTTTGCCCGTCAGCGCCTCGGTGACCTGCCGGAACTCCTGCCAGCTCCAGGGGCGCTCCGGGGTCGGAACGCGGGCGCCCGAGGCCTTCAGCAGCTCCGTGTCGGCGATCAGGACCCGGGGCTCCTGGAGGAAGGGCACCCCGTGGACGCCCTCGCCGAACGTGGTGGTGCGCCAGGACTGTTCGGGGATGTCGGCCTTGAGCCGGTCGGGGAGGAAGGGGCGCAGGTCGGCGAGGTAGCCCCCGTACGCGAAATCGGCCAGGTCGTCGGAGGCGTCATGGATGACGTCGGGGGCCTCGCCGCCCTCGAACGAGGTGAGCAGCTGGTCGTGGACGCTGTCCCAGCTGCCCTGGACGTAGTCCACCCGGACGTCGGGGTGGGCCGCGTTCCACTCCTTCACCAGCTGCTTGTTGGCGTCGACGGACTCCTTCTGCCAGGCCAGCGACTGGAACCGGAGCCGGATCGTGCCGTCCGCGTCCCGCCCGTCGTCGTCGACGGAGCAGCCGGTGAGCAGGAGGGCCAGTACGGCGACGGCTGTCGCCGCCCGCCGGACGGTGGCGCGCATCAGTTCTTCACCGCCCCGGCCGTCATCCCGCCGGTGATCCGGCGCTGGATGAGGGCGAAGAGGACGAGGGAGGGCAGTGTGGCGAGGAAGGCGGCCGCGGCGAGGGGGCCGAGGTCGGCCACGCCCTCCGCGCCGAGGAAGTGGGTGAGGACGACCGGCAAGGTCTGCTTCTCCGGGGTCTTGAGCAGGACGAGCGCGAAGAAGAACTCGTTCCATGCGGTGATGAACGCGAACAGCGCGGTGGCGACGATCCCGGGGGCGAGCAGCGGCGCGACCACCGAGACGAGGGTCCGCACCCGGCCCGCCCCGTCGACGGCGGCGGCCTCCTCCAGCTCGGTCGGCACGGCCCGTACGTATCCGGCGAGCATCCACAGCGCGAAGGGCAGCGACCAGACGACGTAGACCAGGATCAGCCCCCACAGGGAGTTGATCAGGTGCAGGTTCTTCAGGATCAGGAAGAGCGGGATGATCACCAGGACGAACGGGAACGCCTGGCTGACCACGACCCAGCCGGTCGCCGCGGTGGCGAGTCGGCCCCGGCGGCGGGCCATCACATAGGCCATCGGGGTGGCGATCACGACGGCGATCACGGCCGCGCCGACGGCGGCGGTCAGGGAGTTGGCCGCGGCCTGGAGGAGCGGCTGCTCGTCGAAGGCCTGCCGGAAGTTGTCCAGGGTGGTCCGCTCGGGGATCCAGGTGGGGTGCAGCGAGCCCAGTTCGCGGGCGGGCTTGAAGGCGGTCGAGATCAGCCACACGAACGGGAACGCGAGGAAGGCCAGATACGCCAGGAGGGCCAGATACTGTGCGGCCCGCGCGGGCCTGCTGGTGCGCAGCCCCGTGGATTCGCGCCGCGCAGGCCCTCGCCGCGGCGTTCCTCGTCGCGTCGTTCCTCGCCTCATCGGTCCTCTCCTCCCCTGAGCCGGCCGACGAGGTAGAGGGCGAGGAGCACGGAGACCACCGCGACCATCACACAGCCCATCGCCGCGGCGTACCCGAACTGCCCGTAGCGGAAGGCCTCCTCGTAGGCGAAGAGCATCGGCAGCCGGGTCCGGCCACCGGGTCCGCCGCTGGTCAGGACGTAGACCAGGGCGAAGGAGTTGAAGTTCCAGATCAGGTTGAGCGCCGAGATCGCGAGCGCGATCGGCTTCAGGGCCGGCCAGGTGACCGTACGGAAACGGCGCCAGGCGCCCGCTCCGTCCAGGGCCGCCGCCTCGTGGAGTTCGCGCGGGGTGTTCTGGAGCCCGGCGAGCAGGGCCACGGTGGTCTGCGGCATGCCCGCCCAGACGCCGACGAGGATGACGGCGGGCAGCGCGGTGGCGAGGCCGGTCAGCCAGTCCCGGCCGTCGCCGAGTCCGAGGTCGCGGACGGTCTCGTTGAGGATGCCCGCGTCCGGGTTGTAGACCAGCCGCCACATGATGCCGACGACGACCTCGGGCATCGCCCAGGGAATGATCGCCAGCGCCCGGGCCAGCCAGCGCATCCGAAGGTTCTGGTTGAGCAGCAGGGCGAGGCCGAGCGCCAGGAGGAACTGCGGGACGGTGACGCCCACCGCCCAGAGCAGGCCGATCCGGAACGAGTCCCAGAACAGGGTGTCGTGCAGCAGGTCCTGGAAATTGAGGGTGCCGATCCACTGGGTGGAGCGGGTCCGGCCAGACTGCGCGTCGGTGAAGGCGAGAGCGATGCCGTAGAGGAGCGGGCCGACACTGAGGATGAGGATCGGGACGAGCGCGGGCAGCACCAGGAACCAGGCGGCCCGGTCCCCGAACACCTTGCGTTCCGGAGGGCCCGGGCTCCCCGGACGCCAGGAGCTCCCCGGACGCCCGCCCCGCCCGTCACGCCCACCCCGCCCGCTCCGTCCGTCCTGCCCGTCCCGCCCGTTGCGCCCGCCGTCCGGGCCGTCCGGGCCGGACCGGCTCTTCGCGGTCACCGATGTCACGAAGAAGACCCCTCTGTCCCGTATCTCACTGATGCACCTGAGGCGGACTTCGTCCCGTTCCGGCTGTCCGGGAGGCCTCCGTCATCGTGCTGACGGGTCATCGGTTCGTCAAGGTGGCCTGCGGGGAGGCAAAATCGCGTCCATGGACGAGATGCGAGCGCGCGAAGTGCTGACGGCCGCCGGGTTCCCCGGTACGGCGGAGCTGCTCGCGCTGGGTGAGAACGCGGTCTTCGCCGCCGACGATCTGGTGATCAAGGTCGGCCGGGACGCCACCGGCCACCCCGAGCTCCGCGAGCGGGCCGAGCGGGAAGTGGCCCTCGCCGACTGGCTCGCCGCGTCCGGCGTCCCGGCCGTCCGCGCGGCCGAGCGTGGGCCCCGCCTGGTCGGGGGCCACCCCGTGACGCTGTGGCACCGGCTTCCCGACCCCGTACGCCCCGCCGAGCCGCGCGACCTCGCGCCGCTGCTCTCCCTGGTGCACACGCTGCCCGCCCCGGCGGACTTCACCCTGCCGCGCCGCGAACTGCTGGGCGGCGTCGAGCGGTGGCTGAGCCTGGCGGGAGACGCGATCGACCCGGCCGACGCCGACTACCTCCGCGAGCGCCGCGACGGCTTCGCGGCCGCGGCCGCCGCACTCGTCCCGCATCTGCCGCCGGGCCCGATCCACGGCGACGCCCTCCCGCGCAACGTCCATGTGGGACCCGACGGTCCGGTCCTGGTCGACCTGGAGACGTTCTCCGCCGGCCTGCGGGAACACGACCTGGTCGTCCTGGCCCTCTCCCGCGACCGCTACGGCCTCGCCCCCGCGGCCTACGACGCCTTCACCTCCGCGTACGGCTGGGACGTCCGGGAGTGGGAGGGGTGCGCGGTGCTGCGCGGCGCCCGCGAGACGGCCAGCTGCGCCTGGGTCTCCCAGCACGCCCCGGCCAACCCGAAGGCGCTCGCGGAATTCCGCCGCCGGGTGGCGTCACTGCGCGACGGGGATCCGGCGGTGCGGTGGTACCCCTTCTGAGGTACCTGCCGTCGAAGAGCAGCGGGAAGTCACCCGCCTCGGGAATCCGCCGCGGCTCAGCGGCTGCGCGGAATCACCGGCCAGGACGCCTCGACCACCGCCGCCGGGTCCGAGCGGCGCAGATAGGCCTGGAGCGAGGCCGACTGCTCGGCGGCCGCCCGGATCTGAAGGGCGTGCAGCTCCGCCGGCGGCAGGGTGCCGACGGGCCGGTGCCGCTCTCCCATCCGGCGCACCACGCGCACGGCGGCCACCGCGTCGGCACTCGCGTCGTGGGCTCCGTCGAGCGTGACCCCGTAGTGGTCGCACAGCGCCTGGAGGGCCCGCTTGCCCTTGCGGTACTTGTCGACGTGCTTGTCGATCACCAGGGGGTCGATGACGGGCGAGGGCGCCCCGCCGACCCGATCCTCGACCGACGGCAGCCCGTACCTGCGGCATTCACGGTCCAGCAGCGAGAGGTCGTAGCGCGCGTTCATCACCACCAGCGGGACGCCCGAGCGCAGCACATCGGCGACCGCGTGGGCGATCTCCTCGACCGCGGAGGCCGCCCGCGCCCCGTGTTCGCGGGCGTGGTCGGTGCCGATGCCGTGGATCGCGGAGGCCTGCTCGGGTATGGCCACCCCGGGGTCGAGCAGCCAGGTCCGCTGCTCGGCGACCGTCCCGTCCGGGTCCAGCCGGACGAGTGCGGCGGTGACGATCCGGTCGTTCTCGACGTCGGTCCCCGTCGTCTCCAGGTCGAAGCCGACCAGTGTGCCCTGATGCCAGCTCATCCCGATACCTCCTGTTTCGCGCTCCCCCGTGGAGCTCCCCCGAGTGATGACCACCTTCGCACGGGCCACTGACAGAGCCCCGGGGAGGTCCGCGGCGCACGGCCCGCCAGGAGACCGGGCGAGGCCCGCCCAGAGGCCGGGCGGGAGTCTGTCAGGAGACCGGCCGGGAGTCCGTCCAGACCGATTCGAACTCCTCGCGGTAGGTCTCGAAGAGACCGTGCTCACTGTCCTGCCCCGCCCGCACCACCGTGCGCCGGCCGCCGCCGCGCAGCACCAGCACGGGCGCCTCCATGCCCCGCGCCCGGCGCAGATAGGGCTGGACGACGCCCACGGCGTCCTGTCCGTCGCCGTCCACCAGGTAGGCGGTGAAGCGCGGCGTCTCGTCGAAGACCTGGATCTCGAACGCGCCCGGGTCGCGGAGCTTGGAGCGCACCCGGCGCATGTGCAGGATGTTCATCTCCACCGAACGGCTCAGCTCGCCCTTCTTGAGGCCGAGTTCCCGCTCCCGGCGGCGCACCGCGCTGCTGGCCGGGTTGATGAACAGCAGCCGCACCCGGCAGCCCGACTCGGCGAGCCGGACGAGCCGACGGCCGGAGAAGTTCTGGACGAGCAGGTTGAGGCCTATACCGATGGCGTCGAGCCGCCGCGCCCCGCCGAACAGGTCCTCGGCGGGCAGCTGGCGCTGGAGCCGGACCCGGTCGGAGTGGACGGACACCACGTCCGCGTACCGGTCGCCGACCAGCTCCTCCACCGCGTCCACCGGCAGCCGGTCGGCGGAGGGCGCGCCGGCGCCGCTGCCGAGGATGTCCAGCAGGCGGGCCGAGGCGCGCTCGGCCTGGGCGAGGACCGCCTCGTTCAGCGCGCGGTTGCGGGAGACGACGTTCCGCGCGACCTCCAGCTCGTCGAGGGCCAGCTCGACATCGCGCCGGTCGTCGAAGTACGGCTCGAAGCACGGCCAGTGCTGGACCATCAGCTCGCGCAGCTGCGGCAGCGTCAGAAAGCTGAGGACGTTGTCGTCGGCCGGGTCCAGCAGATAGCCCTTGCGGCGCGAGACCTCGCGTACGGCGACGGCACGCTGCACCCACTCCTGCCCGGCGGGTCCGGCCGCGGCCACCACCCACTCCTCGCCGTGCACCGGCTCGTAGATCGGCCGGAGCACCGCGGCGACGACGGCCCGGAGGCGCTGTTCGACCAGATTCAGCCAGATATAGGCTCGCCCGGCCCGCTGGGCCCGGGTGCGCACCTCGCCCCAGGCCTCCGATCCCCAGTCCAGCTCGGCGCCTATCTCCAATGGCTGCGCGAGGGACACCGCCCCGGGCGGGGCATCGGTCGATTCCCCCTCGTGACCTGCGTCACCTGGGGGCAGCTCGAACCCTCCCGAGCTCACCCGCGCACCGCCTTCCACTCCCCCACCCAACGATCAAGGAAGGGTACTCCGGGAGCGTGATCCGACGCAGCCCGATGCGCAGGCGACTTTCTCAACTCCCCTGCAAGTGCGGCTTGTTCCTTGCGGCGAGATCGGGTGGAGTGAGCGGATTCATAGTGATTGGGGCCCCTGCCCCGGGCAGGGAACCGGCCCCCGCCGGGTGACGCGGTCCGGATGTGCATCCGGGGCGGCACCGGAGTGTCCGAAGTTGACCGGTGGCGGCCGGGGCCGGGCGACGGGACCCGGCCGCACCGCGCGACGTCCTAGGTGAGCGCCCCGTCTTCGGGGAGTATCGGGCCGAGGAAAGCCACCGCACCCAGATCAGAAGTGGAAGAGTCTTCATCATGCAGGTCTGGCCGGGACACGCTTATCCCCTCGGCGCCACGTACGAGGGCGCCGGCACCAACTTCGCGGTCTTCTCCGAGGCCGCCCACCGGATCGAGTTGTGCCTGCTGCACGACGACGGTTCGGAGACGGCGGTGGAGCTCCGCGAGACCGACGCCTTCGTGCGCCACGCCTATCTGCCCGGGGTGATGCCGGGTCAGCGGTACGGCTTCCGGGTGCACGGACCCTACGAGCCCCAGCGCGGGTCGCGGTGCAACTCCGCGAAGCTGCTGCTGGATCCGTACGCCCGTGCGGTCGCCGGGAAGATCGACTGGGGCGAGGCGGTGTACGGCTACCCCTTCGGGAGGCCGGACGCCCGCAACGACCTCGACTCGGCCCCGCACACCATGAGCTCGGTGGTGGTCAACCCGTACTTCGACTGGGGCGACGACCGCCGTCCCCGGACGGACTACCACCGGACCGTCATCTACGAGGCCCACGTAAAGGGCCTGACCATGCTCCATCCGGGGCTGCCGCCCGAGCTGCGCGGTACGTACGCGGGCCTCGCGCACCCGGAGGTGATCGCCCATCTGACCGAGCTCGGCGTCACCGCGATCGAACTGATGCCCGTCCACCAGTTCGTGCAGGACCACCGCCTGTCGGACATGGGGCTCACCAACTACTGGGGCTACAACACCATCGGCTTCTTCGCCCCGCACAACACCTACGCCTCCTGGGGCGACCGCGGGGAGCAGGTGCTGGAGTTCAAGCAGGCGGTGAAAGCGCTGCACCAGGCGGGCATCGAGGTCATCCTCGACGTGGTCTACAACCACACCGCCGAGGGCAACCACCTCGGGCCGACGCTCTCCTTCCGCGGCCTCGACAACGCTTCCTACTACCGCCTGACCGATGATCAGCGGTACTACATGGACACCACGGGCACCGGGAACTCGCTGCTCATGCGGTCCCCGCACGTCCTCCAGATGATCATGGACTCGTTGCGGTACTGGGTGACCGAGATGCATGTGGACGGCTTCCGCTTCGACCTCGCGGCGACGCTCGCCCGCCAGTTCCACGAGGTGGACCGGCTCTCCTCGTTCTTCGACCTGGTGCAGCAGGACCCGGTGGTCAGCCAGGTGAAGCTGATCGCCGAGCCGTGGGACGTCGGCGAGGGCGGCTACCAGGTGGGCAACTTCCCGCCGCTGTGGACGGAGTGGAACGGCAAGTACCGCGACACGGTCCGCGATCTGTGGCGGGGCGAGCCGCGCACCCTGGCGGAGTTCGCCGGGCGGCTCACGGGATCGTCCGACCTCTACCAGGACGACGGGCGCCGCCCGCTCGCCTCGATCAACTTCACCACCTGCCACGACGGCTTCACCCTGCACGACCTCGTCTCGTACAACGACAAGCGCAACGACGCCAACGGGGAGGACAACCGGGACGGCGAGAGCCACAACCGGTCCTGGAACTGCGGCGCGGAGGGCGAGACCGAGAACCCGGAGGTCCTGGAGCTGCGGGCCCGCCAGATGCGGAACTTCATCGCCACGCTGATGCTCTCCCAGGGCGTGCCGATGCTGAGCCACGGCGACGAGTTCGCCCGTACGCAGCAGGGCAACAACAACGCCTACTGCCAGGACAACGAGCTGGCCTGGGTGCACTGGCCCGATCCGGACGAGGCGGCGGACGCCCCGGCCTCGACGCTGCTGGAGTTCACCCGGGCCATGGTGTGGCTGCGCCGCGACCACCCGGTCTTCCGGCGCCGCCGCTTCTTCCACGGGCGGCCGGTGGAGGGGACCCACGACGAGCTCTCCGACATCGCCTGGTTCACACCCGAGGGCGAGGAGATGACCCAGCAGGACTGGCAGGCGGCGCACGCCAAGGCGATGACCGTGTTCCTCAACGGCCACGCGATCTCGGAGCCGGGGCCGCGCGGGGAGCGGATCTCCGACGATTCGTTCCTGCTGATGTTCAACGCGAGCGCCGAGACCCTTCGGTTCGCCGTCCCGGTCGGCCACGGGGAGCAGTGGCAGGTCGTCGTCGACACCGCACGGCCGGACGGGGTGGCGCCGGGGACGGCACCGAAGGTGGCCGAGGGCGAACGGGTCACGCTGATCGGGCGCAGCCTGACGGTGCTGAAGCGGCCCGCCTGAGGCTCGGTGGGCCGGAAGCGGGAGTGAGTGTGCCGCCCGGGGTGACACGGACCGCCCCGGACGGGGTACGTAGAAGTCCATGACGCCCTCCGCCACGTACCGGCTTCAGCTCCAGCCCGACTTCCCGTTCGCCGCCGCCGAGAAGGCCGTTCCGTACCTCGCCGGGCTCGGCGTCTCGCACCTCCATCTGTCGCCCGTCCTGGAGGCGGTCCCGGGCTCCCCGCACGGTTACGACGTGGTCGACCACAGCCGGGTCCGGGCGGAGCTGGGCGGTGAGGAGGGGCTGCGGTCGCTCGCCTCGGCCGCCCGGGAGCAGGGGCTCGGCCTGGTCCTGGACATCGTGCCCAACCACATGGCGGCCTCGCCCCGGCACAACCGGCCGCTGTGGGAGGTGCTGCGCGAGGGCCCGGCGTCCCCGTACGCCCGCTGGTTCGACATCGACTGGGCCGCGGGCGGCGGGCGGATCCTGCTGCCGGTGCTCGCCGGGCCGCTCGGCCGGGAGCTGGCTTCCCTCTCCGTGGACGTGGACGGGGAGCTGCTGCGCCACGGCGACCTGCGGTTCCCGCTCCGCGCCGGCTCGGCGAATCTCCCGCTGCCGGAGCTGCTGGACGCCCAGCACTACCGGCTCGGCTGGTGGCGCCTGGCCCGCACCGAGCTGAACTACCGGCGGTTCTTCACCGTCTCGGAGCTGATCGGCGTACGCGTCGAGCACCCGGAGGTCTTCGACGCCACGCATGCCAAGGTCCTCGAACTGCTCGACGACGGAGTGCTGGACGGGCTGCGCATCGACCATCCGGACGGCCTCGCCGCCCCCGCCGCCTATCTGGAGCGGCTGGACGAGGCCACCGGCGGCCGCTGGACGGTGGTGGAGAAGATCCTCACCGGCGACGAGCGCCTCCCGGCGGACTGGGCGGTCGCTGGCACCACCGGCTACGACGCGCTGCACCGGATCGACGGCCTGTTCACCGACCCGTCCGGCGCGTCGGAGCTGCTCGGCCGCTACCGGGAGTTCGCGGGCCCGCCCTGCGACCGGGGCGGCGACTGGACGGCGACGGTGCGCCAAGCCGCGTACCGGGTGGTGACCCATGAGCTGGCCGCCGAGACGGCCTGGCTGACCCGGCTGGCGGCCGGGATCTGCGGCCGGGACCCGGCGCTGCGCGACCACGCGCCCTGGGCGCTGCGGACGGCGGCCCGGGAGCTGCTGGTACGGGTCCCGGTCTACCGCCCGTATGTCACGGCGGGCGAGCCACCGACACGGATCGCGCGGGAGACACTGCCCGACGAGGCGGTACGGGAGGCGAAGGCGGTGTTCTCCGTTCCGGAGGAGGCGGCCGCCGTCGACGTCGTACGGGACCTGGCGCTCGGGCGGCTCGGCGGCGGGGAGGAACAGGCCGCGTTCTGCGCCCGGTTCGCGCAGACGGCGTCTGCACTGCACGCCAAGTCGGTGGAGGACACGGCGTTCTACCGGTACGTCCCGCTGATCTCGGCCACCGAGGTGGGCGGGGACCCGGAGCGTCCCGCCGTGTCGCCGGAGGAGTTCCACGCCTTCGCCGCCCGGATCGCCCGCGACCGGCCCGCCACCGGCACGGTCCTGACCACGCACGACACCAAGCGCAGCGCGGACGTCCGGGCCCGGATCGCGGTGCTGTCCCAGTGCCCGGAGCGGTGGGCGGCGCTGGTGGCGGAGCTGACCGCGGCGACCGCCGTCGGGGCCCCGGACCCGCAACTGGCCTGGGCGGCCTGGCAGTCGGCGTACGGCTGCGCGGAGCTTCCGGCCGATGAGCTGTCCGCGCGGCTGGAGCCGGCGCTGCTGAAGTCGGTGCGCGAGGCGGGCCTGTTCACCAGCTGGACGGAGCCGGATCCGGCGTACGAGCGGGCGGTGTCGGACTTCGTCGCCGCCGGCCCGGGCAGCGGATCGGGCGTGGCCCGGGCCCTGCTCGCCGAGTTCGCGGACGCGCTCGCCCCGCATGTGCGCGCCCAGGTACTGGGGGCGGCGCTGGTACATCTGACGATGCCCGGGGTGCCGGACCTCTACCAGGGCACGGAGAGCGAGTACCCGGCCCTGGTCGACCCGGACAACCGGCGGCCGTTCCGGCGGCCCGAGGTGCCGGACGAGAAGTGGGCGCTGACGTCGGCCGCGCTGGGGCTGCGACGCGAACTGCCGGACGTGTTCGGGGCGTCGGGGACGTACACGCCGCTGTCGGCCGGGGGCCCGGCCGCCTCGCATCTGCTGTCCTTCTGCCGGTCGGGCGAGGTGGTCACGGCGGTGACCCGGCTGTCACTGCGGCTGACCGATGGCGGCGGCTGGCGGGACACGGCGCTGGAGCTGCCGGCCGACGGCCGCTGGCAGGACCTGCTGTCGGCCGCTCCCGGCCGAAGGTTCGCGGGGGGCCCGGTGGCGGCGGCGGAGCTGTTCGCCGAGCGGCCGGTGGCGCTGCTGCGGCGCGTGCGGGGGGACTGAGGGCCGGGGGGCCCGCGCCGGTTGTGCCCGTGACCACGGCCGGACCGGCGCGGCCCCGGCCCTCAGGACGGGCGTACGAGCAGGGTTCGCGGGCCGCGGGTGAGCAGGCCGCCCGCCACCGCGCGCGGTCCCCGGTGCGGTACATGCGGCTTCCCGGT
>NZ_NEUE01000115.1 GCF_002910905.1 Streptomyces sp. SM11 | reverse complement strand
GGCAGGTAGGCGACCCGGCAGCCGGTGGCGCGGGCCACGGTCAGCGGCAGCGCGCCGATGTTGGCGACCTGGTCCACGATCACCAGGACGGTGCCGAACTTGGCATTGAGCTTGTCGGACAACTCCCGCAGCCGGGACTCGGTGTTGGGCAGTCTCTTGTCGTGGACGGTCTTGCCCTGCCCGGTCAGACCATGGGCGTGGTGGAACTCCTTGCCCAGGTCAAGGCCGAGGAACAGATCTATGCCGACGGTGTCGACCATGCTCGCGTGCCCCCTCGACGTGCACTCGTGTCCGATCCTGGCCGTCCCTGCGGCACCACACGCCGGCAACCACGTTACGCAGACATCCCGTCCCTGAAGCGGCCCGGCGTTGCGCCGGGCCAGGCGGTCGTCAGGCCCCTCATCAGCGGTCAAGCGGTGCCCCGAAGCCCGGCGGCAACACCCCCCAGGTCATCCCTCCGACAGGGGGCACACAGCCATACCGGACCCGGGGGCCAGGCGCCCCATTTCGGGGCCACAGAAAAGGTAACGGGGGGCGCGGCGGCTCGTGAACCGCCCGTCGTGTCCCCGGGCTACCCGCACACGGGCATTGTGAGTAAGGTTAGGCATACCTAAGTAACCGCTTGGGCTCCGTCAATCCTTCCTGGAGAACTCGGATGCGGCTTTCCCGCCCCCGCGCCACGCAGCCGACCCGCGCCGAGCGCGTCCGGTCGATCCTGGCCGTCGCCCACTCCATGACAGTGGTCAGCGACGGACTGCACACCGAAGTCCGCCGCCTCGACGGCACGGGCGCGATGGGCCACATCCACCTGCACGCCCCGAACGACGGAAGCCACGCGCCGAGCACCCGACGCGTCCCGGCCCGCCTGGAGTTCACGGACATCGCCCCCACCCCCGTACGCGACCGGCTGCGCGCCCGCGTCACGGTCACCGGGCTGCTGGCCGCCCCGTACGGCAACGACACCGGGCAGAGCACCTGCATGGAGTTCGGGCAGGCCGTCCTGGAGGACGCCGAGGGGCGCACCTTCGTCACCCTGGAGGAGCTGGAGGAGGTGGAGACCGACCCGATCGCCGCGTGCGAGGCGGGCATGCTCACCCATCTGGTGGACGACCACGCCGAGCTCGTCCCGCTGCTCCTGCGCCTGGTACACCCCCGCCCGGAGCGCGGCATGGCCCGGGCTGTGCCGCTGGCGATGGACCGCTACGGGGTGACCCTGCGGCTCGAATACCCCCGCACCCACGAGGACGTCACGCTGCCGTTCCCCCGCCCGGTCACCGAGATCGACCAGGCGGGCCCGCAGATCCACGCCCTGCTGGCCGCCGCCCGCCGCGTCTCCCACCGCAACGGCCTCCCCGCCTGAGGGCTCGGGGGATCAGCGCGGCAGACGCCGCGCCGGAACGGCGGGCGCATCCGGGGCGAGCGCCGAGAGCCGGGCCAGCAGTTCCCCGAACGGACCGTCCACCGGCTCCTGGGCCAGCACCCGCAGCACGATGCCTGCCATCTCCTGGTCGTACGCGGCGCTGACGGCGGCGAGCGCCGCGAAGTCGTGCACCAGCTGCATCTCCAGCTCGGCGCGCGGAATGCGCCGCCCGTCCAGCCAGATCAGTGCTGTCGACTCGGCGAGCGAGACCCAGGAGCGGACCACCAGCTCCAGCCGGGCGGGCGGTTCGCTCACCCCGAGGTGCGCGATGATCTGCTCGTACGCGGCCTGCCGCACCCCGTCGATCATGGCGTTCGCCGTCGAGGAGCCGGCCGCGGGCCCACCGCGCATCAGCGCCGAGAAGCCGGGACCGTGCTCGTCGACGAAGTCGAAGAACCGCCCCATCACCCGCAGCAGCCGTGCCCCCAGAGGCCCTTCGAGGGGCTCCAGGAAGCGGGCCGCCAGCTCGTCGGCGGCCCGTCGCAGCGCCGCCTCGTACAGGCTCTGCTTCCCGGGGAAGTAGTGGTAGACCAGCGGACGGGAGATCCCCGCGGCGGCGGCGATCTCGTCGATCGACACCTCCTCGGGCGAGCGGCGGCTGAACAAGTCCAGCGCGACGCCGATCAGTTGCTGCCTGCGCTCGTCGACGCCCATCCTGCGCCGCACCCAGGTCGTCATGCGAACAGCCTATCCGGGGCGCCGGCCGGAGCCTCTACAGGTCCAGGACGAGACGGCCGCCCCGGCAGCGCGAGACGCAGATCAGCATCGAGTCGCCCCGCTCGTCGTCGGTCAGCAGCTCGTCCCGGTGGTCGATCTCGCCCTCCAGGACCCGCTGTTGGCAGGTCCCGCAGAACCCCTGCTCGCAGGAGTACGCGACATGGGGCAGCTCCGCGCGGACGGCGGCCAGTACCGACTGCCCGGCCGCGACCGGCACCGTGCGCCCGCTGCGCCGCAGCTCCACCTCGAACGGCCCGGCCCCGGATCCCGCCGCATCCCCCGGCGCGGCCGAGAACCGCTCCAGGTACAGGGGGAACCCCTCGGGGAGCGCGGCGGCGACGGCGTCCATCAGGGGCCCGGGGCCACAGCAGTAGACCGCCGTGCCCGGGGTGAGCCCGGTCAGCGCCGCCGCGACGTCCGGGTGCCCCGCCTCGTCCTGCGCGACCACCGTGACCCGGCCTCCGTCGGCGCCGAGCTTCTCGATCTCGTCCAGGAACGGCATCGATCCCCGCGACCGGCCCCCGTACAGCAGCCGCCACTCGGCCCCCGACGCGGCCAGCGACCGCAGCATCGGCAGGACCGGGGTGATCCCGATGCCGCCGACGACGAAGACGTAACCCCTGGCCTCGGCCAGCGGGAAACGGTTGCGCGGCCCGCGCACCTCGATCTCCAGGCCCTCGTGGAGCTGTTCGTGCACCTCCAGCGAACCTCCCCGGCCGTCCTCCACCAGCCGGGTCGCCACGGTGTACGCACCGGTGTCCTCCGGGTCGCCGCACAGCGAGTACTGCCGGACCAGACCGGACGGCAGCACCAGGTCCAGATGGGCCCCCGGCTCCCAGCGCGGCAGGCCGGCGCCCTCGAGGCGGAGCTGGACGACACCGTCGGCGACCACGGTCCGCCCGGTGATCAGCAGTCGGCGGACCGCCGTCGCCCGCCGCTTCGAGTGGCCCGATACCGGCTCGGGCAGGGCGGGCAGCGGCCACAGCGGGGACCGGGCGATCCGGCGGTTGAGGGCCCGCCGGGTGAGCAGGGCGGCGCCGGAGACGAGCAGGACGGTACGCGGGCGGGGCAGGGCCATGGGTCAGGACCCTCCCGTCGTGCGAGCCTCGGCGGCGAGCGCCGCGGGCGAGTGGGCGAGGTACTCGACGGCCTGGGCCGTACTGCCCTCCTGCGAGGGGTGGTATGAGCGGCTGAGGTAGCTGGGTATGGACCGCAGCATCGCGCCTGTGCTGGGCAGCGTGCCCTGCCGCCCGCTCGCGTGGAACGCCTTGAAGGAGGCCTTGCCGTCCAGCAGGGTGGGGTCGTTCTCCATGAAGAAGCGGGTACCGCGCTGCCAGAGGAACACCAGCGCGGAGAACGCCGCCGCCCAGGTGCGCAGCCGCCGCCGGTAGCCGCCGTCCACGTGCATGAAGACGTCGAAGGCCACCGACCGGTGCTCGACCTCCTCCGCCCCGTGCCAGCGCAGCAGATCGAGCATGGTCGGATCCGCGCCCCGGCGGTCCAGCGCCTCGGCGTTGAGGATCCAGTCGCCGAGGAACGCGGTGTAGTGCTCGATCGCCGCGATCGTCGCCACCCGCTCCATCAGCCACCACTTCGACGCCCGCCCCGGCGGCAGGGTCCGGTCCCCGAGCAGCTTCTCGAAGAACCAGTCGACCTGCGCGGTGTACGGGGTCGGGTCGAGGCCCAACTCCCGCAGATGCGGCAGTACATCGTCGTGGGCCTGCGAGTGCACCGCCTCCTGCCCGATGAACCCGATGACGTCCTCGCGCAGTCGGTCGTCATGGATGTACGGGAGTATCTGCCGGTAGACGTGGATGAACCAGCGCTCGCCGGCCGGGAGCAGCAGGTGGAGCACATTGATGGTGTGCGTGGTGAACGGGTCGCCCGGCACCCAGTGCAGGGGCGTCTTCTCCCAGGCGAAGGACACCTTGCGGGCCTTGAGGGGCGTCCGCTCCGACGCGACCGCCGCTGGCTGCGTGTTAGACATGGTGTCAATGTACTGACGGGTATGCGGGGGGACCAGAGGCGTGCAGAGATTTCCGTGCCGCTCCGCCAGGCCCCCGCGATGATTGCTTGTATGACGAAACCTGTGCGGGCCCGATCCTTCGACGCGATCGCCGCCGCCTACGACGCGCACCGTCCCACCTACCCGCCCGCTCTGTTCGACGCCGTCGAGGACCTGGCCGGACGGTCGCTCGCCGGAGCCCGGGTCGCGGACGTCGGGGCGGGTACCGGACTCGGCACGGCCCGGCTGTACGAGCGCGGGGCCCGGATCACCGCGGTGGAGCCGGGCGACGGGATGGCCGGGCAGTTCCGCCGGAGCCTGCCGGACGTCTCCCTGGTCCGGGGCGACGGGAACGGCCTGCCGCTGCGGACCGGCTCCATGGACCTGATCACGTACGCCCAGTCGTGGCACTGGACCGACCCCGCCCGCTCGGTTCCCGAGGTCCGGCGGGTGCTGCGGCCGGGCGGGGCGCTCGCCCTGTGGTGGAACGACAGCGACCGGACCGTGGAGTGGCTGGTCGACCAGGAGGACCGGACGCGGGTCTTCCTCGGGGTGGAGATACCCGCCGTCCCGTCCCACCGGGCCCGCTTCCGGGCCCAGCTGCCCGACGGGCTCGACTTCCGTACCCGGCAGGTGGCGTGGAGCCGCCGCGTGCCGATCGACGCCCATATCGCCAACATGGCCACCCACTCCGACTTCCTGATCGGCGATCCGGTGGAGGTCCGCGACTACTTCGACCGCGAACGGGCCCTGCTGACCGCCCTGTTCCCGGACGGCGAGGTCGAAGAGGCCTATGTCGTGAGTCTTGCCGTAGCGCACCCCTGAGCCCGTGCCCGGGTGCAGGATGGGCCGATGGCGACACAACCGGAATGGCGATGCGCACGGCTCGGCGGTGCCGTCGCGGCCGTCCTGGCGGGGCTGCTGCTCCTGGCCGGGTGCAGCACGGAACCGGCCGACGACGGCGACGGCGACGGCCGGGAGCGGCCCACGCCGCCGCCGGCCGCGACGGGCACGCTGGAGCAGCTGGCGAAGAAGGCCGGCTGCGACCCGAATGTGCAGACCGACGCGGCCGAGCTCCGGCAGGCCAACTGTGAAACGGACGACGGGCGTTACATCCTGACCACCTTCGCCACCGACCGCGGGCAGCGAGAGTGGATCAACGAGGCCAACGACTACGGCGGCTCGTACCTCGTCGGACGGCAGTGGGTGGCCGTCGGTGATCCGGCCGTGGTCGCGGCGCTGCGCGGCCGGCTCGGGGGGACGGTGGAGACCGCCTCGCCTCACCACTCGGGGGACAGTGGCGGAGGGGGGAGCGAGGACGGGCACTCCGGTCACCACGGGAGCTGACCGCGCAGGTTCACGGGGGCCGCACGCGCCGCGTCAGCGGCAGCGGCGGCCGTCGTTGATGCACCGCACCATCTTCTTCATCAGCCTGTCGTCGAAGACGTTGATGAAGTCACCGTGATCGGTGATGGGCTTGTGCAACTGCTCGGGGAAGGAGTCGACGGCGAAGCCCGGCCCCGGCGGAACGTCGTAGACGATGCGCTGCACCAGCTGCGGCACCGCCCGGAACCCGTTGGGGCACCGCCCGTCGTCCTGGGCGAACGCCACATGGGTGCGGTGGTTGGCGCTGTCGGTGTTCTGCCCGTCCCAGCAGTTCTGGAAGGCGAACGTACGCACCACCTGACTGCCCTCGGGGCAGATCGGGTACTTGTCCGTCAGTCGGCGGTCCTCGAATCCGGTGCAGCTCCACGAGGCGTTGGCATTGGCGTCGCCGTTGGTGAACGCCTTCGCGTCGCCGGTGATGATCCGCAGGAAGCGCGGCATCGCGGTGACCCTGCCGACGGGCGAGCCGACGAACTTCAGTGTCACCTCGGACGGCGTCTGGATCTCCCCGACGTTCTGGTCCCGGCCGCCGCCGTCGGCGTCCACGTCGTTCTCGTCCTGCCCGTTCTGCAGGCGCAGGACGGGCCAGTAGTAGGTCGACCGGTCGCCCTGGTTGCGGCAGGTGGTCGCGCCGTCCGCCAGATCGTCGTCGCTCGCGAAGGCGTCGTTGGCCTGGTTGCCGATGTAATCGTGCATATGGTGCGCGCCGTTGCTCACGCCGGGCGCGACGATGACGTTGTCCGGGTTGAACTTCCCGTTCTCATTACGGCCGCAGTCGGTGGTGAAGATGCCGCGGGACGCGCCGCGGCGCTGACGGGGCCGGTCGACGTTGGGCTGGACGGACCGGATATCGACGAAGTCGGAGGCCTGGGGCCCGTTGCCGCCCTGGCCCTGCCCGGGGCCTTCGCCCGGGCCGGGGTCCTGCCCCGGCCCTCCGTTCCGGCCCTGGTCCTGCCGTTGGCCGTCATCCTGACCGCCGTCGCCGTCGCCGTCGCCGTCGCCGTCGCCGTCGCCGTCGCCGTTTCCGGGGCGGCTGTCGTCGGCGCGCAGGCTGCACCCGGCGAGGCTCTCCAGCCCCGCCGGCCGCTCACCCACTCGCCCGATCGCGATGCCGATGCGGTCGAGGCTCGCCGCCCGCTTGCTGCGCAACGGCCCGAGGACGGCGTTCTCCGCCAGCCCGGGATCCCGCGCCAGCTGCTCCTTCCGGTCCGCGAACTGCCGGTAGGCGTCGGTGATCTGGGTGTCCATCGCCGCGAGTTCACGGTCGACCTCACGGCGTGCCCGGTCCGGCACCTCGGCCAGTCCGTTCACGGCTTCGGGGCAGTCGATGGTGGACATCTGGCGCCCGGCGTTCTGCGTCCGTGTGGGCGGAGAGCCGGACGGCCCTTCTCCCGCGGAGGCATAGACATTGACCGCGACCAGCCCACCGCCTCCCAGGAACAGGGCGGCGGAGGCGGCAATGGCCCGGCTGGCCAGTGTGGAACGTTTCTTGCGCGATGTGCGTCGCATGGGACTCCTCTGCTTCGAGGGAGAAGCGTGACGTTCCATACGCGGGGGCCCCGCGCCCCGTTCAGACCTCCGGCCCATTCGTGGGAAGCTCCAGCCGGAAAGCGACCCGAACCACCGGCTCTCAGGCGAAGGCGGCCAATGGGGCGTCCACCGGCGCCGCCGTGAGCCGGTTGGCCAGGGTCGACAGGGTGTACGCGCCGATGCCCAGGACCACTTCGAGGGCGTTCTGTTCCGTGTAGCCGTACGCCAGGAAGTCCCGCAGGGCCGCGTCGTCCACCGCCCCTGCCGAGGCGAGCACCTCCAGCGTGAACAGCCTTACGGCTTCCAGGCGTTCGTCCGGCAGCGGGGCTCCTGTGCGGTCGCGGTCGCGCAGGGCGGAGATCAGCGCCGGGTCGGCGTCCAGGGCGGTCAGCTTCGCTGTGTGCATCGCGACGCAGAGGTGACAGCCGTTGCGGGTGGCCATCGTCATGATCAGGACCTCGCGGGAGAGCGGGTCCAGGGTGCACGCCTCGAAGATCGCGCTGATCTTCAGGAATCCGTCCAGGGTGTGGGGCGAGGTGGCGAGCCGGGCGATGGCGGCGGGCCGGTAGCCCAGCCGCTCCGTCACCGTCTCCATGGCGCGCCGTGAACCGGACGGGGCGGTCTCGGGTGTGTGGTCGGGAAAGGGCACGACGAACCTCTCACGCAGATAGGATCGACAACATGGTTGACGAAAAAAAGGTAAACCAGGTTGTCGAGTCGCGCAATGGTTTCGAGCTGCCGCTGCTCCTCTTCGCCGGCTTCCGCTCGATCATCGACGCCCTGCACCGGGACCTGGCCGAGCACGGACACCCCGGGACCCGGCCCGCGTACGGCTTCGCCCTCCAGGCGGTGGGACGCGACGGCGCGGCCATCGGTGAGATCGGGCGACGGCTCGGGGTCTCCAAGCAGGCCGCCGGGAAAACCGTCGAGAAGCTGGAGGCGCTCCACTACGTGGAGCGCGCCCCGGACCCCGCCGACGGCCGGCGCACCCTGATCCGTCTCACCCCGCACGGCCTCGACCTGCTGGCCCGGTCCGCCGAGGGCTTCGACCGGCTGCGTGCGGAATGGGCCCGGACGCTCGGCGAGGAGCGGCTGGCCGCCCTGGAGCGGGACCTGCGCGCGATGGCCCCCGGAGGCGCGTTCCGGCTGGACGCGGCGGGCTGGTTCACGGGCTGAGCGGAGCCCCGTGTCTCGCCGGGGCCCGTGGATCAGCCGTGGTCCAGATACGCCAGCACCGCCAGTACCCGGCGGTTGTCGTCGTCCGACGGGGGCAGGCCGAGCTTCCCGAAGATGTTCGACGTGTGCTTGGCCACCGCCCGCTCCGTGATCACCAGCTGCGAGGCGATGGCGGCGTTCGAGCGGCCCTGGGCCACCAGCTCCATCACCTCCCGCTCGCGCGGGGTGAGGCCGCCCATCGGCTTGTCCTGCGAACGGCGCGACAGCAGCTGGGAGATGACCTGCGGGTCCATCGCCGTGCCGCCCGCCGCCACCCGCCGTACCGCGTCGACGAACTGGTCCGCGTCGAAGACCCGGTCCTTCAGCAGATAGCCGATGCCGCCGGCGCCGTCCGCCAGCAACTCCCGTGCGTACAGCTGCTCCACGTGCTGCGAGAGTACCAGCACCGGAAGCCCCGGCCGGGCCCGGCGGGCGGCCAGGGCGCACTGGAGGCCCTCGTCCGTGTGAGACGGCGGGAGCCGGACGTCGACAACGGCGACGTCCGGCTCCAACTCGGCGAGGGCCTTGGTCAGTTCGGGCCCGGTCTCCACAGCCGCGGCGATCTCGAAGTCGTACGCCTCCAGCATGCGCACCAGGCCGTCGCGCAGTAGGAAGAGATCTTCGGCTAGGACAACTCGCAAGGAATCTCCATGGTCACCATGGTGGGACCGCCTGCGGGACTGCTGACGGCCAGTACGCCGTCGAATGTACCCAGTCGTCGTTCGATTCCGCTCAGGCCCGAGCCCGATCCGATCACCGCACCGCCCCGGCCGTCGTCCGTCACGGAGATCCGGAGCATCCCCTCCGCGTGGTGCAGGTCCACATGGATCCGTTCGGCCTCCGCGTGCTTCACCGTGTTCGTCAGGGCCTCGCTGACCGCGAAGTACGCCGCCGACTCCACCGGGGCCTCCGCCCGCCCCGGCAGCTCCACCGTCACCTCGGAGGCGACCGGCAGCCGCAGAGTCAGCGCCTTGACCGCGTCGCCGAGGCCCCGCTCCGCGAGGACCGGCGGATGGATGCCCCGGACCAGATCGCGGAGCTCGGTCAGCGCCTCCGCCGACGACTCCCGGGCCATCGCCAGCATCTTCTTCGCCTGCGCCGGGTCCTTCTCGATCAGCGCCTCGATCGTGCCCAGGTTCATGCCCATCGCGACCAGCCGGGCCTGCGCCCCGTCGTGCAGGTCCCGCTCGATGCGGCGCAGCTCGGAGGCGGCGGTGTCCACGGCCTCGTGCCGGGTCTCGGTCAGCCGCTGGACACGCTGCTCCAGCTCCTGGTCCTGGGTGGGTGCGAGCAGTGTCCGGGCGAGCAGGAAGTGCGCCCGCAGCAGCGGCTCGGAGACCCGCATCCCGAGGCGGAAGAGCGCGATCCCCAGTGCCAGCGCGGCGAGCCCGGTCAGCTGGCTGTCCACCGGTACGAACCCGTACCAGTACGGGTCGTCGCGGAACACGCGCCACAGGCCCGCCGCCAGGACGAGCCCCTCGACCGGGTAGATCATCAGCCCCGCGGCCAGGAACGCCACCACGGTGCCGGCCGTCATGTCGATCAGCAGCCACTGCAGGTCCCGCCAGGTCGCCGGGTCCTTCAGCAGCAGCGTGGTGCGCTCCACCTGACCGGTGACGCCGGACCGCAGATCCTTCGGCAGAGGCCGGTACGGAACCGGAATCCGTACGTCCGACCAGGTCACCGCCCACAGTCGCCGCTGGTTGGCGTGCTTGCGGACCGCATTCAGCACCACCGGAGTGGTGAACACGCCGATGCCCAGCAGGATGAAGGCGATCGAGAGCACCGCGAGCACGAACAGCGTGATGGACGCCGCCAGACCGGCCACCGACAGGAGCAGTCCGCGCCCCGCCGCCAGCACCGCCGGCCGCAGTCGTCCCGAGAACACCTTCATCGTGGTCCCTCTCCCCTCACCGGACCCGGGCTGGTTCCCGGTCCGCGGCCAGTCTCACCCGGGCCCACCCCGCCGCGTCAGCCGGTCCGCCACCCGGAGGGGGCGTACCTGGCACCACCCCCGCATCCGCCCCCTACGCCTCCGTGACCGGAGGCTTCGACGGCTGGGGCGGACCGCGTCCCGTTCCTAGATTCGAAGGGTCCCGAAGTGCTTACCCGACGCTTACCTCTGGGGGAGAGACCATATGAGGCGCAACCTCGCCGCACGCATCGGCGTGCGGAGCACACACCACCGCAAGACGGCCATTCTCGGCTGGCTGCTCTTCGTCGTGCTCGCCACGGGCATCGGCGGGGCCACCGGCATGGTCGAGATGACCAACGCGGAGAACGGCGCCGGCGAGTCCGCCCGCGCCGAGCAGATCCTCCTCGACGCCGGACTCGACAAGCCCGCGGGCGAACTCGTCATGGTCTCCGCCCCCGCCGCGGGCGACTGGAAGCCGGCCGCCGAAGCCCTCGCCACCGCCGTACGGGAGACCGGCGAGGCACAGAACATCGCCCCGCCCGTCGCCTCCGAGGACGGCGAGGACGCCCTGATCACCTTCGAGATGAAGGGCGAGGCCGCCACCTCCTCCAACCGGATCCAGCCCGTCCTGGACGCGGTCGCCGCCGTGGGCAAGGACCACCCGGACACCGAGATCCACCAGTTCGGCGAGGCCAGCGCGGGCAAGTGGCTCGGCGACCTGCTGGCCGAGGACTTCAAGAAGGCCGAGTTCACCGCCGTACCGCTGGCCCTCGGCATCCTCCTCGTCGCCTTCGGTACCGTGGTCGCCGCTCTGCTCCCGGTCGGGCTCGCCCTCACCGCGTGCATGGCCGCCTTCGGCCTGCTCTCGATCGCCAGCCACCAACTGCACCTGTTCCAGACCACGTACTCCGTGATGTTCCTGATGGGCTTCGCCGTCGGCGTCGACTACTGCCTCTTCTACCTGTGCCGCGAACGCGACGAACGCGCCGCCGGACGGGACGCCGAGACCTCCCTGCGCATCGCGGCCGCCACCAGCGGCCGGGCGGTCCTCGTCTCCGGCCTCACCGTGATGGTCGCGATGGGCGGCATGTTCCTCTCCGGGCTCCTGCTGTTCAAGGGCTTCGCGCTCGCCACGATCATCGTCGTGTTCATCGCCATGCTCGGCTCCGTCACCGTCCTGCCCGCCCTGCTCTCCTGGCTCGGCGACCGCATCGACGCGGGCCGCATCCCGCTGCTGAACCGCCGCGCCAAGCAGGGCCGGGCCGGCAGCGGCCGCATCGTCGGCCGGGTGCTGGGCCCCGTCCTCGCCCGGCCCCGCGCCTTCGCCGTCACCGCCGTCGTCCTGCTGCTCGCCCTCGCCGCGCCCGCCCTCGGCATGAAGACCGAATCCCTCGGCCTGGAAAAGCAGTTCGGATCCGACTCGCAGCTCTCCATCGCCCACACCCGCATCACCGACAGCTTCCCCGGCGGCCCCGCCCCCGCCCTCGTCGTCATCACCGCGCCCGACATCACCGCCCCGGAGGTCACCGAGGCCCTCGACGGCTTCGAGGACGTCACCGTCCACCGGGACAAGAACGTCGCCGAGATCGAGATCCCCCTCCCGGGAGGCACCGCCGACCTCACCGAACTGCGCGAGACGAGCCTGCCCGCCGCGTTCGACGGCACCGGGGCGAAGGCCCACGTCACCGGCGAGACCGCGGGCTCCGTCGACTTCAACGACCAGCTGCGGCGCGGCATCGTCCCGGTCTTCGCCTTCATCACGGCGGTCACCTTCCTGCTGATGCTGTTCTGCTTCCGCAGCTACGTCATCGCCGTGACGTCCATCGCCCTCAACCTGCTCTCGGTGGCCGCCTCCTACGGGGTGATGACCGCCGTCTTCCAGCACGGTTGGGGCGCCTCCCTCATCGGATCGGAGGGGGTCGGAGCGATCGAGGCGTGGATGCCGCTGTTCGTCCTCGTCGTCCTGTTCGGCCTGTCCATGGACTACCACGTGTTCGTCGTCTCCCGGATCCGCGAGGCGCACGGCGGCGGCCTGGACAACCGGGCCGCGATCGAGACCGGCATCCGCCGCACGGCCGGGGCGGTCACCGGAGCCGCGGCGATCATGGTGGCGGTGTTCGCGGTGTTCGGGACCCTGTCCATGCAGGACATGCAGCAGATGGGCGTCGGCCTAGCCGTCGCGGTGCTGCTGGACGCCACCGTCGTACGGATGGTGCTGCTGCCCTCCGTGATGCTGCTCCTGGGCGAGCGCAACTGGCGTACCCCGCGCGGCCTCTCGCGGCTGCCGAGCCTGGAGGACGAGAGCCACGACGGATACGGCGAGCCGGTCGAGCCGGTCGAGCCCGTGGGCACGCAGGCCCCGGCGGCGCGGCAGGCCTGAGACAGCCGGACGGCCCCGGACCACGGTGAGGAGGAACCGTGGTCCGGGGCCGCCACACGTGCGGGAGCCGGTCAGGGCGTGTACGCGTACCCGACCCGGCGGACCGTCCGGATCGAACGGCGGTACTCCGCACCGAGCTTGCGGCGCAGCCGGGCGACATGGACGTCGACGGTGCGCCCGTCGCCCACATGCCCGTAACCCCACACCGCCGTGACCAGCTGGTCGCGGGTGTGCACCCGGTGCGGGTGCGCCACCAGATGGGCCAGCAGCTCGAACTCCAGGTACGTGAGGTCGAGGGCGACACCGCCGACCGAGGCCGTACGCCGGGTGACGTCGATCCGGACCGGACCGGCGTACGCCTCTTCGTCGCCGGCCGCGTCGGGCGCGGGCTGCCGGCCGGCCGGCACGAGCACCAGGTAACCGATCATCGGCGGCAGGCCGGGCAGGCCGGGCAGGCCGGGCAGGGCGGGCAGGGCGGGCAGGGTGTGCGGCGGGGCGGGGAGCCAGGTGGCCCCGGGCGGGAGGAAGTCCGTCATGTCGGCCGGCCCGGCGACCTCGTCACGGTCGACCGCGCGCAGCCGGTGCCGGTTCGGGTGGGCGGGGAGGGAACGGGCGGCTGGACGGTCCGCAGCGGGCGCCGGGGACGCCGCGGTGGCGGCGGACGGGGCGGAGAAGGTACGGGTGTTCGCCATGAGGGTCAGCTCTTTCGCGCGAGAAGTCGTCAGGGGACGGACCTACGTCGTACGCGCGGACCGAAGGCCGGGGTGAACGGCTTCAGCGGGCCTGCGCGTTCCACGCGCGGCAACACACCCGGTCGAAGTCATGGTGCTGACGGGAAGGCCAGAACGGTTCGAGGCCGCTGTGACCCGACGCGATGTGCTGGTAGCTGGCCATGTGCTTCATTGAAGCAGACATCGCGGCGGAGCATCAGACTCCTCGCACCCGTCGATACGGACCCTTGGCGTTACGTTCCTCACGCGTGGCCCGTACACGGCAGAGGGGCCCACCGGTTCACCGGAGGGCCCCTCTGCCGTGGTTGGCGTCGGGATCAGACCTGGCCGGCCTTCTCCAGCGCGGTGCAGCAGGTGTCGACGATCAGCCGCGTGACGACGTACGGGTCGACGTTCGCGTTCGGACGACGGTCCTCGATGTAACCCTTCCGGTCCTGCTCGACCTGCCACGGGATACGGACCGAGGCGCCGCGGTCGGAGACGCCGTAGTTGTACTCGTTCCACGGGGCGGTCTCGTGCAGGCCGGTGAGCCGGTCGTCGATGCCCGCGCCGTAGTTCTTCACGTGGTCCATCGGCTTGGAGCCCTCGCCCAGCGACTCGCACGCGGTGATGATCGCGTCGTAGCCCTCGCGCATCGCCTTCGTGGAGAAGTTGGTGTGCGCGCCCGCGCCGTTCCAGTCGCCCTTGACCGGCTTCGGGTCCAGGGTGGCGGAGACGTCGAAGTCCTCGGCGGTGCGGTAGAGCAGCCAACGGGCCACCCACAGCTGGTCGGAGACCTCCAGCGGGGACAGCGGGCCCACCTGGAACTCCCACTGGCCGGGCATGACCTCGGCGTTGATGCCGGAGATGCCGAGCCCCGCGGCCAGGCAGTTGTCGAGGTGCTTCTCCACGATGTCGCGGCCGAAGATCTCGTCCGCGCCGACACCGCAGTAGTAGCCGCCCTGCGCGGCCGGGAAGCCGCCCTCGGGGAAGCCGAGCGGGCGGTGTCCGTCGAAGAAGGTGTACTCCTGCTCGATGCCGAAGATCGGGGCCTGGCCCGCGAACTGCTCGGCGAGCGGACGCAGCGCGGCACGGGTGTTGGACTCGTGCGGCGTCATGTCGATGTTGAAGACCTCGCACAGGACGAGGATGTCCGTACCGCCGCGGATCGGGTCCGGACAGGTGAAGACGGGCTTCAGTACCCGGTCGGACGCGTGGCCCTCGGCCTGGTTGGTGCTGGAGCCGTCGAATCCCCAGATGGGCAGCTCCGCCACGTCTCCCGACGGTGCGCCGTCCATGATCTTCGTCTTGGAGCGAAGCTTGGCGGTCGGCGCGGTGCCGTCTATCCAGATGTACTCAGCCTTGAACGTCACGGACGCCATCCTTTGCGGGTGCAGCGGTCTATGCGGCGCAGCATGGCAAGACGCGATTTCCCGTCCGTTGCCCGGATGTGAACCCCGTGTTACCGAGGAGGAGAGGATCAAGGCGCGACTCGGAAGTCGCGCCGGAGTCCCGTGGCCGGCCCCGGAGACGCAACGGGGCAGGGTAGCCCCGCGCCACCGCATCCGGGCGCCCGGCGACGTCCCGCGCGATGAACCGACTCCCCGCGTTCGGGCGGCGGACACCTCGCCCCCTGCACAACCGACCCGCGCACCCGGCACACTGGCTCCATGGATTCAGCTGTCGGCACCAACGCCCCCCTGCGCATCGGCCTCCTCGGCACCGGCCCCTGGGCACGGAACACCCAGGCCCCCGCGCTCGCCGCCCACCCCGGAGTGGAACTGAGCGGGGTGTGGGGCCGCCGGGCCGAGGCGGCGGACGCCCTCGCCGCCGCCCACGGGACCCGCGCGTACACCGGTGAGGAGGGCATCGACGCACTCCTGGAGGCGAGCGACGCGGTGGCCTTCGCGCTGCCGCCGGACGTCCAGGCCCCGCTCGCGGTCCGGGCCGCGGAGGCGGACTGCCACCTCCTGATGGACAAGCCGGTCGCCACGACGGTGGAGGGGGCCCGTGCGGTGGCCGGGGCGGCGGAGAAGTCAGGGGTGGCCTCGGTCGTCTTCTGCACGCTGAGATTCGCCCCCGAGACCTCCGCGTGGATCGCCGAACAGGCCGCGGTGGACGGCTGGTTCACGGCTCGCGCCCAGTGGCTGGGTTCGCTCTACGCCGAGGGTTCGACCAGCGAGTACGCGGATTCCCCGTGGCGGCGCGAGAAGGGCGGCCTGTGGGACGTCGGCCCGCACGCGCTCTCCGTGCTGATCCCGGTCCTGGGCGACGTCGAGCACCTGACCGCCGCCAGGGGCCCGGCCGACACCACGCACCTGATCCTGCGCCACACCTCCGGCGCGTCCAGCACGGTGACTCTCGGGCTGAGCGCCCCGTCCGGCGCGGCGGGCGTCGAGATCGAGTTCCGGGGCGAGCGGGGCACCGCGTCGCTCCCCGGCTGGGACGGCGCGGAGACCGCGTTCCGGGGCGCGGTGGACGCCCTGGCCGAAGCGGTACGCACGGGGGTGCCGCACGCCTGCGACGCCCGCTTCGGCCTCCACCTCACGGAGCTGCTGGTGGCGGCGGAGACACAGGCGCGGACGCGCTGACCGGCAGGAGCGAGCGGACGGGGCGGGCCCCGCTGCCCACCGCCGACTCATCCCGGCGGCAGGGCCCGGCACAGGGCCTCCAGCGCCTCGGGGTAGGCGGACTCGGCAGGCGTCGCGTATCCGACGACGAGCCCGTCCCGGTCGCCCCCCGTCCCCTCCGCGCCCGGGTGCCGATAGTCGGCGAGGCCGTCCACGGCCAGCCCCTGCCAGGCCGCGGCCCGGACCGCGGAGCGCTCGGTGCCGGGCGGCAGTTCCAGCACCGCGTGGAGGCCGGCCGCGATGCCGGTGACGCGGACGTGCGGGGCCCGCCGCTCCAGGGCCGCCACCAGTTGGTCCCGGCGGCGGCGGTGGCGCTGCCGCATCCGGCGTACCTGCCGGTCGTACGCGCCCGACTCGACGAAGTCCGCGAGCGTCAGCTGCTCGGTGGCGCTCGACCACTGCTCCCGCTCGCCCTTCGCCGTGACGACGGGGGCCACGAGCCGCTGGGGCAGCACCATCCACCCGATCCGCAGGGTGGGGGAGAGGCTCTTGCTCACCGACCCCAGCAGTACCACATGCTCGGGATCGAGCCCCTGGACGGCCCCCACGGGCTGCCGGTCGTAGCGGAACTCCCCGTCGTAGTCGTCCTCGACGACGAGCCCGCCGGTGGTCCGGGCCCAGTCGACGACGGCCGCCCGCCGCGCGGGGTGCAGCGGCCCGCCGGTGGGGAACTGGTGGGCGGGCGTGAGGAGTACCGCACGGTCGCGGTGGGTGAGCCCGTCGACCCGGGCGCCGTCCGCGTCCACGCCGAGCGGCCGGGTGCCGACCCCGTGGGAGGTGAGCAGCGCGCGGTGGAAGGGCAGGCCGTACTCCTCCGCCGCCCAGGGGCCGCCGACCACCTCCGCGAGCAGCCGCAGCCCGTGCGCGGCCCCCGAGCACAGCACGATCCGCTCCGGCGCGGCCCGCACCCCGCGCACCCGGGCCAGATAGCCGGCCAGGGCCCGCCGCAGCTCGGGCCGCCCGTGCGGATCGCCGGGCCCGAACGCGTCGTCGGGGGCGGCGGCGAGCGCCCGGCGCGCCGAGGCCAGCCAGGCGGTGCGCGGGAAGACCGAGGGGTCCGGCTGCCCCTGGACCAGGTCATGGACCGGGCGGGCGGTGCGCTCGGGAGTACGCGGCCGGTGGACGGGGGTGACCGGGACGGCCCGCTCGGCGACCCGGGTCCCCGAGCCCTGGCGGGCGGCGAGCCAGCCTTCCGCGACCAGCTCCGCGTAGGCGTCGGCGACGGTGTTGCGGGCGAGGCCCAGATCGGCGGCGAGAGAGCGGTAGGGCGGCAGCCGGGTGCCCGGGGCGAGACGCCCGCTGCGCACGGCGTCACGGAGGGCGGCCATCAGGACGGCCCGGCGGTTACCCGTGCCGGACAGCTCCAGCGGGAGATCGCTGCCCAGGATCTCCGCGGAATTGACCCATGAATCCGTCATGGAAATGCACCCCAAACCCAGTCGCCTGTCGCTCTAGATTCGTACCCATGACGACGACGGAGAGCAAGACGAACGACCGCACCACCACCCCCGCCACCACCGTCCGGAGCAACCAGGAGACGGCCCGGCTCGACTTCGCGAAGACGGCCCCGAAGGTCTTCCGGGCCGTGATCGGCCTGGACGCGGCGGCCCGCGCCGGCCTGGACCCGACGTTGGTCGAACTGGTCCAGATCCGCGCCTCGCACCTGAACCGGTGCGCGTACTGCCTGCACATGCACACCACGGACGCGCGCAAGGCGGGCGAGAGCGAGGAGCGCCTGCACCTGGTCGCGGTGTGGCACGAGGCGGACCACTTCTTCACGGACAAGGAACAGGCCGCCCTGGCCCTGACGGACGCGGTCACCCGGATCGGGGACGCAGGGGTGCCGGACGAGGTCTACGACCGGGCGGCGGCCCACTTCGACGAGGAGGAGCTGGCCCACCTGCTGGCCCTGATCCTCACGATCAACACGTGGAACCGGATAGCCCTGTCCACCGCCAAGCGCGCGGGCACGGACGAACGCTGAGTCCTCGGTCCCGGGGTCACATCAGCCGGGGCCGGAGCCCCAGCCGGGCCCGCGCCCAGGCCTCCCGCTCCGGCGCACCGAGCCCGGCCAGATGCCGTCCGCCGTACCCGGTCGCGTCCGGCCTCCCGGTACCACGGCGAGGGATCGCCGCGAGGACCGGGGGCGAACCAGGCAGGGGCCGTCAGCTGCGGCACCTCGCCGTTCTCCTCGGTCGACCCGCAACGGCGAATCCACCCGGTGAGCCCGCACAGTGAGGTACAGACCGCGCCAGGTTGCCACTGCCCCCGTCCCCCTCCCCGGCGAGCTCCACCAGGTCGTAGCAGCGCGGCAACCGCTTCGGGCCGGTGAGGCTTTCCACGAACCCGTCGCCGAGGAGGCCGGTGACCTCGGTGGGCGTACTCGTGGCGTCGGCACCGCCCACGGCACCGGTGACGACGAAGTCGGTGAAGAACTCCATTCCGGGGTAGCCCTGGGGATGCGGGATCAGGCATCGCGCCCCAACGCGTCCCGTACCGCTTCCTCGCTCCGCGCCACCACGGCGCTGCCGTCCTCGGCCGTGATGATGGGCCGCTGGATCAGCTTCGGGTGCTCGGAGAGGGCGGCGATCCACCGCTCCCATGAAGCGGCCTCCCGCGGCCACTCATTGAGACCCAGTTCCTTCGCCGCCGCCTCCTGCGTCCGGGTGATGTCCCACGGTTCGAGACCGAGCCGGTCCAGCACGGCGCGGATCTCCTCGGGCGAGGGCACGTCCTCCAGGTAGCGGCGGACGGTGTAGTCGGCACCTTCCGCGTCGAGCAGAGTGAGCGCGCTGCGGCATTTCGAGCAGGCCGGATTGATCCAGATCTCCATGGGGCCAAGGTTACGCGAGGGACTGCCGAAATGGCCTCTGGCCAGGGGCGATTGTCAGTGGGGAGCAGTAAAATGGAGGGAGTTCGCAAGGGTTCCACCACGCTGCCAGGAGGATGCCGATGGCCGTTGCCGCAGTCACGACCGAGCCGCTCGACCGACAGCTCCCGATGCCCTTCCACCCGCCGATTCCCGCACCACTGCCGAAGAAGCGACTGCCCGCGGGCCGCCCCCGTGAGTGGTACGTCTCCCACAACCGTCGCCTCAAGGCCATGCGCCTGGCCATCGCCCTGCTCGACAGCGGGGTCTACCAGCCCTCCAGCGCACGCAACCACCGGATACGGATCACCGCCGAGCGCCTGGGAATCCACCCGCCGTCCGACACCACCTGCCGCATGGTCCGTGCCCTGATCAGCCACGGCCGCTGACCCGGTCCCGACCGACGGTCGCCCCTGTGCCCCGGCCCGTCCGGCCGGGGCACAGGGGCATGACGATGCACCTGCCCGACCCTGACGCTCACCGGGCCGCTGGACGTGGAGGTCGACCTCGCGAGCCCGCACACCATCGACCTGGCGACCCTGGTGCCGGGCGTCTCGCGCACCGGGGCGCCCATACGGTCGCCTTCACGGCCCCCGAATACGCGACGCCTACCGGCTGATCCTGCTGCTCGCGCAACTCTCCACGATCAAGCCCGCGTAGGGCCCTAGCCCGAAAACGCGTCGAACACCGTACCGGCTGCCTCTACTGTGACCGGGTGACAACCCAGGTGATCGTGCTGAACGGCGGCTCCAGCTCCGGTAAGTCCGGCATCGTCCGCTGCCTCCAGGCGGAACTGCCGGACCCGTGGCTCGCCGCCGCGATCGACGCTTTCGTCGACTCGCTGCCGGCGTCCCTGCGCACATCGGACGCGGGCATCGAGTTCGCCGAGGACGGCGGTGTGGCCGTCGGCCCGGAGTTCCGGAAGCTGGAGGCGGCGTGGCGCGAGGGCGTCGCGGCGATGGTTCGTGCGGGAGCGAGGGTCATCGTCGACGACGTGTTCCTCGGCGGCCCCGCCTCCCAGGAGCCGTGGCGGAAGGCGCTGGTGGGCCTGGACGTCTGCTGGGTGGGCGTCCGTTGCGAGGGCATGGTAGCCGAGGCCCGCGAGATCGCCCGGGGGGACCGCCCGAGGGGCATGGCCGCGGCGCAGGCGGAGACGGTCCACCGGGGCGTGGAGTACGACCTGGAGGTGGACACCACACACACGGAGCTCCTGGACTGCGCGAGGACGATCGCCACCAGGCTCATGTGACCGGCCCACCGGACTCCGTAACCCTTGACGCCACATCCGTACACACCCGGCCCCATCAGGGGCCGCCGAGACCGTGGAGCACGATGACCGACCTGTGGACCGGCGAAAGAGTACGCCTGCGGGGCGTCGAACCGCAGGACTGGGAGGGCTTCAGGGCCCTCGCCCTGCACACCGTGGACGCCCGCAACGCCGATGTGGTCGACCCGCCCCGCTCGGACGAGAGCTTCCGCGCCTGGGCCACCGAGCGCGCCGGCCGCACCCCGAACGCGGCCGGGTACCAACTGGTCATCGAGACCCGCTTCGAGCACGCCTTCGTCGGCGCGGTTTCGGTGGGCGCGACGGACGCCCGGGCAGGCCGCTTCCGTACGGGCATCGAGGTCACCCGGGAACACCGCCGCCAGGGCTACGCGGCCGAGGCCACCGAACTGGTCCTCACCTACATGTTCGCCGAACAGCGCTGCCACAAGTGCGAGGTGGAGGTCTACGCCTTCAACGACGCCTCCCTGGCCCTCTACCGCAAACTCGGCTTCGTGGAGGAGGGCCGACTGCGCCAGCACGAGTTCTTCGCGGGCACGTACCAGGACGTGGTCCTGCTGGGCATTACGGCGGACGAGTACTGGGCGGGACGGGCACGGCCCTCGCTGCGGTGAGGGCGGGGCCGAAGGCGGCAGCACATGAGGAAAGGGGCCCGCCTCGATACTCCTGCCGTGCGCTTACGGGACAGGACTTCGGCTCTCGGCCTCGACGACGTTCTTGATGAGGGTGGAGATGACACTTTCGTCAGTGCCGGGATCGGGTTTGAACTTGGCGAGCTCGTCTGGCGGAAGCGGCCCCGTGGTATCGCTGGTCTGCATGGTCGCGATGACCCCTCCGACCCGTACGGCGGTCACCAGCGAATAGATGAAGCCTCCGCTGTTCAACCGGGCCAGAGTGCGGTACCGCACGGACTCCTCCCCGAGGTCCGGCACGGCGAGGGCCTCGGTGGTGACGGACGCGTTGCCGTAGGCGTTGCTGAAAGCGAACCGGCCACATGCGGCGACGGCTCGGCGCAGTTGGGTCATGCGAGTGCGTGCGGTGTCCACCGGATTGCTGGTCAGGAGGGAGGACCGTGGTGAGAAGGAGCCCTTGCCCCGGTACATCGTCGACCAGGCGGCCGCGGATTCCCCACGCCCGAACACGCCCTGTCCGGGCGTCTCTCGCACATGCCGACAGGACTCGGGTGTGGGTCTCCTCCTTGGTGCGGGCGGACTTCGCGAGGGAGCCTTCCCTGGAGCCTTCTCCCGTGATCGTGAAAACGACGGCCTGGTCCCGCGTGAGCAGCGCAGCTTTCAGCTCGGAGGCGGTGAGCGGCTCGGAGCGCTCCGCTGGCTTGCCTGCCGCAGTGCTCACGCTGGGCTTCTTGGCCTCGTCCATCGCGGACGCAAGTCTTCGCCCGGTCCTTCGCATCAGCCGCCCCCCTCGCACTCAAGACCACACGGCGTCCCGTGCACCGGCGAACGATACTCACAGAAGAAAGCGGACCGGCTCTGCATATCGACCAGTTCGGGCGACGGCGGTCATCCTGGAGCCGGTGATGCCGGCCAGGAGAACGGTAGGGGGCACGTGGCTACGCGCACACCGTGGGCCCTGAGAAGTGGGGCAACTGGTTCCACCGCGCGCACGAGGGCCGCCACCTCCCGGAGGAGGTGGCGGCCCTCGGCGTCCCGGGCGCGGGTGAGCCCGGCCCGTGGTGTTCCTAGATGTCGAAGTACAGCTCGAACTCGTGCGGGTGCGGCCGCAGCTGGATCGGGGCGATCTCGTTCGTGCGCTTGTAGTCGATCCACGTCTCGATCAGGTCCGACGTGAAGACGCCGCCCGCCTGGAGGTACTCGTTGTCCGCCTCCAGGGCTTCGAGCACGGCCGGGAGGGAGGTCGGGACCTGCTGGACGTTGGCGTGCTCCTCGGGAGCCAGCTCGTAGAGGTCCTTGTCGATCGGCTCGGCCGGCTCGATCTTGTTCTTCACGCCGTCCAGGCCCGCCATCAGCAGCGCCGAGAACGCGAGGTACGGGTTCGAGGACGGGTCCGGGGCACGGAACTCGACGCGCTTGGCCTTCGGGTTCGAGCCGGTGATCGGGATGCGCATCGCGGCGGAGCGGTTGCGCTGCGAGTACACCATGTTGACCGGGGCCTCGAAGCCGGGGACCAGGCGGTGGTACGAGTTCACCGTCGGGTTGGTGAAGGCCAGCAGCGACGGCGCGTGCTTCAGGATGCCGCCGATGTAGTAGCGGGCCATGTCGGAGAGGCCGGCGTAACCCTGCTCGTCGTAGAAGAGCGGAATGCCGCCCTGCCACAGCGACTGGTGCACGTGCATGCCCGAGCCGTTGTCGCCGAAGATCGGCTTCGGCATGAAGGTCGCGGTCTTGCCGTTGCGCCAGGCGACGTTCTTCACGATGTACTTGAAGAGCATCAGGTCGTCGGCCGCGGCGAGCAGCGTGTTGAACTTGTAGTTGATCTCGGCCTGGCCGGCGGTGCCGACCTCGTGGTGCTGGCGCTCGACCTGGAGGCCGTTCTTGTCCAGCTCCAGGGAGATCTCGGCCCGCAGGTCGGCGAAGTGGTCGACCGGCGGGGTCGGGAAGTAGCCGCCCTTGTAGCGGACCTTGTAGCCGCGGTTGTTCTCCTCCGACCCGGTGTTCCAGGCGCCGGCCTCGGAGTCGATGTGGTAGAAGCTCTCGTTCGCCGACGTCTGGAAGCGGACGTTGTCGAAGACGTAGAACTCGGCCTCCGGGCCGAAGTACGCGGTGTCCGCGAAGCCGGTCGAGGCGAGGTACGCCTCGGCCTTCTTGGCGATGTTGCGCGGGTCACGGCTGTACTGCTCGCCCGTGATCGGGTCGTGGATGAAGAAGTTGATGTTGACGGTCTTGTCGCGGCGGAAGGGGTCCACCCGAGCCGTCGACAGGTCGGCGCGCAGCGCCATGTCGGACTCGTGGATGGCCTGGAAGCCGCGGATCGACGAACCGTCGAAGGCCAGTTCCTCGGCCGGGTCGAAGGTCGCTGCCGGGATCGTGAAGTGCTGCATCACCCCGGGCAGGTCGCAGAACCGGACATCGATGAACTTGACGTCGTTGTCCGCTACGTACTTCTGCACTTCGTCGGCGTTCTGGAACATCCAACTCCTCCTACTCCCGGCCCGGGTAGGGACGGGGTTGTAGCTCGTGGTGCGGCCAGTGCGGTGGCACACGCTGGACCCGACCATAGGCAGGCGTGATTTCTCAAGCGTGACCCATTTGTTTCGCCCAAGTTAACCGGGGCGGTGGCGGGCGGCATCTCCGCGACTGTTTCCGGTGCCCCGCCCGGCCGGGGGCGAAGACGGGCGCAGTACCGTGGACGGGTGGACAACAGGCAAGCAATCGGATCGTGGCTCTCGGGGCCCCGCGCGGCCGCCGAGGAGATGGGCGCCGACTTCGGCTACCGGGGCAAGGGGCTCGGGCTGCCCGAGGAGGGGCCCGGCTCGGTCGCCCCGCTCGGCCGGCGCTTCGGAGCCCTCTTCATCGACTGGTCGCTCTGCATGGTGATCGCATACGGGCTGCTCGCTCGCGGTGACCAGCAGGCGGCGGGCAACTGGGCGCTCGGGGTCTTCCTCGTGATGAGCCTGCTGACCGTCGGGACCATCGGCTGCACGCCCGGGAAGCGCCTCCTGGGCGTACGGGTGGTCGCCGAGGGCGGCGGACGGCTCGGGTTCGTGCGTGTGGTCGTGCGGACCGTGCTGCTCCTGCTCGTCATCCCCGCGCTGGTCTGGGACCGCGACGGGCGCGGACTGCACGACCGGCTCTCCCGCGCCGTGCAGGTCCGGATGTGATGTCCCCGATACGGACATGAGAACGGGGCGGCCCCGGGACCGTTCATCGGTCCGGGGCCGCCCCGTTTCACGTATGTCGCGGTCAGCGCGTCTTTCCGCCGCGCGGCATCCGCATGCCCTTGGGCATCGGGCCCTTCGGCAGCGGCATGTTGCTCATCAGGTCGCCCATCGCGCGCAGCCGGTCGTTGGTGCTGGTCACCTGCGGGCCGGTCAGGACGCGGGGAAGCTTCAGCATCTTGGTGCGGACCTTCTTCAGGGACACCTGGCCCTCGCCGTTGCCGACGATGATGTCGTGCACCGGCACGTCCACCACGATGCGGGCCATCTTCTTCTTCTCGGCCGCCAGCAGGCCCTTCACCCGGTTCGGGTTGCCCTCGGCCACCAGGACGATGCCGGCCTTGCCGACCGCCCGGTGGACGACGTCCTGGCTGCGGTTCATCGCGACCGCGGGGGTGGTGGTCCAGCCGCGTCCGATCCGGTCCAGGACGGCGGCCGCCGCTCCGGGCTGCCCCTCCATCTGTCCGAAGGCCGCCCGCTCGGCGCGCCGGCCGAAGATGATCGCCATCGCGAGGACGGCCAGGACGAAGCCCAGGATGCCCAGATAGACCGGGTGACCGATCGCGAAGCCGATGCCGAGGAGGACACCGAACGTGAGGATTCCGACACCCGCGACGACAAGACCGATCTTGCTGTCGGTCCGCCTGGTCATCTTGTAGGTCAGGGCGATCTGCTTGAGCCGCCCTGCGTTCTCGGCGCTGTCCGCGCCTTCAGTTTTTGCCTTCCTCGCCATGTACTGAAGTTTACGTGGCGTGGGAGCGACCTAGGAACGGTGGTCGGCCACGGCTTCCAGCACGTGCTGGGCCTCCACCCGGTCCTTGGCGCGGCGGCGGTCCTCCAGGACGGCCGTCCAGGCGTTGCGGCGGGCGGTGCGCTGGCCGCCGCTCAGCAGCAGCGACTCGACGGCGCGCAGGGCGGTGGTGACGGACGGAAGGGCGTGGGCGCGGACCGGTGCGGCCTGCATCGTGGTGTTCCCCCTCGGAGTGGATGCGCCCCCGGGGCGCGGACTGAGTACGGGAAGCGGTGACGGCGGCCGCGGGAGCCGCTGCCGCACGTGTACCTAGGGTCACTGCTTGGTGTTACCAGCGCATGACCGGGCGGTCAAACACCAATGAAACCTTCATTCCGGCGCCGCGCACGCCGAAGCGGTCCGTACGCGGCCCCGACCTGCGGGGAGCGTCCGGACCGCTTCGGTCATGCGGTTACTGTTCGGTAGTCGCTCGTGAGCGGATTCACACGGCCGGTGCGGCCTGGGTGTTCGCGGCGGCCGCGCCGCGCGCCTCCATCGCCTGCTGGAAGAGACGCCCCGCGCGGTACGAGGACCGCACCAGCGGACCCGACATCACGCCGGAGTAGCCGATCGCGTCGGCCTCGTCCTTCAGCTCGACGAACTCGTGCGGCTTCACCCAGCGCTCGACCGGGTGGTGCCGTACGGAGGGGCGCAGGTACTGCGTAATCGTGATGAGCTCGCAACCTGCGTCGTAGAGGTCCTGGAGCGCCTCGCTGACTTCCTCGCGGGTCTCGCCCATGCCGAGGATCAGGTTCGACTTGGTGATCAGACCGGCCTCGCGGGCCCGGGTGATGACCTCCAGGGAACGCTCGTAACGGAAGCCGGGGCGGATCCGCTTGAAGATCCGCGGCACCGTCTCCACGTTGTGCGCGAGCACCTCGGGGCGCGAGGAGAAGACCTCGGCGAGCTGCTCGGGCTCGGCGTTGAAGTCGGGGATCAGCAGCTCGACCTTGGTCGCGCCGGCCTCCCGCTCCGCGGTGAGCGCGTGGATCTGGCGGACGGTCTCGGCGTACAGCCAGGCGCCGCCGTCCTCCAGGTCGTCGCGTGCGACGCCGGTGATGGTGGCGTAGTTCAGGTCCATCGTGACGACCGACTCGCCGACGCGGCGGGGCTCGTCACGGTCCAGCGCCTGCGGCTTGCCCGTGTCGATCTGGCAGAAGTCGCAGCGCCGGGTGCACTGGTCACCGCCGATGAGGAAGGTGGCCTCGCGGTCCTCCCAGCACTCGAAGATGTTGGGACAGCCCGCCTCCTGGCAGACCGTGTGCAGCCCTTCGCCCTTCACCAGCTGCTGCAGCTGCTTGTACTCGGGGCCCATCTTCGCCCGCGTTTTGATCCACTCGGGCTTGCGCTCGATGGGGGTCTGGCTGTTCCGGACCTCCAGGCGCAGCATCTTGCGCCCGTCGGGTGCGACAGCGGACACTCCGGCTCCCCTTTGCTCTCTGCTGCGTTGGATTCGCGTCGGGTTCGCGTGGGATGCGCGAGCGATGCGCGAGGGACTCGCTTTGGATTCTTTGGCGAACACCAGGGTACGCCCGTACATCAAACGGCCTTACGCCTGCCCAACCTGCGGCCCACGGGGCCTATTCCCCGGCCGGTGGTGACGGTCGGAGCTACCGGCCGGTAGGGCCGGTCGGTATCAGGCAGGGGCCGGTGCCGGGCTCGCGGTCTTCGGCTGCTCGATCACCCTCGGTGCGAGCTCCGCGTTCTCCAGGATGTCCCGCAGGTGCTTCTCGACGACCGGCAGCACCTCCTCGATGGTGACCTCCCGGCCCAGCTCGCCGCTGAGGGACGTGACCCCCGCGTCCCGGATGCCGCACGGCACGATCCGGTCGAACCAGGTGTTGTCCGGATTCACGTTGAGCGAGAAGCCGTGCATCGTCACGCCCTTGGCGACCCTGATCCCGATCGCGGCCAGCTTGCGGTCCTCGCGGCGCTGGCCCGCGTTGGACGGCGCGTACTCGGGGCCGTTCAGGCGGGCGTCGAACTCCTTGTCCTGGAGCCGCGGGTCGAAGTCCAGCGAGAGCCCGCCGAGCGCCTGACGCTGCTCGACCGGGTCGCCGAGCACCCAGACGCCGCTGCGGCCCTCGATCCGGGAGGTCTCCAGGCCGAAGTCGGCGGCCGTGAGGATCAGCGCGTCCTCCAGCCGGCGGACGTGCGCCACGACGTCCACCGGACGCGGCAGCTTCTGGATCGGGTAGCCGACGAGCTGTCCCGGTCCGTGCCAGGTGATCTTGCCGCCCCGGTCCACGTCGATGACCGGAGTGCCGTCCAGCGGACGTTCGCTCACCGCCGTACGGCGTCCCGCGGTGTAGACCGGCGGGTGTTCCAGAAGCAGACAGGTGTCCGGCACCCGGTCCTCGAACCGGTCCGCGTGCACCTCGCGCTGCTTCTGCCAGGCCTCCGTGTATTCGACGGCCTGTTCGCCGAAGCCCAGACGGACGAACCGCAGCTCGCTCACCGATGCCTCCCTACGTGGGCCCCGCGTGCCCGGAGGGGTGTCCCCGGGATGACGGCGCCCTGCACTGATCGCGCCCGCATCCACTGTACGACCGTCGCCCGAACAGCCCCCCGGCAGGTTCGGCGGGCGGGCCCGGAACGGCCCGGGGCCTGCCGGGGAGCTGCCGGTCCACGGGTCGGACGTTTCCGTCAGCTCCGTCCCGAATCCTCACACGATCGGATGAACGTGGAGCAAAGGGTGGCTGTGACCGCCCCGGCGGCCGCTAAATTCGCGCCGTTCCCATGAGGGCTGCCCGTCCGGCCCCGAAGGCAGGAGACCGTACAGCTGATGTCGGAACGACCCCCGCAGCGCACGCCCAACCGCCGACTCGCCTCACTCATCACGGAAGCCGGGTTCTCGCACGCCGGCCTGGCCCGCCGGGTCGATCAGCTCGGTCTCGAACACGGCCTCGACCTGCGGTACGACAAGACCTCGGTCACCCGCTGGCTCCGGGGACAGCAGCCGCGCGGCACCACGCCCGCGCTGATCGCCGAGGTGTTCACCCGGCGGCTCGGGCGACGGCTCTCCGCGCAGGACCTCGGGCTCGACGCCTGCGCACCCGTCTACGCGGGTCTGGAGTTCGCGGCCACCCCCACCGAGGCGGTCGACATCGTCAGCGGCCTCTGGCGCAAGGACTCCGGCACCCACACCGAGCTGCGCAAGATCGCCTTCACCCCGGCCGGACTCGTCGTCCCCAGCCGGGACT
>NZ_NEUE01000114.1 GCF_002910905.1 Streptomyces sp. SM11 | reverse complement strand
CTGGAAGAGCGGGTGCCGGGCGACGGTGCGGTCCGGGTTGAGTGCCTCGACGATCCGTTCGAAGGGCAGGTCCTGGTGGGCGTAGGCGTCGAGGTCGGTGGTGCGTACCCGGTCGAGTAGTTCGCGGAAGGTGGGGTCGCCGGAGGTGTCCGTCCGCAGTACGAGGGTGTTGACGAAGAAGCCGACCAGGTCGTCCAGCTTCTCGTCGGTGCGTCCGGCTGTCGCTGTGCCCAGCGGGATGTCCGTGCCCGCGCCGAGCCGTGAGTAGAGCGTCGCCAGCGCCGCTTGCAGCACCATGAACAGGGTGGTGCCGTTCTTCCGGGCCAGGGCGACGAGCCCGGCGTGCAGCCCGGGGTCCGTCAGGGTGGTGACGAGATCACCGCGGTGCGAGGGAACCGGCGGACGCGGCCGGTCCATCGGCAGCTCCAACTCCTCCGGAGCCCCCGCCAACACACCCTCCCAATACCGCAACTGACGTACGGTCAGGCTGTCTTCGTCGCGCTGGTCGCCGAGGACCTCGCGCTGCCAGCTCGCGTAGTCGGCGTACTGCACCGGCAGCGGGGCCTGGTCGGGGGGATCGCCGGCGGCACGGGCCGCGTAGGCGAGGCTCAGATCGCGGGCCAGCGGGGCCATGGACCAGCCGTCGCCGGCGATGTGGTGCAGGACGAGCAGAAGTACGTGGTCCTCCGGCGCCAGCCTCAGCAGCTCGGCGCGCAGGGGCAGCTCGGCGGCGAGGTCGAACTCGTACCCGGCCGCCCGGCCGGCGAGTTCGTGGACCTCGTCCTCGGTGCAGGCGCGGACCACCAGCGGGACCCGCGGGTCGGCGGCGATGTGCTGCCGGGGTTCGCCGTGCAGGGACCGGATGGTGGTGCGTAGGGCTTCGTGGCGTTGGGCGACGTCGTCGAGTGCTGTGCTGAGTGCGTTCTGGTCGAGTGGTCCGTGGAGGCGGAGGGCGAGGGGGATGTTGTAGGTCGAGCCGCCTTCTTCCCATTCGCCCAGGAACCAGAGTCGTTGTTGGGCGAATGACAGGGGGAGTGGGTCGGGTCGTGTTTGTGCTGCTGTCAGTGCGGGGCGTGTTTCGGTGGGTGGTCTGAGTCCGGTGGCCAGTCCGGCGGGGGTGGGTGTCGTGAAGAGGGTGCGGATGGTGACTTCGGCGCCGAGGGCTGAGCGGATGCGGCTGATGAGGCGGATGGCGAGGAGGGAGTGTCCGCCGAGGGAGAAGAAGCTGTCGTCGGCGCCGGCTCGTGGGATGCCGAGTACTTCGGCGAACAGTCCGCAGAGGACTTCCTCGGTCGGGGTGCGTGGGCCGCGGCCGGTGGCTGAGCCGTTCATCGGTGGTTCGGGGAGTTTCTTGCGGTCGAGTTTGCCGTTGGGGGTGAGTGGCAGTGCGTCCAGGACGACGACGGCTGCCGGGACCATGTATTCGGGCAGTGTCTGGCTTATGAAGCGGCGTAGTTCGTCCGCGTCGAGTGTGCTGCCCGTGGCCGGGACGGCGTAGGCGATGAGGCGTTTCTCGCCGGGGCGGTCTTCGCGGGCTGTGACGGTGTTCTGTAGGACGCCGGGGAAGCGGGCGAGGGCTGCTTCGATTTCGCGGGGTTCGACGCGGAAGCCGCGGATCTTGACCTGGTCGTCCTGTCGGCGGACGAATTCCAGGGTGCCGTCTGTTCGCCAGTGGGCGATGTCTCCGGTGCGGTACATGCGTTTGCCGGGTTCGTGGGGGTTGGCGACGAAGCGTTCGGCGCTGAGGCCGGGCCGGCCTGCGTAGCCGCGGGCCAGGCCGGAGCCGGCTACGTACAGTTCGCCGGGGACGCCGGGTGGTACCGGGCGCAGCAGTGTGTCGAGGACGTAGGCGTGTTTGCCGGCGAGGGGGGAGCCGATGGGGATCGATGTGGCTCCGGTGTGGATCTCGTCCACGGTGAACGAGGTGGTGAAGCCCATGGATTCGACGGGGCCGTATCCGTTGAGGATGCGCAGGTGGGGGTGGAGGGTGCGGGCTCGTTCGACGTGGGAGACGGATGCGGCTTCTCCGGCGGTCATGACGGTGCGCAGGTGGGTGAGGACTTGTGGGTGGTCGTCGACCAGGACGTTGAAGAGGCTTGCCGAGAGCTGGAGGACGCTCACGCCGCGTTCGGTGACCAGGGTGGTCAGTTCTGTGAGGTCTGTGCGTGATTCGACGGGCAGGACGGAGGTTCCGCCGTGGAGGAGGGGGGAGAAGATCTCCAGGGCGAAGGCGTCCCAGGAGACCGGTGAGGACTGGAGGTAGACGTCGTCGGGTCGGAACTCCAGGTAGTCGGGTCCGACGAAGGTGGAGACCAGGGCCCGGTGCGGGGCCACGACGCCTTTGGGGCGGCCGGTCGAGCCGGAGGTGAACATCACGCAGGCCGCGTCGTCGGGGCCGCAGGTCTGTTGTGTGCCGGGGCCGCTGCCGTCCAGCTGGTCGATCCGTCTGCCGTCCTCGTCGGTGTCGAGCAGGACGTATGCCGGGCCCTCGCCCAGTTCGGCGGCCTGTTCGCGTCGTGACACCACGTGGCGTACGCCGGCGTCGGCGATGACGGCGGTGAGCCGTTCCACGGGGAAGGCCGGGTCGAGCAGTGTGTAGGCGGCTCCCGCTTTCAGTACGGCGAGCAGGGCGGTGACCAGGGCGGGTCCGCGTTCCAGGTACACGCCGACGATGTCGCCGCGTCGCACGCCCCGGGCCAGCAGATGCCGGGCGAGCTGGTTGGCGCGGGTGTCGAGAAGGTTGTACGGGATCTGTTCGTCGCCCTGGATCAGTGCGATCCGGTCGGGGGTCTTGCGGGCCTGTTCCTCGAACACCGTCTGCACCGGGCGGTTGTCGCCGGCCGGTACTGAGGATCCGCTCCATTCGTGCAGGGCCCGGTGTTCCTCGGCGGGGTCCAGGAGGCCGATGCCCGTGACGGGGATGTCGGGGTCGGCCACGACGGCTTCCAGGATCCGGATCAGCCGGCTGGTCATGGATTCCACCGTCGAGCGGTCGTAGAGGTCCGTCGCGAACTCCACGTCCCACCGCAGTCCGCCGAACCCGGTGTCCGTGTTGGGGAGTTCCTCGGCGAAGAAGGTGAGGTCGAACTTGGCGACGCGGTGGTCCAGCGGGTGGTGTTCGGCCGTCACGCCGGGGAGGTCGAGGGTGGAGGCGGTGTTGTTCTGGAGGACCAGCATGTGCTGGAAGAGCGGGTGCCGGGCGACGGTGCGGTCCGGGTTGAGTGCCTCGA
>NZ_NEUE01000113.1 GCF_002910905.1 Streptomyces sp. SM11 | reverse complement strand
TGCGGTATTGGGAGGGTGTGTTGGCGGGGGCTCCGGAGGAGTTGGAGCTGCCGATGGACCGGCCGCGTCCGCCGGTTCCCTCGCACCGCGGTGATCTCGTCACCACCCTGACGGACCCCGGGCTGCACGCCGGGCTCGTCGCCCTGGCCCGGAAGAACGGCACCACCCTGTTCATGGTGCTGCAAGCGGCGCTGGCGACGCTCTACTCACGGCTCGGCGCGGGCACGGACATCCCGCTGGGCACAGCGACAGCCGGACGCACCGACGAGAAGCTGGACGACCTGGTCGGCTTCTTCGTCAACACCCTCGTACTGCGGACGGACACCTCCGGCGACCCCACCTTCCGCGAACTACTCGACCGGGTACGCACCACCGACCTCGACGCCTACGCCCACCAGGACCTGCCCTTCGAACGGATCGTCGAGGCACTCAACCCGGACCGCACCGTCGCCCGGCACCCGCTCTTCCAGCACATGCTGGTCCTCCAGAACAACACCGCCTCCACCCTCGACCTCCCCGGCGTGACGGCCGAACACCACCCGCTGGACCACCGCGTCGCCAAGTTCGACCTCACCTTCTTCGCCGAGGAACTCCCCAACACGGACACCGGGTTCGGCGGACTGCGGTGGGACGTGGAGTTCGCGACGGACCTCTACGACCGCTCGACGGTGGAATCCATGACCAGCCGGCTGATCCGGATCCTGGAAGCCGTCGTGGCCGACCCCGACATCCCCGTCACGGGCATCGGCCTCCTGGACCCCGCCGAGGAACACCGGGCCCTGCACGAATGGAGCGGATCCTCAGTACCGGCCGGCGACAACCGCCCGGTGCAGACGGTGTTCGAGGAACAGGCCCGCAAGACCCCCGACCGGATCGCACTGATCCAGGGCGACGAACAGATCCCGTACAACCTTCTCGACACCCGCGCCAACCAGCTCGCCCGGCATCTGCTGGCCCGGGGCGTGCGACGCGGCGACATCGTCGGCGTGTACCTGGAACGCGGACCCGCCCTGGTCACCGCCCTGCTCGCCGTACTGAAAGCGGGAGCCGCCTACACACTGCTCGACCCGGCCTTCCCCGTGGAACGGCTCACCGCCGTCATCGCCGACGCCGGCGTACGCCACGTGGTGTCACGACGCGAACAGGCCGCCGAACTGGGCGAGGGCCCGGCATACGTCCTGCTCGACACCGACGAGGACGGCAGACGGATCGACCAGCTGGACGGCAGCGGCCCCGGCACACAACAGACCTGCGGCCCCGACGACGCGGCCTGCGTGATGTTCACCTCCGGCTCGACCGGCCGCCCCAAAGGCGTCGTGGCCCCGCACCGGGCCCTGGTCTCCACCTTCGTCGGACCCGACTACCTGGAGTTCCGACCCGACGACGTCTACCTCCAGTCCTCACCGGTCTCCTGGGACGCCTTCGCCCTGGAGATCTTCTCCCCCCTCCTCCACGGCGGAACCTCCGTCCTGCCCGTCGAATCACGCACAGACCTCACAGAACTGACCACCCTGGTCACCGAACGCGGCGTGAGCGTCCTCCAGCTCTCGGCAAGCCTCTTCAACGTCCTGGTCGACGACCACCCACAAGTCCTCACCCACCTGCGCACCGTCATGACCGCCGGAGAAGCCGCATCCGTCTCCCACGTCGAACGAGCCCGCACCCTCCACCCCCACCTGCGCATCCTCAACGGATACGGCCCCGTCGAATCCATGGGCTTCACCACCTCGTTCACCGTGGACGAGATCCACACCGGAGCCACATCGATCCCCATCGGCTCCCCCCTCGCCGGCAAACACGCCTACGTCCTCGACACACTGCTGCGCCCGGTACCACCCGGCGTCCCCGGCGAACTGTACGTAGCCGGCTCCGGCCTGGCCCGCGGCTACGCAGGCCGGCCCGGCCTCAGCGCCGAACGCTTCGTCGCCAACCCCCACGAACCCGGCAAACGCATGTACCGCACCGGAGACATCGCCCACTGGCGAACAGACGGCACCCTGGAATTCGTCCGCCGACAGGACGACCAGGTCAAGATCCGCGGCTTCCGCGTCGAACCCCGCGAAATCGAAGCAGCCCTCGCCCGCTTCCCCGGCGTCCTACAGAACACCGTCACAGCCCGCGAAGACCGCCCCGGCGAGAAACGCCTCATCGCCTACGCCGTCCCGGCCACGGGCAGCACACTCGACGCGGACGAACTACGCCGCTTCATAAGCCAGACACTGCCCGAATACATGGTCCCGGCAGCCGTCGTCGTCCTGGACGCACTGCCACTCACCCCCAACGGCAAACTCGACCGCAAGAAACTCCCCGAACCACCGATGAACGGCTCAGCCACCGGCCGCGGCCCACGCACCCCGACCGAGGAAGTCCTCTGCGGACTGTTCGCCGAAGTACTCGGCATCCCACGAGCCGGCGCCGACGACAGCTTCTTCTCCCTCGGCGGACACTCCCTCCTCGCCATCCGCCTCATCAGCCGCATCCGCTCAGCCCTCGGCGCCGAAGTCACCATCCGCACCCTCTTCACGACACCCACCCCCGCCGGACTGGCCACCGGACTCAGACCACCCACCGAAACACGCCCCGCACTGACAGCAGCACAAACACGACCCGACCCACTCCCCCTGTCATTCGCCCAACAACGACTCTGGTTCCTGGGCGAATGGGAAGAAGGCGGCTCGACCTACAACATCCCCCTCGCCCTCCGCCTCCACGGACCACTCGACCAGAACGCACTCAGCACAGCACTCGACGACGTCGCCCAACGCCACGAAGCCCTACGCACCA
>NZ_NEUE01000112.1 GCF_002910905.1 Streptomyces sp. SM11 | reverse complement strand
AGCCCGGATCCACCGGCTCGTTTCGTGAGTGATCGTTTTCGGTGATCGAGGCGATGCGTCTGGCGGCGGGCATGGGGTGGCCGCTGGTGTGCCCAGCTTTTCCACATGTCCACAGCTCTCGGGCCCTGGCGGGCGGGTCGGATACGGCCTGGTCAGAACGGTTGGGGCGGGGTGTTCACGGCGTGGAAGAGGGCTTCGAAGGCGTCGTGCCAGGGCCAGCGTTCGGGCAGGTGCAGGGTGAGCCGGCGGGCTGAACGGGCCAGCCGGGCGGGCACGTTGATCAGGTGATCGCGGATGGTCGCGCACGTCGCGCGGGCGTGGAAGGTGCCGGCGAGCGTTCCGCAGGCGCGGGTCAGGTTGAAGGCGAGGGCAGCCAGTGCGAGCCAGGCGGCGTTCGCCTGGAAGCTGCTCGAGGGGGCGTGTGCGAACGGGCCGTTCTTCAGCTCGGAGATCACCTGTTCCACGATCGCGTGGCGCCGGTGGTCACGCTCGGCGTCGATGAGCGGCAGCGTGCTGTCGGTGAACGCGGCATGGTAGCGCCAGGCGGTGAACAGCTCGCCCTGGCCCCCGGGCACGGTGGCGGGGTTCAGGCGCTTGACGCGTCGCACGATGAGACGGGCGGTGACCTGCTGCTTCTTCGGTTTCGAGGTGAAGGCGGTGTACTCGATCTCGGCGATCTCGGCGTCCGATATCCAGCGTTCCTCCTCGCTGTCCCACACCGCCTTGGGGTACTTGATCGGCGTCCAGGCCATCTCGTCGATAGCGGCGATGGCCTGCTTGACGGAGGCGTTCATCCGCACCGTGACCGAGAAGCGGGCGCCGAGCGCCCGGCAGGCGGCGACCACCTCGGCGGCGTAGTAGGCCGCATCCGCCCGCACGGTCAGCATCCCGGTCGCACCGGACGCGCGGGCGGTGCGGACCGCCTCGGCGGCGAACGATCCTGCTCCGCGCACCGAGTTGACGCTGCCCCGGCGCAGCCTGGTTGCGGCGATGACCGGGGCGGCCAGCGGCGTGGACAGCGTCGCGATCAGCGCGTTCAGGCCCTTGACCTTGTTGTAGCCGTAGCCGACACCTTGCTTGGCATAGCCGTGGACCGGCTTGATGGTGTCGTCCAGATCGAGGTAGGCAACCGTGTCGGCGCCGGCAAGTAGCGGGGTGTGCGCGGCCAGGCGAGGCAGGAACCGGCGGGCGACGGCATGTAGTTGCTTCACGTGCCCGTGGGTGAAGGACCGCAGGAAGCTGCCGAGGGTCGACGGGGCGCGGACCCCGGTGAACAGGCGCCGCATCGCGCCGTGCCGCAGCCGGTCCATGTCGTCGATACTGTCCGCGCCCGCGGCCATGCCCGCGATGAGGGCCATCGCCTTGGCGGCCGGGAAGGAACCGGTGCCGTTCTTCGAGGCCGGCAGCCGCATCAGCTCGCTGACCAGGCCGGGCAGGCCGCACCGCTCGGCCAGGCGCACCAGCGGCGCGAGCCCGCCGTACGCGATCAGATTCGGATCATCGAACCGTGCGGAGACCTTCGCCGCGGCATGGGAAGATTGCATCTCAGAAGTGCCCTGTTGGTCGTGCGTGCTGGAAGCGTAGAGAACTCCCATCATCGCAGGTCACAGGGCACTTCCTCGTTCCCGGCAACATCACCGCCGCACATCAACCGGTGGATCCGGGTTCAGTACTACCTGCTGGCCGGCGACGTCTGGAGACTCGACCGGCTCAAGGGGGTCATGCTGACCTCCATGCTCAAGACCCTGGCCGCCCGGCACCGGTCGAGGGTGACCACGATGGCCAACCGCTACAAAACAACCATCAGGACACCCCAGGGACCACGCAGGTGCTTCGAGGCCAGAATCGAACGCGAGGGCAGGAAACCACTGATCGCACGGTTCGGTGGCATTCCCCTCACCCGGAAACGGACGGCCGTCCTCGACGACCTCCCGTCCACCTTGTTCACACCGCGCAGCCGCCCGCGCGGCAGCCAACTCATCGACCGGCTGCGACGCGGACAGTGTGAACTCTGCGAAAGGCGAACTGAAGTACAAGTACACCAAGTTCGCTCCCTCGCAGAGCTGAGAAACGCAGGAGAACAGCCCGCATGGGCGCAACTGATGCTCAAGAAGCGACGCAGAACCCTCGTGGTCTGCCCGCCTTGTCACGGAAGCATCCATACGCAACCCGGGTGAACAGCACGCAGTAGTCACTGGAGAGCCCGCTGCACCGAAAGGGTGCACGGCGGGTTCGGGCCGGGGGCCACTGGAAAAGGGACCGCGCAGCGGAAACCTCGCCAGTGGCCTACCGGTACTGGTCCACGGATACGTGCAGGGCCGCGACTTCCGGCTCGCGCTCCACTTCGACCCGGTGGCCGGCGCGCTCCGCACGGAGGTCACCGATGCGCGAGGAGACCACCATCCCTTCTCTCCCTCGATCCCGGGCGAGGACGGACCCTCAGACCTGCTCCCCACCTCCGGGTACGGGCTCGCGCTCGTCGCCGCGCTGGTCGACAGCTGGGAGACGGTCCCGTATCCCCCCAGCGGCAAGACCGTCCGCGCCCTGTTGACGTCTCCGGCCCGGAGCCACCGCCCGGACCGGTCGAACACGTCACCTCAGGGCGACTTCACGCCAAGATCCATGACCTCGCACACATCACGCTGACGCCGCCGACACGTCTTCATGCGGTGGTCTTCAGCGCAAGGGGGATCAACAAGGAGGATCAAAGGGTCGGCAGGGCGTGCTGATGGAGGAGACCGGTGGAGCCGGCCGGACCATCACGGCGAACACCCTCCTGGAAGCCGCCGAGCAGGCCGTCCTGCGCGCCGAGTCCGACGTCGTACGACCGCTTCCGCACCGACTCCGCACCGAGTTCCGCGCACCCGACACCGACGCGGCCGCCGAGCGGCACGACACGCTCCTCGGCGCGCTGGCCGCACGGGCGGGCAACTGGCCCGAGGCGGTCCGGCGTTGCCCCGACGCCCCGCACGAGGCGGAGACCGGAGTCGTCCACTCGCCCGCCGGGAGCGCACTCCGCGGGCTGGCGCGCGAGGGGCGGCACACCGATGCCGGTGTCGCGGCGCTCGTGATCAGGCTGTGGACGTACCTCCTGGACGAGGAAGACCCGGGCGGACATCACCGGGCCACCACGCCCCTTCCCCCTCGCCGTGTCCGGCGACTTCGCCCCGGATCCGACGGCCCGGTCCCGCCGCGCGGACGCGTCGACCGGCCGAGGCCGGGTGGTCGGGAAGTGGGCACTCAGCTCCCGCGCTTCGGCGGGGCCGAGGCCGTGGAGGCGCACGACACCATCGTGGGCGAGCTTGCCGACCCGCCCGTCGGCGTCGGCGTAACGCCCCAGCATCGTGCGAGCCTGAGCCAGGCGCCGAGCCGCCTCGGAGGGAGGCATGGCGGAGACCCTGGCAGCGGCCGACACGGCGGAAGGCCGCTCCCGCACGTCCATCGCCCGCGGCCGGACCTTCACACGAAGGCCGACGCCCGCCAGTCCCGTACGCAGTCTGCGGCGCTGCTCCTCGGTGCCGAGCCCGAGCCGCTCCGCCTCCCTCTCGAAGACCGTCCGACTGATGGCGCCATCACTTGAGGCGCAACTCCGCAGTCGCCGGATCACACCGGGCAACTCGGCAGCGATCACCCGTCGTTCGTCCTCGGACATGGCCGAGTTCTCCTTCATACCGCCCCCACCCCACGACCGCGCACCGCTTCCGTCCGGAAGCTCCGTGACCGTTCCCCCACCTTAGACCCAGTGCGTTTACACTGCCAACGCATCGACAGAAACTGTGTACTGGCTGGTACGCATGACTTGACAGTGTCAACAGCTAGGCTGTGCGGTGTTCGCGCAGGCCCGCCCCGGAAGGTCATCCATGCCGCAGCCCCAGCACCTCCCCGGCACCCCGGAGTTCCGCATCAGACTCCCCAAGGACGGCGGAACGGCACACGGCCACCTCCTCGTCGAGTTCGGCGGCAACGGCACACACACGTTCCTGCTGCGCGAGGGCTCGCTGGTCGCCGCTGAAGCATGGCCGGGCCTGAGCCGCCACGCGCGCGAGTCGCGCGCCGAACTCCGTGCGAGCGGCGCCCTCGCCGATGCCCCGGCCACGCACGGGGCGGCGGACGCGCCGCGGCGCTGGGTGACGACCCGGGACATCATCTGCAACTCCTCGTCCGCGGCGGCCGGACTGGTCTACGGATACGACGCCTCCGGCCCGGAGTCCTGGCGGACCGCGGAGGGCCACCCGCTCGCCGACTACCTCTCCACCGGCTGGCGGGCCCCCAGGAAGGCCTGGCTGGTGCGCGGTTCCAACGTGTCGGGACACAATCTGGTGCGGCAGCTGTGGCTGAAGGAGGGCTTCGTCTCCCTCTCCGGAGCCCATCTGCCGCCACTGGAGGAGAACGACCCGACCAAGAGCACGCTGCGCCGCTTCGTCGAGGACGGCTACGAGGGAGCCGCCTCGTACAACCAGAAGCGTGGTCTCGTGGACGAACTCCACGGCTTCCTCACCCAGATGCGGGTGGGTGACACGGTGGCCACCATAAGCGACGGGCAGTTGTACGTCGGGCGGATCGACGGGGAGGCCGTGCAGACCGCGTCCCCGGGCGGGTTGTCGAATCTGCGGCGTGCCGCCTCCTGGCGGCCCGGCGGTCAGGCGTACGAGGAGCTTCCCGAAGCAGTGCAGCAGAAGCTGTCCGTGCAGCACGACATCGTCGACCTGACCGGTGTCCTGGACGCGCTGGACGCGCTGGACGGCCCCGTCGGGCCGGCCGAGGGCAGCGTCTCCGGCCTGCCGCCCTCCTCCGAAGTGAGGGAGCTGGTCCTGCCGGAGGTGACGGACGCCCTGGCGGGCAAGCTGCTCGTGCATGACCGGGCCTGGCTGGACGAGGTGCGTGAACTCCTCACGGACGAACGCCAGATGGTGCTGTACGGTCCGCCGGGCACCGGCAAGACCTATCTGGCCATGAAGCTGGCGGAGCACTTCGGCGGCGGCCCCGAGCAGGTCAAGATCGTCCAGTTCCATCCGTCCTACGCGTACGAGGACTTCTTCGAAGGGTTTCGGCCCGTGGAGGACCCGGAGACCCGTGAGGCCGCGTTCCGGCTGACGGCAGGACCGCTCCGGGAGCTGGCGGACCTCGCCTCCCGCGAGGGCAACACCCACATCCCCCACTTCCTGATCATCGACGAGATGAACCGTGCCAACCTCGCGAAAGTCTTCGGTGAGCTGTACTTCCTGCTCGAGTACCGCGAACGGTCCGTCCGCCTCACCTACTCGGGGGACGACTTCGGGCTGCCGCCCAACCTGTTCGTGATCGGCACCATGAACACCGCCGACCGGTCCATCGCCCTGATGGACGCGGCCATGCGCCGCCGGTTCGCCTTCGTGGAACTGTCCCCCCGCACCGAGCCCACCGCCGGTCTGCTCGCACGCTGGCTGGAGCGCGAGGGCAAGGACGACGAACCCGCCCGCCTCCTGGACGCGCTCAACGCCCTCATCGACGACCCCGAATTCGCCATCGGCCCGTCGTACCTGATGAAGCCGGGCGTATACCGCGACGGCGGCCTCGGCCGGACCTGGCGTACGAAGATCCTGCCGCTCCTGGAGGAGCATCACTACGGCGAGGGGCTCGATGTCGCCGCCCGCTACGGCCTCGACGCCCTGCGGAGAAGGCTCCCGTGAGCGTGGAGGAGGTGTCGCTGCGCGAGTACGGCCCCGCCGTCTCCGTACCGCTCCGCACGGAGGCCGGCCGGGCGCTCGCCGGCGCCGGCGTTCTACGGAGCGCCACCCCCGATCCCGGCCGGGAGGGGCACTGGCTCCTGCGGGCGGGCAGCAGCGTCGGCGCGGTGCGCGTCCCCGGCGGCCCCGTCGTGCGCATCATGCCCAAGACGCCCGTGGGCAGGCTCTTCTTCCTGCTCGGGTTCAGTCTCGACCCGGCCCGGGCCTGGCGGGACAGCCGGGAGGGGAGCATCGACACCGGGGGCCACGAGGATGTCGTCCCCGCGCTCGCACACGCCGTGGAGCGACAGATCGACGTGGCTCTGCGGCAGGGCGTCCTCCAGGGCTACCGCACCATGGAGGAGTCCGCGCTGTTCGTGCGCGGACGCATACGGGAAGCCGACCAGGTCCGACGGCGTTTCGGCCGGACACCGCCCGTCGAGATCAGCTACGACGCCTACACGGCCGACACCGCCGAGAACCGCATCCTGCGTGCCGCCGTCGAACGGCTGCTCCGCCTGCCCGGGGTGACCGCGCCCGTCCGGCGGCTCCTCGCCCGCCAGCGTCTCCGCCTCGCCGACGCCCTGCCTCTGGTACGGGGCCGGGAACTGCCCCGATGGCAGCCGTCCCGCCTCAACTCCCGCTACCGGCCGGCCCTGCGACTGGCCGAAGCCGTTCTGCGCGGCACGTCCCCGGAACACCGGCCTGCCGGAGCCGACCCGCTCCCCGTCAACGGCTTCCTGCTCGACATGAACAAGCTGTTCGAGGACTTCGTCACCGTCGGACTGCGGCAGGCCGTGCGGGAGCACGGGCTCACCGCCCGCCTGCAGGATGCCCACCACCTCGACGCCGCCGAGCGCGTGGGCATACGTCCGGACCTCGTCGTGCGCAGCGGCGACGGCCGTGCCCCGGTCGCCGTCGTCGACGCCAAGTACAAGGTCGAGAGAGCCGACGGCCTCCTCAACGCCGACCTCTACCAGGCGCTCGCCTACGCGACGGTCCTCGGGCTGCCCGAGGCGCACCTGGTCTACGCGGCCGGCCGGGAGCCCGTGCGCGTCCATGAGGTGCACGGGTCCGGAATCCGGCTCTTCCAGCACAGCGTCGACCTCTCACGCCCTCCGGCAGCGCTCCTGACGGCGCTGGAGCACATCGCCAGGCACCTGGCCGGGGCGGCACCGCATGTTCGATCATGAACCATCGTCCGGCACCTACGGGAGGACCTCATGCCCCGGCTCGCTTTCGCCCAGAGCTTCTGGGACGGCTACGAGACCCTGGAGAAGCCGGTTCGCGCCGGTGTACGCAAGGCCATGGCGAAGTTCCAGGCTCTGAGCCCGGCGGAGCTGAACGCGGACAAAGGACTTCATCTGGAGTCCGTGGAGAAGGCGCGCGACGGACGGATGCGGACCATCCGCATCACCGACTTCTGGCGGGGCGTCGTCCTCGCTCCCGACGACGGCAGCGACGTCTTCCTCCTGGTCAACGTGTTGCCGCACGACGACGCCTACACCTGGGCCGCGAAGCGTCTCTACAGTGCGAACTCCGCCACACGGGCGCTGGAGGTACGTAACGCCGTCGCTCTGGACGAGCTGACGCCGGTGTACGAGACCGCCGCGCGTCAGGCGCCCCGGCTGTTGTTCGCGAAGATCTCCGACGGCACCCTTCGCGAACTGGGCATCGACGACCAGGTTCTGCGGGCCGCCCGCTCGATGGTCGACAAGCAGCAGCTCAACGCGTTCGCCACGCTCCTGCCCGAGGACCAACTGGAGGTCCTCCAGTACCTCGCCGAAGGCTTCGGCCCCGATGAGGTGTACCGGGATGTCGTGGCGGTCCGCCGTCCCGCGGACGCGCCCGCCGAACCGGTCGAGGACCTGGCGACGGTGATCGCCAACACGACCGCCCGCATCCGCCTGGTCACCGGAGCCCAGGAGCTGGAGGAGGCCCTGGAGAAGCCGTTCGAGGCCTGGCGGATCTTTCTCCACCCCTCGCAGCGGCGGGTCGCCTACCGCACGTCGTACGGCGGTCCCGTCCAGGTCACCGGCGGACCCGGTACCGGAAAGACGGTGGCCGCCCTGCACCGGGTGCGGCATCTCCTCGGCCGCTCCACGGATGGCCGCGTCCTGCTGACCACGTACACGAACGCGCTCGCGGCCGGACTGCGCGACATGCTCGGCCTGCTCCTCGACCAGGACGAGAAGGCACTCGCGCGCGTGGACGTGACGACGGTCGACGCGTTCGCGAACGGAGTCCGACGGGCTGCGTCGGCGACCGTTCCCAAGCCGATCGGAGACCGGGAACAGCGCCAGTTGTGGGAGCGGACGGTCAAGCAGCTCGGTCTGCCGTTCACCGCGCAGTTCCTCGCGCAGGAGTACCGGCACGTTGTCCTCGGCCAGGACCTCCGCGGTCTCGACGCGTACCTCGGCGCAAGTCGTCGCGGCCACGGCACCGGCCTCGGAGCCGCGCGCCGACGCGACGTGTGGAGCGGGGTGGAACGCTTCGAACAGTTGCTGCGCGACCGGGGAGAGACCACCCATCTGCGGATCTGCTCGCGTGCGGCAGAGCTGCTGGAGGGCCAACCGGCTCCGTACGCACACGTCGTGGTCGATGAGGCACAGGACTTGCATCCAGCGCAGTGGCGGGTGCTGCGCGCCGCCGCTCCCCCGGGTCCCGACGATCTGTTCGTCACCGGTGACCCGCACCAGCGGATCTACGACTCCCGGGTGTCACTCGGCTCCCTGGGAATCGCCACCTCGGGCCGCAGCTTCCGGTTGCGCGTCAACTACCGTTCCACCGAGGAGATCCTCACCTGGTCGGCCGGGCTGCTCGCTCCTGTCACCGTCGGCGCGCTGGAAGGCGAGGGAACGGATTCTCTCAACGGATACCGCTCCCTCCTGCACGGCAGCCGTCCTCTGCTGGCGGGCCACGCGACGCGGGCGGACGAGGCCGAAGCCCTGGTGGACCGGGTCCGGTCGTGGGTCGCCGAGGGGCTCCAGCCACACGAGATCGGCGTCTGCGCGCGTTTCAACCTCTCCCTGGACACCGTCGAGGAGAAGTTGCGGGCCGCCAGCGTCCCGGCCGTGCGGGCCAAGGGCCAGGTCCCGCACGGGACCGGCGGCGTACGACTCGCCACCATGCACGCGATGAAGGGACTCGAGTTCCGGGCGGTCTCCGTCCTCGGTGTCAGCGACGGCACCATACCGTTCGCCCGCGAGATCACGGCCCGGGAATCGGACCCGCTCCAGCACGAGGCCGATCTGCTCCGCGAGCGCTGTCTGCTGTTCGTCGCCTGCACGCGCGCCCGCGAAGCGCTGTCCGTCACCTGGAGCTCCGAACCGAGCCCCTTCCTGCCCTTGTCCCCCCGCTCCGACTGACCGGCCCCGGGGCAGACCGGGGCCGAGCCCGGGTACGGCCTCACACGACCACTCAGTCCTCCGGCACCAGTCCACCCGTGGCCAGACCGTCCCGCCCGAGATCGGCGAGCTGTCTGCTCAGCTCGCCGATCTCGCGCACATCCTGCTCGAACGCGGACAGGGAGCGAAAGGCGGAGCCGTAGCGGCGCTGCTCGTCGATCCCCATCCTGGGGAGACGAGCGCCCCGCGTGTCGAGGCGGTGGCTCCCACTGGCGCTCGTGGACCGGCGGGCGTTCGCGGAGCTGCGCAGAAACCCCTGAAGGTAGTCCGTATCGAGCTGATCACTGGCCGACACCGGCTCCGCGCCCTCGTAACTGACCAGTCCGGCCCGGGCAAGATCAGCGATGCTCGTGGTCGCGCCGTCCAGCGAGCCCGGCTGACCGCCCTCGGCCAACTCGGGCAGCAGGGCGACCACGCGGGCGATTCGTTTCTCCACTTCCCTGCGCAGGGCCGCGTACTCCTCGGGGAAGTCGCGGTGCCGGGGCCGCAGGTGCGCGCCAGGGGTGAGATCGACGGTGTCGTCGAGAAGTTCGATCAACGGCACGTCGGCAACCTGATCCGCGCGGGGGTCCAGGCTGCCGTCCGGGCTGTTTCCCGTCAGGTCGACCATGCGCACGGTGTGGCGCGTGTCCGCGCTTCCGGTGCCGTCCGGACGCCTGAGGCACCAGATGTGTACGGGCAGGGAGTGCGAAGTGGCCACTCCGGGTGGCAGGGCGACCACTTGACGCAGAATGCCGCGGCGTACGAGCTCCGCGCGGATTCGACGCCCTGCCTTGCGATAGGCCACCGAAGCCGGCATGACCATGAGCACGTGGCCGCCCGGATCGGTATGCGCGTAGGCGTGTTGCAGCCACGCGAGCTCGCCTTCGGCCTTGGACGGTGTTCCCAGCTCCCAGCGGGAGTCGAGCAGCAGCTCCTCCCGCCCCCACTCGGTGACGCCGGCCGGCGGATCGCAGACCACGAGACCGGCCCTGAGATCAGGCCACGCGTCGGCGCGCAGGGAATCCCCGTCCACGACGGCGACCCGGGTGCATTCCAGAAGATCGGCTCGTAGCTGCGCGAACCGAGCGCTGTCGGCGTCCGATTCCTGACCACAGCGGCGCACGTCCGTCCCCGAAGCGACTGACAGAAGCAGCAGTCCGATGCCGCAGGTGGGGTCGAAAACCGTTGCGCCAGAGGGTAGTTCGGGGGCGAAGTGCCGCACAGCCCGCACAATGCGCTCAGGTGTCACCTGGTCCGACCCCGCCCGCCGCGCCGAGTCCACGAAGCGCTCGGTCAGACCGTTGACCAGGTCGGCGGGCGCCTCACCGCCGGCCAGTCGCCGCACCCGGGTCATCACCTCGTCCGGCAGGCCGGGCGCGAGGTCTCCGGCCAGGGCCGCGGCCACCTCCGCCAGGCCCGCGACCATCTGTTCTCCGTAGACGGCCCGCAGAGCCTGCCACAGCTCGACCTCGGGCGAGATCTCCTGACCCTTGCGCTGCTTGTCCAGCCAGGCCTGGACCTCGACAAGCGCGAAGAGCGGGCTGTTGGCGGCGCCTCCCGCCGGCGCGGGGAAGTCGTCATAGCGCCGACGCCAGTTGGAGACTGCCGCCCGGGTGACACCGGCCAACCGAGCGATCTCGGCTCCGGTGACCAGGGCACCGACCGATGCAGCGGCATTTTCCGTCATAGCCACAGCGTACACGGGGCGAGACAATCACTCCAGAGTGAATACTGTTGACGCTGCGCACAGATGTGTGTCGGATTCGTATCGTGCACGGCGAACCGCGTTCTGGCTGCACCTCGTGGGCGCGTCCGTATCGCCAGCCCCTGCCGCACTCCCCTGCCGCATGAAGGCCCGTCATGACCGCGAACACCGAAGTACGCACCATCTACCGGTTGAGCGGTGTCGCTCCCACGCCGGAGGCCTCGCACAGACGGCGAAGGCTCTGGCGGCACGCGGCGTGACGGTCGAGGCGACCGGTATTCGCGGAAGGTGACTGCTTGGCACCTCCCCAGCCTTCGCGGCCGGTGGGGGCCGCCGCGGGCGCCCCCGTCCGACGGTCCCGCCCCAAGGTGGCGAGTCGACGGCCGGTCGGACCTGGCCCGGACTGTTTCGGCTGCTCTGTCGTGCTCAATAACCGTCGCTTTAGGCGCACTTGCGATCGAGGTTGGAACATCTCTGTGCGGCCAGTGCGCAGATTTTTCAGAGATTCACCCGTCCGGAGGTGTGCGCTACGGCATAGGATCATGCCGCGCGCCTCTGGGGCCTCTTCTGCCCCACCAGCACCCTCCCCCTCATCCAGGACGCCCTCACCGGCGCCCCTCACAACTCGTTAACAGGTATCCGCGTGTCACCGATACTCGAACCCGGTTCCGGCGACGGAGCCGCGCAGTGAAAATCAATCGTCGCCTCGTACTCCTCGTCGCCGCACCGCTCACCGTGGCCGTCGCCTTCTCGGTTCTGGCCCTCGCACCCGCGACCAACCAGGCACTCCAGGCCGACCGGCTGACCTCGATGGTCCACGCCGCCGACGGTGCAAGCGAGTTGACCCATCAGTTACAGCGTGAGCGGGCGGCGGCCACCGCCCTGGTCTCCGAACAGGGAGACGCGGACACGTTCCGATTACGTGCGAACGCGACCGACAGGAGCATCGCCGGATTCCGCAGCCGGACCAAGGACCTCTCCGCGGTACCCGGCAGCGCACAGGGCGCTCTGGACCGTATCGAGCGCTTCATCGAGGAGATGCCCGGGCTTCGCGCCCAGGCGCGCTCGGGCAGCAGCACCATCTCCGCCCTCGCCTTCGGCTATCGGATCGTGATCGCCGACCTCAACAGCTACCGCGACGGCATCGCGCAGGCCGACGGCGTCGACGCCGACATCGCGGACCGGATCCGCGCCGCGGCCGCCCTGTCCGAGGCCGCCGAGTACACCGCCCAGCAGCAGGTCACCGTGGCGAGGGCGCAGGCCGCGGGCGGTTTCACCACCGCCTCGCAGCGGACCTTCGACGCCGCCCGGATGGGCTACACCGAGTCGGTCGGCGCCATGTTCGACCTCGGGCCGGGCACATGGCGGACCTGGCTGGAACGCACCCTCTCCGGGGCGAAGGCACTGGAGGCCCGGCGGTTCGAGGACGAGATCGGGCGCACCGGCGCCGACAAGGACATCACCGTCACGCCGAAGGAATGGCAGCGGGCCGCCAACGACCGCCAGGAGCTGCTGCGTTCGGTGGAGAAGCGGGTCGACGCGGCCGTCCTGGCCGAGGTGTCCGACGTACGCACCACCCTCATCTGGACGGCCGGTGCGGAGGTCGCCCTGGTGGTGCTGACCCTGGTCGGCGTCGTCGTCGTCGCGATCCGCCTGGGGCGCGTCATGATCCGGCGGCTGCGCGATCTGCGCAACGCCGCGCACGAGGTCGCCCACTCCGGGCTGCCCGCCGTGATGAGCGAGCTGTCCCAGCCCGGCGCGCTGCGTGGGGCGACACCCGAGGAGGTGGCCCGGCGGACAGGCGATCCGGTCGGGACCACGGGCGAGGACGAGATCGGCGAGGTCGGTGAGGCGTTCAACGCCGTCCACCACGAGGCCGTCCGGCTGGCCGCCCAACAGGCACATGCTCACGAGCGGTTGGCCGAGACACTGGTCGGTGTCGCCCGCCGTGGAGCCCGGTTGACCGCCGTCATGGTGTCCGAGCTGGACAGCGTGCAGCGCGACGAGGCCGACCCCGTACGGATGAAGACCCTCTTCGCTCTCGACCACCTCGCCGTCCGCATGGAACGCAACACCAACAACCTTCTGGTACTGGGTGGTTACGGAAACGCCCGGGTGCGCTCCGCCGATGTCGGGTGCTCCACCGTCATCGTTGCCGCCGCCCAGCAGATCGAGCAGTTCGACCGCGTCTCGCTCGGCGTGATCGAGTCGGGGATCGGCATCACCGCCCGGGCCGTGCACGACGTGGCGCACGTCCTGGCGGAACTGCTCGACAACGCGACCCGGTACTCGCCCCCGGACAAGCAGGTCGGGGTCGCCGTCTGGCGGCTGTGGGACCGGGCCGTGGTGCAGATCGTCGACGAGGGAGTGGGCATCACGGCGGAACGCCGCGCGGTCCACAACGCCGCGCTGCTCGAACCGCGGGCGGGCATCGGCGACGTACGGTCCATGGGTCTGCACGTGGTGGCACGGCTCGCCGCGCGCCACGGCATCGTTGTCGAACTGCGCGACTCCTCCGGCCCCGGGACCATCGCCGAGGTCACGCTGCCCACGAAGGTGCTGGCGCTGGACCTGCGGGAGGACCAGGAACAGCAGCCGGGTGTACTGGGTGGCGCGGTCGGCTACGAGGCGTCCCGGCCGATCACCCCGCC
>NZ_NEUE01000111.1 GCF_002910905.1 Streptomyces sp. SM11 | reverse complement strand
CGGCGGTCGTCAGTCCGAGACCGCCCAGCGTGATCTCGTCCCAGGCCTGGAGCCGACGGGTGGAGCGGTCCATGTAGAGCACCGAGGCGTGCACCTTCTCCGGCTTCTCGTTCTGCACGGCGCGCAGCCCGCCGCCGCCCGTGGAGCCCTCGACCTTCAGCCGTGTGCCGAGCTTCAGCTGTTCGTTGATCCGGCGGTGGAGGTGGCCCGACAGCACCAGCGGGACCGTGCCGTCGGTCTCCCGGGCGGTGTTCGGGTCGTGGGCGACGGCGATGTCGACCGGGGTGCCCGCGCGCTCCTGGTCGCGCAGGGCGGAGGCCAGGCGTGCGCCCTCCAGCCGGGCGGCCTCCTTGCCGCCGACCGGGGCGGTCCGGTCCGGGGTGAAGGAGGCGTCGCCGGTGCCCGCGATCCGCAGCCCGCCGACGTTCGCCGCCTTGCCGTCGTCGAGGACATGGACGTTCTTGAACTTCTTCAGATAGGCCTGGGTGACCGGCGAGTCGTGGTTGCCGCGCACCCACACGTAGGGCGCGCCGAGGTCGCGGATCGGGTCGAGGAAGCCGTTCTCGGCGGCGGAACCGTGGTCCATCGTGTCGCCGGAGTCGACGATGACGTCGATCTCGTACTGCTCCACGAGCGAGGCGATGATGTGCCAGGCCGCCGGATTGAGGTGGATGTCGGAGACGTGCAGGACCCGGATGGTGCCGGGGTCGGGCCGGTAGACGGGAAGCGTGGAGGTCGCGTCGTACAGCTTGGTGACGTTGGTGACCAGGCGGGCCAGTTCCTGCTGGTAGATGTCGAACTCGGTGACGATGGAGCGGGCGTCGCCGACCAGGGACGGGGCGCTGGAGAGCAGCCCGGAGAACTTCGGTTCCAGGACGGACTTCGGGTTCCAGGTGGCGTACGCGCTGACGCCGGACGCGGCCAGCAGGGTGAGGGCGAGCCCGCCGGCGGCCAGGGCGGGGCGGGGACGGCGGTAGACGACGAGGCCGAGCGCGGTCGCGCCGGAGACGACGGCGACAAAGGAGCGAACGGCCAGCTCCCGGGTGCCGGCGGCGACGTCCCGGGTGACCTCGTCCTGGAGGCTGGAGAACCGTTCCGGCCGGTCGACCAGGGCCTGGGAGCGCTCGGGGTCGAGCCGGTCCACGTCCACATCCAGCCGGAGCGGCGCGAGGTGCGAGTCCAGCTCCAGGGCCCCGAGCGGGGACACGTTGATCTTGCTGCCGCCGGTGAGGGAGGGGCGCAGCGTCATGGTGGTGTCCATGGGGCCGACCGGCGTACGGATGCTGCCCACGGCGAGCAGTCCCAGCCAGGCCCCCAGCACGACGACGGCGAGCATCCCGAGGGCGCGGAGGTACGGGTGGCGGGCGGGGCCCGTCAGACCGCCGGGAGTCGCCGTGCCGGTGCGGGAGCCGACCGGGGTGCGCCCCCGGGGCTTCGGGCGGGCGAGCTGGATGAGGCGGTGCCGGACGCGGGCGGCTGCGGCACGGAACGGGACGCGGACCATTGGGCCCGTATGCCCCGGTACGGCCTCCGCCATGCCGGACGCGGGCCGGGCGTCCGCCGGAGGAAAGGGGCCGGCCAGGTCGCGGCCTGCCCGTGCGGGGTCGTCGTACGTGACAATGGCCTGGTGCTGGAGATGACGCGCGAACAGTTCGAGGAGCTGGTGAGCCAGGCTCTGGACCGCATTCCGCCGGAGCTGACGCGGCTGATGGACAACGTGGCGGTGTTCGTCGAGGACGAACCGGAGCCCGGCGATCCCGACCTGCTCGGGCTCTACGAGGGCACCCCGCTCACCGACCGCGGAGAGTGGTACGCCGGGGTGCTGCCGGACCGGATCACCATCTACCGGGGGCCGACGCTGCGGATGTGCGAGTCGCAGGAGGATGTCGTCGCGGAGACCGAGATCACCGTGGTCCACGAGATCGCCCACCACTTCGGCATCGACGACGAGCGGCTCCACGCCCTGGGCTACGGGTGAGCGAGCAGGCGCCGGAGGAACTGCCGGAGCCCGGTCCGCCCGCCGTCCCGCAGGGCCGGGTGCTGGCTGCGGTCGCGGCCGGCGGCGCGCTCGGCGCGCTCGCACGCTACGGCGCCCTGGTGCTGTGGCCCGGCGCGGGCGGCTTCCCGTGGACCGTGCTCGTCGTCAACGTGAGCGGCTGCGCCCTGATCGGCGTGCTGATGGTGCTCACCGTCGAACGGGGCCGGGTGACCCACCCGCTGGTGCGGCCCTTCCTCGGCGTCGGCGTGCTCGGCGGCTTCACGACCTTCTCGACGTACGCGGCCGGCGTGTCGGACCTGCTGGTGCGTCAGGAGGCCGTGGTGGCGATGGCGTACGCGGTGGCGACGGCGACGGCCGCGCTCGGGGCGGTGTGGGCGGCGGCCGTGGCGACGCGGACCTGGCTGGACCGGGGCGCCCGGACCGGGGGGCGGACCGTGTGAACTGGCTGCTGGTGGCGATCGGCGGGGCGGTGGGCGCGCCCCTGCGCTACCTGACGGACCGTGCGGTGCAGGCGCACCAGGGTCCGGGCGTCCCGTACGTCTTCCCGTGGGGCACCTTCACGGCGAACACGGCGGGCAGCCTGCTGCTCGGGCTGCTGACCGGCGCCGCGGTGTCCTCCCCGGCGCACGCCATGCTGGCGACGGGCCTGTGCGGGGCGCTGACGACGTACTCGACGTTCTCGTACGAGACGCTTCGCCTGGCCGAGACGGGCCGGGGCTTCCTGGCCGCGGCCAACGTACTGGCGTCGCTGTCGGCGGGCCTGGGCGCGGTGTTCCTGGGGGCGGAACTCACGGGCGGCTTCGGGGGATAGGGCGGGGTGGCCGGGGCCGCTTCCGGGGTTGTCGCGCGGGCGTGTGGCGTTTCGGGCGTGTCTCCGGCGTGGTCGGGGGAGTTGGGCACAGTGCGACGCCGTACCGCTCGATCCTGCCTTCCCGCTCCGCCCCGGCGCCGTGCTCTCCGCTCCAGTTCCCCGCATCCGCTCCCTCGCTCCCGCCCCGGAGGTGCCACTCGTGCGCCAGTTGTCCGCCCCTGTCCGCTGGGCAGCCGTCACCGCGCTGACGATCGCCGCGTCCACCGGCTGTATGAGCGTCGGCGAGAACGGCGCCGGGGGGCCGGGGCCCTCACGGTCCGCCGGGCCGAAGGGCTCCGCCGCAGATCCGGCCGGGGGCACGGTTCCCGGCTCAGGGCAGGCCGGGGGGCGCGTCGGGGACGCCCACCCCCACTCGGACCGGGTCGCGCCCGGGGACAGCCCGAGCCCGGACGCGTCCAGTGCTGTGCCGTCGGTCACCCCCGAGGGTCCGCATCCCGAACCGGGCGCTCCGGTGCCCACCCGGGGCGGCCCCCCGCCCTCGCCGACGCCCTCGACTCCGGGGCCGGGGGAGCCGCCGCCCACCACTCCGGAGCCGCCGGCCCCGCCGACGCCCGCCCCGGACCCGGAGCCCGAGCCGGAACCCACCGATCCGCCGGAGCCGCCCCCCTCGGCCTCGCCCGCCGCGCAGCTGCGGGCCCATGCGATGAGTGGACCGGGGGCCGCCGGGCCGCTGCGGACTCCGGAGGCATCGCCGCAGGTGGGGCCGGTGTAGCCGGGGGTTCGTCACGGCTGGTTTGCGCAATGCCCGGGAGAGTGTGTATGGTAGTAGATCGTTTGATCCTATTGCCCGGCGCCGACACAGAAGAGCGCCGTGTGGCGCGTACTCTCCCTTGCCGTGGCTGGACCGCATTGAGGCGGTCGAAATTGCGAATCACGGAGTTATGGGCGCGTGCCGAGACTCCGGAAGGTTTCGCATTTCGCATGTCAATTTCCAGTTCTGACCACACCGTCATGCCCGAGAACGTCGACAACGCCGAGCTCATCGAGCTCGTCGAGGCCGCTGTGACCGAGGCCCCCGCCGGCGCCACCGCCCCGGCCGCCGAGAAGACCGTCGTCGAGAAGCCCGTCGTCGCCGAGAAGTCGGTCGCCGACTTCATCACCGACGTACAGGCCGACGTTCCCGCCGAGAAGGCCGAAGAGAAGGCCGTCGTCGAGAAGGCCGAGAAGGCCGTGGCCTCCGCCGAGGAGATCGCGGACGCCGCCGACGCCGAGCCGACCGTCACCTTCGGCGACCTGGGTCTGCCCGAGGGCATCGTCCGCAAGCTCGCGCAGAACGGTGTGACCGCCCCCTTCCCGATCCAGGCCGCGACCATCCCGGACGCCCTGGCCGGCAAGGACATCCTCGGCCGCGGCCGTACGGGCTCCGGCAAGACGCTCTCCTTCGGCCTGCCGCTGCTGGCCTCGCTCTCCGGTGGCACCACCGAGAAGAAGAAGCCGCGCGGCATCATCCTCACCCCGACCCGTGAGCTCGCGATGCAAGTCGCGGACGCGCTGCAGCCGTACGGCGACGTGCTCGGCCTCAAGATGAAGGTCGTCTGCGGCGGTACGTCGATGGGCAACCAGATCTACGCGCTGGAGCGCGGTGTCGACGTCCTCGTCGCCACCCCGGGCCGGCTGCGCGACATCATCAACCGCGGCGCCTGCTCGCTGGCGAGCGTCCAGGTCGCCGTCCTCGACGAGGCCGACCAGATGTCCGACCTGGGCTTCCTGCCCGAGGTCACCGAGCTGCTCGACCAGATCCCCGGCGGCGGTCAGCGGATGCTCTTCTCCGCCACCATGGAGAACGAGATCGGCACGCTGGTCAAGCGCTACCTCACCAACCCGGTGACGCACGAGGTCGACAGCGCCCAGGGCAACGTCACGACCATGTCGCACCACGTCCTCGTCGTGAAGCCGAAGGACAAGGCGCCGGTCACGGCCGCCATCGCCGCCCGCAAGGGCCGCACGATCATCTTCGTCCGCACCCAGCTGGGCGCGGACCGCATCGCCGAGCAGCTCATCGAGTCCGGCGTGAAGGCCGACGCGCTGCACGGCGGCATGACCCAGGGCGCCCGTACACGGGTTCTGGAGGACTTCAAGAAGGGTTACGTCAACGCGCTCGTCGCGACCGACGTCGCCGCCCGCGGTATCCACGTCGACGGCATCGACCTGGTCCTGAACGTGGACCCGGCCGGTGACCACAAGGACTACCTGCACCGCTCGGGCCGTACCGCCCGTGCCGGCAAGTCCGGTGTCGTCGTCTCGCTGGCGCTCCCGCACCAGCGCCGCCAGATCTTCCGCCTGATGGAGGACGCGGGCGTCGACGCCTCGCGCCACATCGTCCAGGGCGCGGGCGTCTTCGAGCCGGAGGTCGCCGAGATCACCGGCGCCCGTTCGCTCACCGAGGTCCAGGCCGACTCCGCGAACAACGCCGCCAAGCAGGCCGAGCGCGAGGCCGCCGACCTGACGAAGCAGCTGGAGCGCATCCAGCGCCGCGCCGTCGAGCTGCGCGAGGAGGCCGACCGCCTGGTCGCCCGCGCCGCCCGCGAGCGGGGAGACGACCCGGAGGCCGCGGTGGCCGAGGTGGCCGCCGAGGCCGAGGCCGCCCTCGTGGCAGCCGTCTCCGTACCGGAGCAGCAGGCCGCCCGCGACGAGCGGGGCAACTACGAGCGCCGCGACAACCGCGGTGGCGACCGTGGCGGCTACCGCGGCGGCAACGACCGTCGTGACGATCGTTCCTCCGGTGGCGGCGGCTTCCGTTCCGGTGGCAGCAGTGACCGTCGCGATGACCGTGGTGGCCGTTCGTTCGAGCGTCGGGACAACGACCGTCCGGCGTTCAACCGTGACCGTCGTGACGAGCGCCCGTCGGGTGGTTTCCGTTCCGGTGGCAGCAGTGACCGTCGGGACGACCGTGGTGGCCGTTCGTTCGAGCGTCGGGACAACGACCGTCCGGCGTTCAACCGTGACCGTCGTGACGAGCGCCCGTCGGGTGGTTTCCGTTCCGGTGGCAGCAGTGACCGTCGGGACGACCGTGGTGGCCGTTCGTTCGAGCGTCGGGACAACGACCGTCCGGCGTTCAACCGTGACCGTCGTGACGAGCGCCCCTCCGGCGGCTTCCGCTCCGGCGGCAGCGACCGCCCGTTCAACCGTGACCGTCGCGACGACCGCCCCGCGGGCGGCTTCCGCTCCGGTGGTGGCACCGACCGCCCGACCGGCCGTCGTGACGACCACCGCGGCGCCAACACCGGCACCAACACCGGTTCCTTCGGCCGCCGCGACGACAAGCCGCGCTGGAAGCGCAACGGCTGACCCCAGCCCGGCCGGCACCCGGCCGAGCAGGTCCGCCTGACAGACCGGCAGGGCCCGTACGCCACCGAACCGACTCGGTGACGTACGGGCCCTGTTGCTGTTCCCGGCCCCGGGAGCCCGCCTCGGCCCGCCTTCCGGGACCCGCGACGGGCCCGACACCGATACCGGATCGGCTGCCGGGATCGGGCGGGCTATGCTCGGGGGGTGATCCGTCGAGGGCCGTTAGCTCAATTGGTCAGAGCAGCGGACTTTTAATCCGTTGGTTGTGGGTTCGAGTCCCACACGGCCTACCGACAGCAGAGCGAGGAAACCTTCTCTGACCTGCGGTGGAGCGCCCCGATCGGTTTCGGCCGGTTGGGGCGCTCCGGTGTCCGGGGGTTCGCGCGTGAGCGATGCGTGAGCGGATCGTCACCGGCCCTACTGCGGAGGGGCTGCCCTACCGCTGAGTTACACGGGGAGAGGCGGGCCGATGCTCATCCATCCCTCGCGTATGCCGTCGAGCCCTTGAAGGATTGCCGACGGGTCGTTGGTCGGCCCGCCCAGACTCTGGATGAGGATGTCGCGGCACAGGTGCTGGAGCACGCCGGTCGTCATGTGGTGGACGTACGAGGGGTCGCCGTCTGCGGAGAACATCCCCAACGGCATGCCGCCGAGGGATTCGGGGCCATGGAGCTGACCGGTGTGGACGGTTTCGGAGCGGAGGGCATACATCAGGATGTCTTTCGCAGCCTTTGTTGCTTCGGATTCCGTGAGAGTGTCCGGAGCCGCCGCGTTGAGCAGATGGTCTGCTGCGGTCTTCTCCGCTTGAGACGGCGTGCGTGTTCCGGTGACTGCTTCGATCACTGCGGCGAACCGAGCGCCGGCATCGGAAGTCGCCTCTTCGGTGAAGTACCCGAAGGCGTGGCCGTACGCGTTGAGTGCGTTTGAGCAGCGTCGCGATGCCACGCTCTTGTCCCACGCAGCGGGCAGCCAGTGGGGAAGAGCCAGTTCGATTGCATCGGGCGCTGGAAACTGCTCCCGGAGGGACCAGGCGGTCATTCTGTCCAGCCACTGGGCGGTGAAAGCGTCCGTATGGCCGTCCGCCTCCATGAGGCAGGGCTGAGTCCCGCGCTGCCAGGTCCGGGCGGTGACCAGAGTGAGGAGCCACTGGAGGCGAAGCAGGTCACGCGCCGCGGCTTGGAGAGCCCCAGCTCGGAAATAGCCGGGAGCCGTGCCAGTGACGAGAAGAGGCCAGTAGCCCACCCCCAGCATGACCGACGAGTCGTCCGGGTGCGAATGAGGCTGAGTCACCCAGGTCGGTAGGGAGACGAGCGACATAGGGCCGATCCGTACGGGGGTGGCCAGTCGGTCGGGCCACGCTCGGAGGGGCCCGATCCAGCGGGCAAGCTGGGCCGCCTTCGGGATGAGGATCGCGGCCCAGTCACGCTCGGGTGCCCGATCGGCTTGGAACGACTCCAGCGCAGACATAAGGACGGTGCGCCACCGCGCCTTCTCTTCCCGGATCTTTTCTCGTGGCCCGGTGAGCGCGTAGGTGATGGCCGTCGACCTCACGGAACCGACGCGCAACCATAGTGTGGTGCTCAGTTCGGGGTCGCTGGACGTGAAGTAGCTGAGGTTTCGGGCGTGAGACGCAGATCCCTGCCCGGCGAAACGAGGAATGGTTTGGCGCACATGGTTGAAGTACCAGTTCGCCTGATCCGCAGTGCCCGCCACATCGGGCGGAACGATCTGTTCCCAAGAAGAGTCGTCCGGGGGTTCGCCCTGATTCACGTCTACTCCCCACGTGTAGCGAACGGGTGAGCAGGCCGGAGCGCCTGCACGTGCTCAGGCTGGCACGTGCGCCAGTTCTTGTGCTTGCTAATTACGGAAGATCGGGCACGCCAGACCCCGTAAACGACGCCCTCGCCTAGTCCTGCGTCTCTGGTCCTACATACCGAAGTCCGATGGTGTGCCGTACTTCTAAGGGCGCGGTTGGTTAGCGCGAGGCACCAGCTGAGCGGCTGCCTCGGCCACCGGGGACTGTAAAACGACGACGTTCGGCTCTGTCCCGTAGTCGGTGGTGACGGTGGGTTCCTGTCAGGCGAGCAGGATGCGGTGGCGGAGGAGGTCGAATCCTGCGCGTCCGTGCATCTGTCTCATGATCCGTTTGGTGCGGGTGTTGACGCCTTCGGTGCGGCCGTTGTGGTAGGGCAGGGTGAGGCCGGCGTTGACGGCGAGCCGGTCAATTTCGAGGCCGTTGGTGAAGCTGTGCAGGTGGGGCAGTGCTGCGGCGCGGGCAGTCGTGATCCACTCGGTGAGCTTCAGGTCGTTTCCCTCGGTCGGCTTCAGCAGGGTGGCGAAGACGTTTATGAGATCGGCGAGTTGCGTCATCTCCGGGCAGGCTGCGGTGATCTTCTCCAGCAGGGCCGTTTCCTTCGGGCGCAGGTTTTCGGGGTCGGTAAGGAGGAGGCGGCCGGCGTGACGCGGCGTGGTGACGGGTCGGTCGCCTTCGGCGCGGCCTTGGCTGAGGTAGCGGACCAACAGATTGGCGCTGCCGGTGTAGCCCAGGTCTCGGATCTCGCGCAGCAGGTGGGTGACGGGGACGGCAGGGTCGGCCCGGCGTCGTTCGCGAAGGTGGTCGCGGTAGGGGTCGACGAGGGTCGGCCGGTAGGCGGGGGTGAGGCGCAGGGCCTGGGGTTCGGGCATGCGGGCGTAGCGTTTGACGGTGTTCAGGGCCAGGCTGAGGCGGCGGGCGCATTCGAGCAGGCCAACGCCCTGGCCGAGGAGATCGTGGATCTTGGTCCAGCGCTCGCGGGTGGTCTGCTCGCGTATGCCGCCGGGGCGGGACGGATTGATGGTGGCCCAGCAGCCGGCATGTGCGCGGATTTCGAGCTGGACTTTGTCGCAGAAGTTTCGCCAGAGGTGCCAGCGGTCGCTGACCTGTACCGCGTCGGGCAGAGCACGGCGGACGGCCTCAGCGTAGGTGGCCGATCCGTCCCGGCATACGACCTCGGCACCAGGATGTTCGCGCAGCCACGTCTCCAGGGTGTCCGCGGTGCGGTCGGACAGCACGTCGATCCGCTCGCCAGTCTCGGCGTTGGTCACGATGGTGGCATAGCGGTGACGTCGCTTGAGCGCGAAGTCATCCACTCCGATCACCCGCGGGACCTCCCGCCGGGGCAGCGGCAGGCGACGCAGATTGCGCAGCGCGGTACTGCGGGAAACGGGCACGGCCAGCAGGCCGGCCAGGCGGGTCGCCGCCCGACCGCATAACTCCCGTGCCACCTGCGATATCTGGCCCGCCAGCCGAACCGTGCGGCGCTGATGGCGCTCCAGCAGTCCGGGAATCTGCTCGCGGAAGGTCTGTCGCCGGCAGCCCAGGATCGGGCAGGCCAGCCGCCGTACGCGCAGGTGAACGACGACCTGGCGGCCGTCGACCGGTACGTCCGCCACCGTCCGGCGGTGATATCCATGGGCCTTCGCCGTCGGCGATCCGCACACCGGACACGGCACCGCCACATCCCGAGTGCGGGCCGTGACCACTATCGCGTCACCGCCATCCGCCACATCCTCGACGACCAGCGCCGAAAGCCCGGAAAACACCGTCCCGACAAGGGAGTTGACATCCATCACAAGATCATGATCATGGACGGCTACTCGACGTCACCACCGACTACGGGACAGAGCCGCTC
>NZ_NEUE01000110.1:1464-10890 GCF_002910905.1 Streptomyces sp. SM11 | reverse complement strand
TGCCGCCCGCCCGGCCGCTGGCCGTCGATGTGCGCGGCGCCCTGCGCGCCCGGCGCTCCAGCTTCGGCCGGTTCGACGCCCGGAAGCCGGTCACCGCCGACCAGTTGGCCGCCTGCCTGGCGGCCGCGGCGGCCGGTTCGCGGCTCGGCGGGGACACCGGTGACGTCCGGCTGGCGAAGCTGTACGCGTTCGTCGGCCATGTGGAGGGGATCGCACCCGGCTCGTACGCCTACGACCCCGAGGCGCGGAGCCTGCGGCGGATCAGGGAGGGCCGGCCGGGGGAGTTCCTCCAGAAGAACTACTTCCTCGCCAACTACAACCTGGAGCAGGCCGGAGCGGTCCTGGTGCCGACCGTCCGCACCACCGCCGTCCTCGACGCGGTCGGGGACCGGGGGTACCGGCTGGCCAACGCCACCATCGGGGCCGTCGCCCAGACCGTCTACACCGCCGCCGCGGCCGTGGACCTCGGCTGCGGGGTCGCCCTCGGCTTCGACAACATCTCCTACATCGAGGAGCTGGGGCTCGAAGGGACGGGCGAGGCACCCCTGCTGATCATGATGATCGGCAACGAACGCCCCGCCCCCGCCGACTTCCGCTACGAGATCGCCTGACCGGGGGCCGACAATGACCGACACCGCCAATTCTCCGTCGCCCGGACGAGCGCCGACGATGACCGACACCGCGAACTCTCCGTCGCCCGGACGAGCGCCGACGATGACCGGCACCGCCGACTCCGCCGCCGGCCGGCCCGCGTTCATGCTGCGCGTCGCCGGACTCCCCGTCGACGACGTCCGGGCCCTGCGCTGCCCGGACAGCCGCCGCTGGGCCGACGACGTCCTCGACACCACCGAACAGCTGGCGCTGCTGGCCGGGAAGGCCGCGGACCAGCTGCACGGGCTGATCGGCGGCAGCGACGACGAACCGCTGCGCCGCGCCCTGCTGAAACTGCGCCGCGACGTCTTCAACAACCGGCTGCCGGACCCCTCGGCCGCCGAGGACGCCCTCGCCCGGGTGCGCGTCCTCGACCCGGCCGCCGCCCGGGACCTCGCCGACTGGCTGACCGGCCGGCGCGCCCTGGACGGGAAGCGGGGTGCGGGGGCCGGTCTGCTGGCCGCCGAGACGGACCGCAGCCGTGCCGAGCTGGCCCGGATCGCCGGTCACGAGCGGCTGCGCAAGGGGCTGCTGCTCGCCTCGCCGACCCTCGACGCCCAGCTCGACGCCTACCGGCACAGGGCGTCCCCGGCCGGGGTGCGGCCGGACCGGAAGCAGCGCAAGATCGAACGCTCGCTGCTCTCCTACGTCTACCGGACCGCCTGCAAGACCAGCCCGTTCTCCACCTTCACCGGCGTCGCCCCCGGGGTGTTCGGCGGTTTTGACGGGCTGCGCGTACGGGTCGGGGAGGAGTGGCGGACGCAGGTCCGGCTCAACGTCGTGGCGCTGGGCCGGCTCGCCGACGCGGTGATCGCCGACCCGGTCCGCCGGGCCGATCTGCCCCTCGCCCTCGCCTCCGGCTGGGGGCGCGACGACGACCGGGTCCGCTACGTCCGGCGGTGGGTCACCGCGGGCGACGACGACACCGCCGTCACCTTCGACGCGGTGAAGGACCGGCTGTTCTTCCTGCGCCGCAGCGGCACCCTGGAGCGGCTGCTCGGCCTGTTCGAGGAGCGCGGCACCCTCCGCTACGGCGAGCTGGCGGCCTGGCTGGAGGAGGACCGGGGAGCGGCCCGCGAGGAGTGCGAGCAGTACCTCGGGGCGCTGCTGGACGTCGGCATGGTCCAGGTGCCGTGCCTGCGGACCGAGGTCCACGACACCGACCCGCTCCGCGCCTTCCAGGACGCGCTGCGTGGCCTGGACCGCCCCTGGGCCGACCGGCTCGCGGACCGGCTGGAGGAGCCCGCCGCCCACGCCGCCCGCTTCGCCGACGCGGCCCCGGACGAGCGGCGCGCCCTGCTGGAATCCGTACGGGCCGGGCTGCGGGCGGTCCAGGAGGAGGAGCTCGGGGCCGAGCGCGCGAAGGTCCCGCAGACCCTGCTGTACGAGGACGCGGCGGCGGGCTCTCCCCGGGCGGCGGACCCCGGAGTGATGCTGGACCCGGACGCCTGGGGTGAGCTGGCCGCCGGTCCGCTGGCGGCGGTGGAGCGGGTGCTGCCCGCGTTCGACCTCACCCTCCCGCAGCGGATCACCTTCCAGGGCTTCTTCCTCGCCCGCTACGGACACGGCGGGCGGTGCGACGACCTGCTGAAGCTGGTCCACGACTTCCACGAGGACTTCTTCGACCAGTACATGACGTTCACCGCCTCCCGCACCCCGTACGACGCCGACGGCACCTACGTCCCCGAGGTCAACTGGCTCGGCCTGGACCGGCTGCGCGCCCTCGACACCGCCCGCCGCGCGTTCACGGCCCGGATGGCCGGACTGTGGGAGGCGGCGGAACCGGGGGCGGCCGAAGTGCGGCTCGACGAGGCCTTCCTGGCTGCGGTGACCGATGAACTGGGCGGTCTGGAAGCGGACTTCGCGCCGATGAGCCACCACGTCCAGATCGCCGACCGGCCCGGCGACCCGCTCGTCGTCCTGAACCGGTCCTACGGCGGGGTGTCGTTCTCGTTCACCCGGTTCACCCAGCTCTTCGACGGCCTCGGCGAACGGCTCCTCGCGGACACCGACGCCCTCGTGCCCGAGGGCGCGGTCCTCGCCGAGGTCACCGGCGGCCCGGTCACCAGCAACCTCAACCTGCACGGCCGGCTCACCCCGTACGAGATCGTCTGCCCAGGCGAACGGGGCACGCTGGAGCCGGAGTTCAGGATCTCGCTGGAGGACCTGTATCTCGTGCACGACCCCGGGGCCGACCGGCTCGTCCTGCGCTCGGCCCGCCTGGACCGCGAGGTGATCCCCGTCTACCTCGGCTACCTCGTCCCCCTCGCCCTGCCCGAACTGCCCCGCACCCTGCTGCTCCTCTCCCCGACCTCGATGGCTCCGCTCAACGTGTGGGCGGGCGTCCCCGAGGGCGAGCCGCGGGGCGGGGTCACCGGGCGGCCCCGGGTGCGGCACGGCTCGCTCGTCGTGAGCCGGCGCAGCTGGAGCGCCCCGGCCGCCGTCCTGCCCCTGCACCGGCCGGGCACCCCGGAGGACGGCTGGTTCCTGGGCTGGCACGCGTTCCGGCGTACCCACGGCCTGCCCGACCGGGTCTTCGCGACCGTGTCGGACACCGGCGCCCGGGGCGCGACCGGCGCGAAGCCGCAGTACCTCGACTTCGACAGCACCCTGTCCCTGTCCGCCTTCGAGGCGCTCGTCAAGTCCCCCGAGGCCCGGGTGGTGTTCCGGGAGATGCTGCCGGACCAGGACGCGCTGCCCACCGTCAGTGGCCACGGCCGCCATGTCGCCGAACTGGCCGTGGAGACGGCCGTACCCGTCCACAGGAGGACCACCTCATGACACCCCCCACCGCACCGGCCGCGACCACCACCGGGGACTGGCAGGCCACCCACGTCTTCTACGCCGCCAACCCCCGCCCCTTCCTCCTGAACTGCGTCCGCCCGCTGGTCGCGGAGCTGGAGGCGGACGGGCTGCTCGCCGGGTACTTCTTCATCAACTACTGGCTGGAGGGCCCTCACGTACGGCTGCGCCTGAAGCCGTCCACGCCCGATGCCGAGCCGGAAGTGGCCCGCCGCGCCGAGCGGGCCGTGGACGCGTTCCTGGCCGAGCGGCCCGCGCTGTACGAGGTCGACTCCGGGTTCCTCAACGACTTCTACAACACCCTCTTCGAGATCGAGTTCCCCGGCAGCGAGCGCGGGCACTACACCGACGACCGGGGCCGGATGAACCTGCGCCCCAACAACTCCCGCCACCGTGAGCGTTACGAACCGGAGTTCGGGAAGTACGGCGGGCCCGCCGGGATCGAGCTGGCCGAGTGGCACTTCCGGCACTCCAGCGACCTGGTGATCGACGCCCTCGCCACCAAGAACCTGCACCTGCGCACGGTCCTGCTGGGCACCGCCGCCCAGCTGATGATGGTGATGTCCTCGGCCTTCCTTCCCGGGCGGGACGAGCTGACCGCATACCTGGACAGCTACTACGAGTTCTGGCACCGCGCGTTCCCCGGCACCGGCTTCATCGGCACCGACGAGTACGACCGCAACTACGCCCGTACGGCGGACGGGCTGCGGGACCGGTTCGCCCGGGTCCGGGCCGCCACCGCACCGCCCGGGAGCGCCCGCTCGCTCCCCGGGTCGCTGGCCGGCTGGGCCGAGCACTGCGCCGAACTGCGCGACCGGGCGCGGAAGCTGGCCGTGGACGGGGACCTGGTCTTCCGGTCCTGGGACGGCGAGCGGGACGAGCGGGTCACCGACCCGGCCGTGGCGTTGCCGCTGCTGCTGTCCCCGTACATGCACATGACCAACAACCGGCTGCACGTCACCATCCGCGACGAGGCGTATCTCAGCCATGTTCTGGGCCGGGTCCTCAAGGAGTCCGCATGAGCGCATCCGGGGCGCTCGCCGCCTACCGCCCCGAGCTGCGGCCCCGCGTCCTGCTCAGCGACCCGCTGCTGGACGGCGCCGCCACCGTCCACCTGATCAAGGACGCCGAGACCGGCAACTCCTTCAAGGTCGGGGCCAAGGAGCACTTCCTCATCGCGCGGATGGACGGGGAGCGGAGCCTCGGGGAGATCGGTGAGGAGTACGCGGGGGAGTACGGGCGACGGCTGGCGGACGCGCACTGGCAGCAGATCCTGGCGATGCTCGGGACGAAGGGGCTGCTGGCCGGGGCCCCCGCGCGGGATCCCGTCCGGGCCGCCGCGCAGGTCGCCCCCGCGCCCACGGCTGAACGCCGCACCCTCCTGCGCGGCACCCTCCCCCTGGTGGCCGACGCCGACGCCACCACCGCCCGCCTCCACCGGGCCCTCGGCTTCCTGCTCGCGCCCTGGGCGATGGTGCCGCTGCTGGCGCTGATCCTCGCGATGGAGGCGGTGGTCCTCGCCCGTTCCGGCGAACTGCTCATTGCGGTGCGGGAGTTGTTCGCCAACCCGGTCCTGCTGACCGGCACGGCGGCCCTGCTCTGGCTGAGCACCGCCCTCCACGAGCTGGCGCACGGTGTGGTGGCCCGGCACTACGGCGGGCGGGTGGCCGAGATCGGGCTGCGATGGCGGCTGCCTGCCGTCATCATGTACTGCACGGTCGACAACTACCAGTATTTCGGCACTCGTCGGCAGCGCATCGCCACGGCCGCCGCCGGTGCGGTGATGAATCTGGTCTTCCTGCTCCCGTTCTGCGCGCTGTGGCTGTTCGCCCCGCTCGACGACGCCACGCACGAGGCGTTCGCCGCCCTGCTGCTCCTCGGCAGCGTCCAGGCGTTCGCGATGCTCGTGCCGCTGCCGCCGCTGGACGGCTACAGAATCGCGGGCCAACTGGCGGGGGCCACCGGCCTCGCCGCCTCGGCCGGCGCCTACCTGCGGCTCGCCCTGCGCCGCTCCCCGGAAGCGGCCGCCTACCCGCGCCGGGCCCGTATCGCCTATCCCGCCTATGTGTCGGTCACCGTGCTTGTTCTCGCCGGTGTCGTCGCGGCGGCCGTCGCGGGCGTCCACCATCTGCTGACGGCCTGAAGTTCCGCCCCGAGGACCGACGTTCCACCCCAAGGAGAGTTCCATGACGCCCACCGCCCCCCGCACCCCCCAGGACCCCCCGGCGGGACGGTCCGCCGGGCCCGCCGTCGCCCTGGCCGACGTCCACAAGACGTACGGCTCCACCCGGGCCGTCGACGGGGTCTCGCTGACCGTCGGGCGCGGGGAGTTCTTCGGGCTGCTCGGGCCCAACGGGGCGGGCAAGACGACGCTCGTCGAGATCATGGAGGGCCAGCGGCGGGCCGACTCCGGGACGGTGGCGGTCCTGGGGGAGAGCCCCTGGCCGCGCAACACCGCCCTGCTGCCCCGGCTCGGCGTGCAGACCCAGGCCTCCGCGTTCTTCGTCCGGCTGACCGCCCGCGAACACCTGGCCACCATGGCCGCCCTCTACCGCTGCGACGCGGCCGCCGCCGAACGCGCGCTCGCCTCCGTCGGTCTCACCGAACAGGGCGACACCCGGGTGGACGACCTCTCCGGCGGCCAGCGGCAGCGGCTCGCCATCGCCTCCGCCCTGGTCCACGAGCCCGAACTGATCTTCCTGGACGAGCCGACCGCCGCCCTCGACCCGCAGGCCCGCCGCTCGCTGTGGCAGGTCCTGCGCGACCTCAAGGGCCAGGGCCGCACCATCGTCTACACCACGCACCACCTGGACGAGGCCGAGGCGCTCTGCGACCGGGTCGCCATCATGGTCGCGGGCCGGGTCGCCGCGCTGGACAGCCCCGGCCGGCTGATCGCCGCGTCCAGCCCGACCACCCGGCTGCTGGTCCCGGCCGACCGCCTCACACCCGACCGGGCCCGCGCCATCGAGGGCGTGGACCGGGTGACCGAGGAGGGCGGCTCGATCGTGCTGGAGACCCTCGCCGCGGGCCGGGTCCTGGCCGCCGTCGACGCGATCGCGGGGCTCCAGGGCGTACAGACCAGGACGGCGAGCCTGGAGGACGTGTACCTGGACCTGACCGGCACCGGGGCCGGTGCCCCGCAGCCGTGACCCCGGACGATCCGCCCTCCCCCTCCCCCCGCACACGTGCAGCGATCCAGTGATACGGAGACCCCCGATGAGCGCCTACGCCGCGCTGAGCCAGGCCGGATACCGGGCCTACACCCGTGACCGCACCACCCTCTTCTTCACCTTCGCCTTCCCGCTGATCTTCCTGGTGGTCTTCGGGCTGATCTTCCACGGCCAGACGGTCGAGGAGAGCGGCAAGCCCTACATCAACTACATCGCCCCCGGAGTGCTGTCCTGGGGCGTCGGCAACGCCGCCGTCTTCGGCGTCGGGTTCGTCCTCATGCAGTGGCGGCGCGACGACATCCTCCGGCTGATCCGGATGACGCCCACGCCCGTCTCCGCCGTCCTCGCCTCCCGTTACGTCCTGGCGCTCGGCATCGGAGCCGTCCAGGCGGTCCTCTTCGTCGCCGTGGCCCTGCTCCCCTCCTTCGGGCTCCAGCTGGACGGCCGCTGGCCGCTCGCCCTGCCGGTGCTGGTGCTCGGCATCACCGCGTTCCTCGCGCTCGGCGTCATCGTCGGCAGCTACGCGAAGACCCCCGAAGCGGTCGCCGCCGTCGCCAACTGCCTGATGATTCCCATGGCGTTCCTGTCCGGCTCGTTCTTCCCGCTGGACGCCATGCCCGGCTGGATGCAGAGCCTCTCCCGCGTCCTGCCCCTGCGGTACCTCAACGACGGGGTCTCCGGAGCGCTGACCGGCGGCGGCACCCCGAAGGACATCGGCGTCGCCTGCGCCGTCCTCGCCGGATTCGCCCTCGTCCTCGGCGCGGTGGCGCTGAGGACCTTCCGCTGGAGCGACAAGTCATGACGACGACGGCCCCCGCCCCGACCCCCCTGGAAGCGGCGCGCACCCGCCTCCAGTCCGGGCTGACCGCCCGCCACACCCGTTCCCCTTCCCCCGACGGTCTGCCCGCGCCCTACGCCGTGCCGCTCGGGGCCGCCGACGTCCTCGGCTTCGGCCGCCCCGACCCGTACGCCCACACCCGGCCCGCCGCCAACGTGCAGCTGACCTCCCGGGCCGTCCTCATCGGCCCCTGGGGCGGCGGCCCCGACGCCTCCGCCTGCGGCCAGTGCCTCGCGATGCGCTGGCAGCGGCTGCGCAGCCGGTCGGAACGCGAGGCGCTGGAGCTGGGGCACCAGCCGCACGGGGCCGTGCACTGGCCGGTGCTCACGGAGTACGCGGTGGACGCGGTCTGGGCCACCTACGAGGCTGTCGTCCGGGGAACGGCCACCCGCTCCGACGCCACCCCCGCCGACCGGGCGCTGCCCCAGGTCACCCGCGTCGACCTGGTCACCCTCGCCACGGCCACCTTCCCGCTGCTGCCCGAACCGCTGTGCCCCGCCTGCGTGCACGAGGTCCCGGACACGGCACAGGCCGCCCGCATGGAACTCCGCCCCACCCCCAAACCGGACCCCGACGGCTACCGGATCCGCTCCCTGGACTCCTACCCGCTGCCGACCGCCGCCCTCGCCAACCCGGTCTGCGGCGCGCTCGGCTCCGACACCTGGATCAACCCCGCCTCCACCACCACCGCCCCGGTCGCCGGCACCCACTTCGTCCGGGGCTACGCCGGGCTGAACGACGTCACCTGGAGCGGCCAGGCCAACCGGTACGCCACCAGCCGCACCCTCGCCCACCTGGAGGGCCTGGAGCGGTACGCGGGCACCCACCGCCGACGCGGCACATCGCCGGTGGCCGACAGCTACCGCAACCTCTCCGGCCAGGCCCTGAACCCCGCCGACTGCGGCTTCTACCCCCCGCAGACGTACGCCACCGACCCCCTGGTCAGCCCCTTCGACCCGGACCGGGCGATCCCCTGGGTCTGGGGCCACTCCCTGCGCGACGACGCCCCGATCCTCGTCCCGGTCCGGCTCGCCCACTACAGCGCGGGCGTCGAGGCCGACAACTTCGTCTTCGAGTGCTCCAACGGCTGTGCCACCGGGAGCAGTCCGGAGGAAGCCATCCTCTTCGGGCTCCTCGAACTCGTCGAGCGGGACGCCTTCCTCCTCGCCTGGTACGGCCGCGCCCGCCTCACCGCGATCGACCTCACCACCGCGACCACCCCCGCCGTCCGCTCGATGATCGACCGGGCCGCCCTGCACGGCTACGACGTGCACGCCTTCGACACGCGGATGGATCTGGCAGTCCCCGTCGTCACCGCGCTCGCCGTGCGCCGGGACGGCGGCCACGGCACGCTGTCCTTCAGCGCGGCGGCGGGCTTCGACCCGGCGGACACGGTGGAGGCGGCCCTGTCCGAAGTCCTCACCTACATCCCGCACCTGCCCTACCAGGTCGCCGAACGCCGGGCCGAACTGGAGGCGATGGAAAGGGACTTCAGCAAGGTCCTGCACCTCAAGGACCACGCCCAGCTCTACGGGCTGCCGTCCATGGCCCGGCATGCCGCCGAATACCTGGAACCGGCCGCCGTCCTCCCGCTGGAGGAGACGTTCGCCGACTGGCAGCCGCTGCGCCCCCGCACCGGCGACCTGCTGGACGATCTGCGGCTGCTGCGCGACCGGTTGACGGGAGCGGGGTACGACGTCATCGCCGTCGACCAGACGACGCCGGAGCAGCACCGGATGGGCCTGCACACCGTCTCGGCCATCGTCCCCGGGCTGCTGCCGCTGGACTTCGGCTGGGGCAGACAGCGGGCGCTGGCCATGCCCCGGCTGCGGACCGCGCTGCGGGCGGCGGGGCGGCGGGCCGACGACCTCCCGGAGGCGGAGATCAAGGCCGCCCCGCACCCGTTCCCGTGACCGGGCCCGCGTGGCACGTGCCGCGGGCCCGGCACGTGCGCCGGCCCCCTCC
>NZ_NEUE01000110.1:0-1442 GCF_002910905.1 Streptomyces sp. SM11 | reverse complement strand
CGCACGAGCGGGCCCGGCGAACCTGTGTCAGGCGCTGCAGGAGGTGGTGCTGGTGGTGCTGGAGCAGGTCGACGTCGAGGAGCACGACGTGGAACCGGCGAGGACGACCTCCGACGCGTCGGAGTAGTCCGAGATCTCGAAGGTCTCCGACTCCAGCTCCAGGATCTCGTCGGCGAGGGTGGCGAGTTCGGTCTTGGGGGCCATGTTGATCTCCCTGGTCTCGTGGGGGTCCGGCCGGCGGTTCCGGTCCGGCGCCCGGGTGCTGGACCCATTGCAGGGGCGGCCGCTGTCAGATCGGCCGCGATTTCGCTGTCACATCGCTGGCACCCGGTGGCAGGACGACGCCCCGGCACCTGACAGCCGTACGAACCAGGCTCGTTGAGCAGAGATGAGGTGCGCGGTGGACACAGCGGCGAGTGCGGCGAGGAACGCGGACGACGACGGCGGGGCGCCGGGGGCTCGGGGAGGGGCGGAGACACGGCGAGGGTCGGAGCCGCGGGAAGGTGAGGCGGCGGCAGGGAGTGTGCCCCTGCCGCGCCCCCTGCTCCGTTCCGCCGTCGAGCTCTACCTCGACCTGCACACCCACCCCGAACTCTCCGGCCACGAACACCGCACCGCCGGCCGCCTCGCCGCCCGGCTGGCCGAACACGGTTGTACGGTCACCCGTTCCGTGGGCGGCGGCCACGGACTCGTCGGGGTGCTGCGCAACGGCCCCGGCCCCACCGTGCTGCTGCGCACCGAGCTGGACGCGCTGCCCGTCACCGAGGCCACCGGACTCCCGTACGCCAGCACCGTGCCCGGGGTCATGCACGCCTGCGGCCACGATCTGCACATCGCGGCGGTCACCGGGGCGGTGGCGCTCCTCGCCGCCTCCCGGGACGCGTGGCGGGGCACGGTCCTCGTCGTCGGCCAGCCGGAGGAGGAGACGCTGAGCGGGGCCCGGTCCCTGCTGGAGGACGGCCGGCTGTACGAACGGTTCGGCGTCCCCGACGCGGTCCTGGCCCAGCACGCCGCCCCGCTCCCCGCCGGGACCCTCGCCCACCCGCCGGCCGGCGGGCCGCCCCTGATGGCGGGGAGCGTCGCCGTCGAGGCGGTCCTGCACGGCCGGGGCGGTCACGCGGCCACCCCGCACCTCAACATCGACCCGGTCCTGATGGCCGCCGCCACCGTCCTGCGCCTGCGTACGGTGGTGGCCGAGGCGACCGCGCCCGCCGAACAGGCCGTGCTCACCGTCGGCTCGGTGCGGGCGGGCGAGCGCGGGAACATCACCCCGGACCGGGCCGAACTCTCCCTCACGATCCGGGCGTTCACCGAACCGGCGCTCGACCGGCTGGCGGCCGCCGCCGAACGCGTCGTCCGGGCCGAGGCCGACGCGTCCGGCGCCCCGCGTGCACCCGGGTTCACGGTCACCGCCCGCTCGCCGGCCCTGCGCCCCGACCCGG